>JAICMG010000057.1 GCA_025929365.1 Frankiaceae bacterium
TGCGTGCCACCGAACCGGTCTGCCACGTGTCGTTCTACGAAGCGGACGCCTACGCCCGATGGGCGGCGACGTCGTGGCCGGGCGCGCGGCTGCCGACCGAGCAGGAGTGGGAGATCGCGGCCCGCGCCCTCGGCGACGACCTCGGCGGCCTGCTCGACCTGGCGCGTTGCCATCCCGGCACCGCAGGGCCGGCGATGGTGGGTGACGTCTGGGAGTGGACGGCCAGCGCGTACCTGCCGTACCCGGGATTTCGGCCCGCGGCAGGCGCGGTGGGCGAGTACAACGGCAAGTTCATGTGCGATCAGCACGTGTTGCGGGGCGCGAGCGCTGTCACGCCGCCGGGGCATCAGCGACTCACCTATCGCAACTTCTACCCCGCCCATGCACGATGGGCGTTCAGCGGGCTGCGGCTGGCGCGCTCATGACGACCGTCGGTGAGCCTGCAGCCGACACCGGCCTGGTCCTGGGCGCAACCAGGTGGTCGGTCTCCGGCCGGCGGACACTCGTGTCGAACTCCGCGCGGCTCGAGGCCGACGTGCGGGAGGGACTGCGCCAAAACCCGCCCACCCTGCCGGCCCGCTGGTTCTACGACGAACGCGGCAGCAAGCTGTTCGACGAGATCACCCGGCTTCCCGAGTACTACCCGACCCGTCGAGAGACCGAGATCCTCCTCAACCACGCGAGACACGTCGTGACGCTCACGGAGGCGACGACGCTGGTCGAGCTCGGATCCGGGACTTCGGCGAAGACGCGGCTCTTGCTCGACGCGTTCAGCCACCACGGCCCGCTCACCTTCGTCCCGATCGACATCAGCGTCGAGGTCCTGACCGCGGCCGCGCAGCGGATCGCCGACGGCTACCCGACGGTGACCGTGGCCGCCCTCGTCGCCGACCTCGACGACCCCCTCGGCCGGCTCCCCGGCGCCGCCGGCGGGCGGTTGGTTGCCTTCCTCGGCGGCACGATCGGCAACTACAACGCCGCCGGCCGGGCCGCGTTCCTCACGCGGCTGCGTGACTCGCTCGACGCCGGCGACCACTTCCTGCTCGGAGCCGACCTCAAGAAGGATCCGGCGCGGCTGGTCGCGGCGTACGACGACTCTGCCGGGGTGACCGCCGAGTTCAACCGCAACCTGATCGAGGTGCTGCGCCGGGAGCTCGACGCCGAAGGCCTGACCCCCGTCGACTTCGAGCACATCGCGCGGTGGAACGATGAGCTCGGACAGATCGAGATGTGGTTGCGGTCGGTGCGCGATGTCCACGCCTGCTTCCGCGCCATCAACCTGGAGTGGGACTTGCCCAAGGGTGCGGAGATGCTGACCGAGATCAGCACGAAGTTCGAGCTGCCGAGCTTGCACGCGGAGCTTGCGCGGCATGGCTTCGACCTGGTCCATGCCTGGAACGATGCGGCTGGCGACTTCTCACTCTCGCTCCTCGTCGCGACCTGATCGGTCGAACTTGTCGCTCAAGCAAGGGTTCGTCCTCGCGGTCCTCTGCTTCACGATCCTGCTGATCAGCCTCGACCAGACCGTCCTCAACATCGCGCTGCCGACACTCGTCAGGGACCTTCACCCGTCCACGAGCGGGCTCGAGTGGATCATCGACAGCTACACGCTGACCCAGGCGGTGCTGCTCATCTTCAGCGGCGCGCTCGGCGACCGGTTCGGTCGGCGCCGGATGTTCGTCATCGGCAGCGCGCTGTTCGGGGGCGGCTCGCTCGGCTGCGCCCTCGTGCACTCGACCTGGCCACTGGTGGCGATGCGCGTCCTCACCGGACTCGGCGCGACCGCGCTGATGCCGGCGACCCTGGCGATCATCGTGGCGACGTTCGAAGGGCACAACCGCGGCCGTGCGATCGGGATCTGGGCCGGGATCGGCGGTATCGGCGGCGCCGCCGGGCCGATCCTGGGCGGCGTACTGCTGCAGCACTTCTGGTGGGGATCCGTCTTCCTCATCAACGTCCCCATCGCGATCATCGCGATCATCGGCGCGATGTTCGCCATCTCCGAGACGAAGGCGACGAATCCCAACCCGATCGACCCCGTCGGCGTGGTGCTGTCCGCCGGTGGCCTGACCGCACTGACCTACGCACTCATCGTCGCCCCCAACAAACACTGGGGATCGCACGTCGTCCTCGGCTCTCTCGCCGCCGCGGTGATCCTGCTCATCGCCTTCTTCTCCTGGGACACCCGCCTCGACGACCCGTTGATCGACCTCGGACTGTTCCGCAATGCCGGATTCTCGGCCGGGATCGGCGCCGTCAGCTCGATGTTCTTCGCGATGTTCGGGATCAGCTTCCTGCTCAGCCAGTACATCCAGTTCGTCCAGAAGGCCACCGTGTTGGCGGTCGGCATCCGGTTCCTGCCGATGGCAGTCGGCTCCGTGATCGCGAGCAACTTGTCGTCCCGGATCGCCCACCGCTTCGGGCTGCGCAATGCGGTGCTGGCCGGCATGAGCCTCGTGATCGTCGGGCTCGCACTGTTCACGACCGTGTCGGTGGGGTCGGGCTCCTTGATCGTCGGTGTCGCGTTCGCGTGCGTCGGGACCGGAATGGGCCTGTCGATCGCTCCGGCCTCCAATGCGGTGGTCAGCGTCCTTCCCGAGGCGAAGGTCGGAGTGGGGTCCGGTCTGCGCAGCATGGTGCAGTGGCTCGGCGGCTCGTTTGCCGTCGCGATCGCGGGCACGGTGTCGACCAGCCACTATCGCTCGCACGTGAACGCGGCCTATGGCGAGACGCTTCGTGCCGTCCCGCCGGCGCAGCGCGGTGCCATCAGCGACCAGATCGGGCGAGCGGTGCTCACCGCGCGGCGCCTTCCTTCGGGGCTGGCCGGCCGGGTGACGTCGGTCACCAACCACGCTTTCGTCGGTGGGCTTCGGCTGGCGACGCTGATCGGACTCGTCGTGACGACGGTCGCGGCGGTCGCCGTCGGCGCCTACCTACCCAAAGACCTCGAGATCGACGACGAAGAAGTGAAGCTCTCCTCTGCTGCTGCCTAACCGAGGGGCCCTGCCAGGGCAATCTGCGGAGCGGTGCGGCTCCGCTTACGGTGTCGGATCTGGATCGTCGCCGCGCCGGCCAGGAGCGCAAGTCCCGCGCCGCTGAGCGACCCGAGCAGTGGCCACGCGGCAAGACTGCTTCCGCCCCCTCCGGCGACGTGGGCCAGCGGTGCGCGGTTGACGGTGACGTCGAACGGTGTGGTCAGGTCCGTGGGGTTGATC
This sequence comes from Frankiaceae bacterium, assembly GCA_025929365.1. Lineage (GTDB taxonomy): Bacteria > Actinomycetota > Actinomycetes > JAFAQI01 > JAFAQI01 > DASZTV01. The sequence continues at coordinate 3,216 of JAICMG010000057.1, forward strand.
TCACCGCCGATGCCGGTCAGGTTGCCGGCGCCGAGCGGACCGATGGTCGTTCCGCTGAACGCGGTGGCGCTGTAAAGCGTCGCGTGCTGCGCGACGCCGGGCACCGCGCTGAACGGCACGACGATCGTGATCAAACCGCGCCCGGAGTCGAACGAGCCCGCTGCCTTGTTCGCGTCGCTGAACTCCATCGACAGCTGGAGGTTCGCCTGCTGGTTGGGCGCGGTGGTGTCGCCGACGAAGAAGGCGGGCTTCCCGCCGAGGATCGACTCCATCCCGGCGTAGTAGATGTGCCCATTCCCCAGCGTGTGCGGGTTGTAGGTCGTGAAGCGCGTGATCCAGACGCCTGTCGTACCGCCGGTGTTGGCCGGGATCTGCAGGCCGGACTGGGAGTTGGTGCGCATCTTGACGATGAGTGCCGTGCCCGCCTTGTTCACTGTCACCGACGCGTTTCGCAGGTCGAGCGCGTTGCCGCCCGGAGTCAGTGCCGAGTTCGCCGAGTAGAAGTCATCCCCTGCAGGGTCGCTCACATGACCCATCGGCACGCCGGGGCCGTCCCCCGGACCCGTGATGAAGCCGGTCGGGTTGGTCGGCCCCTTGATCAGCGAGGTGCCGCGAATCTGGCGCACGACGACCGGCGGGCCGTTCTCCGAGAAGCCGGTCGTGCCCGTCGTGTAGGTGTTCGACGTGTCATTGACGTAGGAGAGGACCAAGGCGCCTTTTGCATCGTGACTGACCTCGAGGAAGTCACCGAGTGACCGGTCGCCGCCGCTGATGGTGCAGCCCAGGCCTTGCGTACAGATCGGGCCGTACTTGATCGGATGCTCGCTCACCGTCGAGACCTTGAAGCTCGGGTGCTTCGAGAGCATGTTGACGCTCTCACCCTCCTGGACGCTGAACTCGGCGTTCTTGAGATCGTCGAAGACGTAGCCGTTCTTCCCTTCGTGGCTCTCGTTGGAGTGGTACCACGCCATCGCGACGCGGCCCTTCGAGCCGGCCGTCACCCAGGAGAAGGAGTTGGACCCGCCGCGGCTCACCCGGATCGGCTTGCCGAAGGTGCGGCCGCCGTTTCGGGACATCGCGACGTACACGTTGTACGGTCCGGTCTGGTTGCCCTGGGCGTCGGACTTCGCCGAGGAGAACGACACGTAGATGTTGTTGGCGCTGTCGTGGCTGACGGTGACGAACTGCGTGGCACCGCAGATGCCCGGCGCCTTGCCCGGCTGATCAGGACAGATGCTGCGGTTGACGACGGTGGTGTGCCACTGGGCAGTCGCTGAGGTGATGGTGCCGCCAGAGCGCTTCAACACCGGCTTGGCGTACGTCACCTCCACCTTGTTGCCGTCGGCGGAGTTGTGGCCGATGACGACCTCGCCGTTCGACATCACGAACTGGTTGCCGGAGATGCCTTCGTCGTTGGTGACGCAGTTGAGAAAGCCGCCACCGAGGCAGGTACCGGCGAAGCCGGGGTTGGTGACCGGGATGAAGTTGCGGCCATCACTGCTGACTTCCTCGACGAGCTGGTTACCCGGCACACCGGTCCCGTGCAGACCTTGGTCGACTGCGTCGTACTCCTCGTAGACCGCGAAGCCGGGCTGGCCGAGGCTGCCCTGCACCGCGTACCACATGCGGTCCACCGGAGTGTTGACCGCGCCGATGCAGGTCGTCTGCCAGGTCCGGCCGCCGTTGGTCGTCACGCTGTTGGAGAGGTTGGTGAGGTTCTGCAGGTCGGACAGGAAGAGGTTGTCGGCCTTGTCGAGCTGCAGCTCGGTGTCGCCGCCGCCCACGCACGACTCAGGCTTGCCGTGAAGCACCGAGCCCGGGACCAGGTGGAAGGAGTTGCCGTGGTCGGTGGAGGTCCACACGAAGCTCGTGCCCTGGCTCGACCCGTTGGGGACCGAGGTGTACATCCGATCCTTGGAGTCGATGAGGATGTCCGGCTCGAAGCCGCTGCGCTGCTCGTCGACGACCACCTCGTGCGAGAACTGCATCGCACTCTTGGCGAGCGTGGCCGCGGGCCGCGCGGCGTGTGAGACTGCGCGCGTCGAGTGCGTCGAGGCGGAGGCGGTCGCCGCCGGCAGTGAGGCGGCGACGCCCAGGCAGGCGCCGCCGAGTCCGGCGAGCAGGCGGGCGGTGCGGTTCATGTGGTTTCACTCGATTCATCACGGTACGCGCAACGGCGCATGAACATCTGCGGCGTACTTCGCCGCGGCCCACGTGGCATCCTGCTCCGCATGCGCATCGCCCGAGCCTTCGGACTGCTGATGGTGCTGGGCGTAGGCGCAGCGGCCTGCTCGAGCTCGTCCTCCGGCGGGGCACGCCCGCAGGCCGCCCGCACCCCGTCGCCCGCGGCGTGCCCGAGCCCCTCCACCCCCGGCGCGAGATTCCCGTCGGGGCGAGCCGCGAAGGTGCCCCACCCGTCGTTCGCACAAGCCCCGACCGTGCTGCCGGTCGGCGCACGGGACGAGCAACAGATCCGGTTCACCACGCAGATGTCGCTGCGCGACGCCGCCGTCTTCGTGCAGAAGCACTATCCGGCTGCCGGCTACCGCCTCGACGGCGGGGACGCCGAAGCGCACGAGGCGGACATCCTGTGGGTGCACGGCAGCTATCACGGCAAGACCCGCTTGTCGGGCGTGACCGCGTGCTCGACGACCTGGACCGTTGCGGCACTGCCGCGGGGCGTGGACACTTCGGGTGCAGACGGACACTGACCCGGTACGGCTACTACATGGGCAAGTCATGGCAGGTGATCTTCGAGTCCCCGGCAAAGCACCCGGACACCTGTGCCACGGTCACGGTCGGCGGGCAGCAGGTCGCAATGGTGTGGGCCGCGATCACCGGACCCGGCACGTTCAAGCAGACGTGCAGCGAGCCCGCTGGGAGGCCGATCTATCTGCAGCACGTCGCCGACGAGTGCTCCACGTTCAAAGGCGACCACGGCAGCTACCGCACGTCCGACGCTCAGTTGAAGAAGTGCGCCAAGCATGAGTTCCGGAACGCGACAGGCAAGACGATCGTCGACGGGCAGCGGGTTCCCCACATCAACAGCTACATCTCTGCCAGCGGGGCCTACGCGATCGACCTGTCCCAGAATCACAACTACTTCGGCTACAAGAAGATGCACGGCCGGTCGGCGGCATACGGCTACGGCGTCCTGCTGACCGGGCTGTCCAAGGGGACGCACAAGATCGTGGCCGAGGGCACCATTCCGAGCCCGCCTCGGTTCCATGTGAAGGTCACCTACACGATCCACGTGAGGTGAGCTAGGCAGCCACCAGCCGAACCGTGATGCGCTTGGCGCCCGCGTCCTGGGCAACGTCGAGGTAGGCCCCCGCCGCATCGCCGACGATGTGACCACCGTGCACAGCGGCGTGGTATCCGCGCGGGTAGTGCAACGGTGACGTGTAGATGCGGGTACGCGCGCCCGCGCCGAAACGGTGACCCGCCGGCGAGCGGGTCGAGTAGCGCAACGTGTAGACGTCGGACGTTGCGTCGTACGACGTCCTCAGGGGAGTCCCGGACACGAGCTGCGCATAGGGCTCGTCGAACACCGCCAGCGTGGTCTGGTTGACGTTGTCGCCGATCGGCTCCTTGTGCGTGTCGTAGACCAATGCCTGCGCCTGACCCGCGCCGGTCGGGTCCCCGCAGTCGCAGTACGCCCACTCCAGCCAGGAGATCGCGTGGCTGTCGGCGAGGCCCATCACCTCCCGCAGATCGTCGAGATCGGTCCCCGCGCCGAACTCGGTCAGCATCAGCGCTGTGCCGTAGGTGGCACCCTGTTTCATCGCGTTGGCCATCACGCGCTGCTCGACCGCGTCGCTGCACAACGTCTGCTCGCCGGGCGCCGACGAGATCCCGATCGTGCCCAGGCAGTAGTCGTGGAAGCTCATGCCGACCCGCCCCGGGGCGACTTTGCCCACTGCGGTCGGCGCGCCGTAGTCGAACGGCAGCCACGGCTCGAAGAACGCAAGCCGACGCGGGTCAACCGCGTGCACCGCGCGGACAAGGCGTGCCATGGCGGGGCGCAGCGTGCTCTCATCCGAGCTCGGGCAGCCGAGCGGCGGGAAGCAGGTCAGGAAGTTCGGCCCGGGGAACGGCTCGTTGAACAGGTCGTAGCCGAGCACGCCGGGGACGCGATGGAAGACCTTCGCGACGTGACGCACCAGCGCGGCGTACCTCGTGAGCACGCCGATGCCGCCCGGGCCTTTTGCGTCGGCCCAGAAGTTGGCGAACGCCTCCTGCAAGGCGGGCATCACAAAGTAGTTGCCCGGAAAGCCCGCCTGCGGCTCGGCAGGCAGGCCGTCGTCATCGATCATCCACGCCGGCAGGCCCTCACCCTGGAAGTGCTCGTTGTAGAGGTCCTGATGGAAATCGAGCAGGCTGCGGATTCCGTAGCTGCGCAGCAGTCCAACCGTGCGCCCGATGTTGCGGAGATATCCGTCGTCGAACACTCCCGGCTTGGGCTCGACGGCTTCCGCGAGCACGCCGAGGCGTACCGCGTTGAAGCCGTGGTCGGCGAGGAACTTCGCGTCACTGCGGCCGAAACCGCCGACGGACGGTTCGTACGGCGCGACCTTGTCGACCAGGTTGAACCCGTGCATCACGACGACCCGCCCACGCGGGTCGGTGATCCAGCGCCCAGCATGGCCGAGCGCGGCGGCCGGCGCCGGAGCGGCTCTGCCGGCTGCGCCGCTGTCGGACGACCGTGCCGACGCCGACGCCGACGGCCACTGAGCGACCGCGGCGAAGAGGCAGCCGAGGACGGCGAGCACCCCTCCAAGGCGCCACGCCGGGCGCCTCGCCATCGCCGCCACTACGCGTGCGTGGCGAGCGGAACCGGACGGGCGAGGCTCCAGCTGAACGTCTCGGGAAAGTCCGCGATCTCGATCGGTGTCGCGACCTCCGCCACGGTGAGCCCGCCGGTGTCGGCTGCGGCACGCAGCGCGGCCCGGTCGAAGTCCCAGAGGTCCATCGCGTGAGTGCCGAGCATCTCGCGCACATCTGACTCGGGCAGGCCGCTGAAGATGTGGCGCACCACTTCGCGGTGCACCGGCACGGCGCCCTCGAGGTGTGGGTAGTCCGCACCCCACATCAGCTTCGACAGGCCGACGTCGTGGTACATCTCGGCCTCATAACGCTTCATCAACGACCCGGCGACGTGAACATGCCGTTCGACGTATTCGGCGGGACGCAGCTTCAGGTACGACCGCACGGGCGCACCGCCGTGGGTGTCGAAGAACGACTCCATGTCGCGAACCAGGGACGGCAGCCACTGCACGCCGTTCTCGGCCATCACGACCTTGAGCTTCGGATGACGGTCGAAGACGCCGCCGAAGATCATGAACCACAGTGGTCGGCGGGTGAAGACGAAGACTTCGTACAAGCCGAGCATGCCGCCGTGGGCGTCGTCGTACAGGTACTTCGAGTCCGTCGCCATGCCGGACGCACCGGTGTGGAAGTTGAGAACGATGCCGAGGTCCTCACACGCCGACCAGAACGGCTCGAAGTACTCATCGGCATAGCCGGGAAGCTTCGCGCGCACCGACATTGCCGGCATCATCACGCCGCCGAAGATGCCGTTGTCCCGCGCCCACGACAGCTCCTCGATCGCGCGCGGAATGTCGTGCAGGTCGATCGGCATTACGCCGGCGCGGCGCCCCCTCGCGGCGTTGCAGAAGTCAGCGAGCCAGCGGTTGTAGCCATGTAGCGCCGGCCAGACAACGTCCAATCCCTGGTCCGTCGCGGAGCCGAGGTACATGGCCGGCGAGATGCCGCCGGTCAGGATCGGGCCGGGATAGCTGACCTCGGCCTGGATCCCCTGTTCCTCGAGGACGGCGAGACGCTTGCCGTCGGCATCGCCGGCGAACACCCAGTCGGTGCTGTAGCGCGACAACCAGTCCGAAGCCGCGGCGATGTCGACGCCCATCCCCGCCAGCCGGCGGGCCGCGGTTGCGCGTACCGGGTCCGGGTCGTCGATCGGACCCGGGTCGTGGCCGCCGAGCATCGACATCGCGGTCGAGGACAAGTCGCCGAACGCGGCCACGGCCTCGCGATGCCCGGGGTCGACGTAGGACAGGAACTGGTCGAGATCGTCGGGTGCGGCGTGCGCGTCCGCGGAGACGACGACGTACGGCCTGCCGGACTCGTCCCCCTGCTCAGGCATGAAGGCAGCGTACGGCGGTGCGATGCGGCCCGCCAGGCGGCCTCGACGACCGCCTTCACGCGCGCCCGCAACGTCAGGGATCGCGGAGGGGTTGGCCCGCGCGGTTCAGCGCTTGAACGGGTCCCGCGAGGGCGGGTCCTTCAGCTCCGCGCGGGAGCAGGTGTCGAGGGTGAGACCGGCGTAGCCGAGGGCGTCGTTGCACAGCGAGTCGACGGTCCAGCCGCGCTTGCTGCCATGGTCAGTGACCGTGACGCGATAGATCGTGATGTCGTAACGGGTCGGGGCGCCGTACGCCGTGGCAATCGTGCCGACCAGCATCGACGACCCGGCCATCCCGCCCGGACCGTCCCACGGCTTGTCGAAGCGTTGCCACAGCCCGGGGTTCACGATCCAGACGCCGCCGTTGGCGACGTCGAGGCGGGCGAGCTCGTCGACCACGAGCTGTGCTTCAGCTTGTTTCAGCACGGCAGCCGGGCGAATCACCCTGCTGGTCTCAGCCACATCCCCTCCCGTCTCGTCGCCTCGTGGGTGCGTCGGCACCGTATAACGCGCCGACCGTACGGCGCCGAGAGACCCAAACCTACGCTGCCACCCGCTCGGGTGCCGAAACCTGCAAGATCCTCGTCGCCACCAGAGCCGGGTCGTCCCACATCGGCACATGACCCAACCCGTGCAACGGCACATACTCGGCGCCGGGCCGCAGGGTCTTCAAACGCCGGTAGTGACTGGGCCACCGGATGATGCGGTCGCGGGTGCCGTACAGAATCCGGACGCGGCAGTCGATCGGTCCAAGGTCGCCGAAAGCCTCGCCGGACTCGCTGAGGGCAATCGCGTCGCGATAGACCGCGCAACCCGCCGCCCCTTCGAAGAAGGCCCACGCGTCCTCGGCGCCGATGTTGCCGGGCCGTGCCATCAGGTCCCGGAACGCGATCCGCCGTAACGCAGGTGACTTCGCGATGCGTGGCAGCATCGCCTTGCTGGCCCGCAGCATCCGCTCGTTGTTACGGAAGTAGCGGAGTACGGCGCGCTCCTCCGGGCCGCCTAGGTCGTACCCGCCGGCCGGGCAGATCGCCGTGACGGTGAGTGCACGACCCCGCGTGGCGAGCTCGAGCGCGCCCCACCCGCCCAGCGAGTTGCCGACGAGATGGGCGCGCCCGATTCCCTGGGCATCGAGCTGCCGCTCGATCATGTCGAGGCTGGCCGCAATCGTGAACGCGGCCCCCGGCACGAACTGCTCCCCGCCGAAGTGCCCGGGCAACGACGGCGCGAACACCGCGTGATGCGCTTCCAGCGCAGGAAGCACCGGCTTCCACGTCCGCCACGTGTCGGTGAACCCGTGCAGCAAGACCATAGGGCTGCCGGTACCCCCTGCGTAGAACGGCTCCACGCCTCCATCCTTGCCTAGACGTCCGCCACCCCGCCCACCACCCATTGACGGAGGAGGCCGCGCCGGCACTGCGCATGGGTACGGTTGGCTGGTGCGGATTCACACCGACATCGACCGTTGCACCGGTCACGGGATCTGTGAGTCGATCCTTCCCTCGGTGTTCGAAGTCGGTGACGACGGTCTTGTGCACCTCCTCGACGGCGAGCTCACGGAGACGATGCGCGCCGCCCTCGAGTCGGCCGTTGTCGAGTGCCCGTCTCAGGCGCTTCGCCTCGAAGGCTGAGGATGTCGAATCGTGCGGGGCGCGACCCGCATCTCGTGGTCGTCGGTGCCTCACTCGCGGGCCTGCGCGCGGCGGAGAGCGCACGACGCAGCGGATTTGGCGGCGCCATCACACTCGTCGGCGCCGAGGAGCACCTGCCCTACGACCGACCGCCGTTGTCGAAAGAGTTCCTCACCTCCGACGATCCCTCGCCCACCGTGCTTCGTGAAGGCGCGGTGCTCCGAGACGACCTCGCCATCGGCCTACGGCTCGGAACCCGCGCGACCGGCCTCGACGCCTCCGGTCGCGTCGTGGCGACCGACGACGGCGACATTCCCTTCACGTCGCTCGTGATCGCGACCGGCGCCACCCCTCGCAACCTGCCGGGCGGAGATCAGCTTCGCGGCGTGCATGTCCTGCGGACGATCGACGATGCGCGCGCGATCCGAGCGGCGATCGACGCCGGCGCCCGCACGGTCGTCGTCGGTGCCGGCTTCATCGGTTCGGAGATCGCCGCTTCGGCGCGCACGCGGGGTTGCGAGGTCACCGTCGTAGAGGCGCTACCGACGCCACTCGCCCGACCGGTCGGGGAAACGATGGGTCGGGTGCTTGCGTCGATACACGAACGTCACGGCACGACGTTGAAGGTCGGGATCGGCGTCGACGGGTTCGAGGGCGAGGCAACCGTGCGCGCAGTGCGGCTGGCCGACGGCACCAGCATCGATGCCGAGCTTGTCGTCGTGGGCATCGGCGTCGCGCCCAACACCGGCTGGCTGACCGACTCCGGTTTGCAGATCGGCGACGGAGTCGAGTGCGACGACAAGCTGTGCACCGGGGTCTACGGCATCTACGCCGCCGGTGACGTCGCGCGCTGGCACAACCCGACGTTCAACGCCCGGATGCGACTCGAGCACTGGACGATCGCCGCCGAGCAGGGTGGCCTTGCCGGGCGCAACGCTGCCGATCCGGCAGGCGCTACGCCGTTCGAGACGGTCCCGTACTTCTGGTCCGACTGGTACGGCAACCGGATCCAGTTCGTCGGGATCGCGGCCGGCGCCGACGAGGTGGTCACCGTCCTCGGTGACGTCGAAGGGGACAGCTTCATCACCCTGTACCGGCAAGGAGAACGGCTGATCGGCGCGCTTGCCTTGGAGCAGCGGTCACAGATCATGAAGTACCGCGCGATGCTCTCCACGGGCGCCTCGTGGGAGGACGCCATGGCCTTCGCGAAGGATCGCGCGGCAAAGCTCGCCGCTAAGGCTGCGGCCGCAGATACCGGTTGAGGAAGTCGACCTGTAGCAGCAACAGGTTCTCGGCGACGGTTTCCTGCGGTGTCATGTGCGTGACGCCCGTCAGCGGCAGGACGGAGTGCGGCCGGCCGCTCTCCGTGAGCCGCTGTGACAACCGAAGCGTGTGCGCCGCGACGACATTGTCGTCGGCAAGGCCGTGGATGAGAAGGAGCGGTCGCGACAGCGACGGAGCGTCATCGAGCAGCGAGCACGACCGGTACCCCTCCGGCTGCTCCTGCGGGGTGCCGAGGTAGCGCTCGGTGTAGAAGGTGTCGTACAGCGCCCAATCCGTCACCGGTGCGCCTGCGATCGCGACATGGAAGACATCGGGCCGGCGCAACACCGCGAGGGCTGCGAGCCAGCCGCCGAATGACCAGCCACGGATGCCGACCCGCGACAGGTCCATGTCGGGCTCGATCTCAGCCGCTGCGTGCAGTGCGTCGACCTGGTCGTCGAGGACCGGGCCTGCGATGTCGAGGTGGATCGTTCGCTCCCAGTCAGGGTCGCGGCCCGGCGTACCCCGCCCGTCGGCGACGAGCACGGCGAAACCCTGGTCGGCCAGCCACTGCGGCTCGAGCCATGCCGCTCGTGCGGAGAGGACGCGCTGCGCGTGCGGCCCGCCGTAGGGATCCACGAGCACCGGCAGCTTCGTCCCCGCGACATGGCCACGAGGCAGAACGAGGCCACCTCGTAACGCCCGCCGGCCAAGAGTGAGCAACCGGGGGACCGGCACGTCGGGCGGTTCCATGGCGCGCGAGTCCAGCGGGATCTGCTTTCCGGCCGCGTGCACGACGGTTCGGTTCCCGAAGTGATCGAGGCCCGCTGACGCGACCACGATCGTCCCGCCGTCTGCCACGGCCCGGTGCACACCCGCACCTGACGCGACGTCGACCACCCCGGTCGGGTCGATCCGATACACACCCAGCGACGTCGAGTCGCCGACCGATGCCGTGAAGACAGGTCCTCCATCACCGACGCCGGCGACCGAGTGGACGTACATGCGATCCGGCGTGAGCCGGGCCGACCCGAGGAACAGCCCACGCACCCCCTCCACGTCGGCGATGCGCAGCACGCTTCCGCCGTGCCACGCCGGTACGCCGTCGAAGAGCTCGACCCACACCGGGTCCCGGTCGACGTAGCGCTCGACGGTCCCGCCAGTGGCGACATCCACTTCGAGGACGCGCACCTCGTGCTGGTCACGGCTCGCGACGGCGAGCAAGGGCCCGCCGCCCGAGCTCCAGTGCACGCGCCCGAGGTACGGCGAACGGGCGCGATCCCACTCGACCTCACGTCGCGCCCCGTCGAGACCGACCAGCCAGAGCGTGACGTCTGCGTTCGCGGTCCCGGCGGCGGGATAACGGACGGCTGTCGCGGGCTGGTCAGGGTGCGCGGGGTCCGCGATCCACCACTGGGACACGGGCGCCTCGTCGACGCGGGCGGCCAGCAGCGCGGACCCGTCGGGCGCCCACCAGAACCCGCGGAACCGGTTCATCTCCTCGGCCGCGACGAACTCCGCACGTCCCCAGCTGACCGTCTCGGCGTCATCGCCGGCGAGGACCCGATCGCCCTCGCCGTCGACGCCCACCAGCCGCAGCGCCCGCCCCTCGACGTATGCCACGTAGCGGCCGGTCGGGTCGGGACGAGGGTCGAAGCACGCGGTAGCCGCACCGAGCTCGCGCATCTCGCGCGTGTCGACGGCGACGACGCACAACCGGCCGGCCTGAGCAAAGGCCACCACCCGGCCCGCGTCGTCTGCGGCGTACGACGTCACGCCGACCGCGCCTTCGCGAAGCCGCTCCCGGCGCGCGCGCTCGGCCGCCGTCAGGTCGCCGTCGTCAGTCGGATCGACAACCGCGCGCTCGACGGCATCCGCCGCGTCGATGACCCACAGGCCGGTGCGCGCATCGTCGCCCGCGGCTGCGCGCAGGAACAGCACCCGCGACCCGCCGGCGCAGATGGTGAAGGTTCGGGGTTCGCCGAGTGTGAAGCGTTGGGTGCGTGCCCGAAACCGTGGAAACGACTCCGCGGCCGGCTGCACAGACACACGCTGAGCCTAAGGAACCCCGACCGGCGCCAGCCGCTCCGCTAGGCGGATTCGACCAGCGGCGCCGATCCGCTCGACACCTTCGTGTCGGCTCGACCGTCGACGAGACGCGACAGGACGCCCGGGAGCGGCTGGACGTGCACGACGTCGAGCCGTTGTGTCGCACGGGTCAGCGCGACGTACAGGTCGCGCAAGCCGCGCTCCCCCTCGGTCAGCCAGCCACCAGGCTCGACGAGGACGACAGCGTCGAACTCCAGTCCTTTCGCGTCGCCGATCTCGAGGACGGCAATGGCGGCGTCCAGCCCCGCCGCGCCAACGCCGACGTCGGCGCCATAGCGGTCGGTGAGCGCGATGCGCACCGACTCGTAGTCCGCGGCCGCGGTGAGGACCGCCAGCCGACCGTCGCCGATCGATGCCCGCGCCGCCTCGACGACGGTCAGCAGGATCTCGCTGCGGTCCTCACCAGGCCAGACGCGGTGAGACCGCGGCGGCACGCCCGCGTCACGCACCGAGGACGGCGGAACCGCCTGCGGGTCGGCGGCGGCAAGGACGTCAGCCGCTACCGCCATGATCTCTGCGGGCGTCCGGTAGTTGACGGTCAGCTCGCGGAGGTCCCATCGGTCGGGGGCCACGGCGTCGAGCGTCTCGGCCCATCGCCGCGTGCCCCACGGCGAGGCGAGCTGATCGACGTCACCGACGACCGTCATCGAGCGGATCGGGCAGCGGCGCACGAGCATTCGCCACGCCATCGGTGAGAGCTCTTGCGCCTCATCGACGATGAGGTGACCGAACTCCCAGTCAGGATCGCCGGCAGCCCGCTCGGCGATCGTCGCGCCACCCGCTCCCGAGGCACCGAACCGCTCGGCGAGTGCATCGGGGTCGACCTGCCCCTGGTACCCGCTCGCCGCGATCGCCTCCTGCGCATAGATCTTCTCCAGGCGCAGCCGCCGCCGCTCGGCAGCGGCGCGCAGCACCTCTTCGGGATCCCCGAGCAGAGCCCATGCCTCGTCGAGCAGCGGAACATCGGCCGCCGTCCACGGCGCGCCCCGCTCCCGCACGAGCAGCTGGCGCTCGTGCCGGCTCAACAGGTCGCGGCCCGCTTCGGCCAGCCCCGCCGGCGTGAACAGGCCGGAGATGAGCTCGGTGACGGTCAGCCGGGGCCAGCAGGCGTCGACAACAGCGCGGAACTCCTCCGACTGCATGACCGCACGCACCACGGTGCGGTCGTTGGCGAGCTCCGGGTCGCGCTCGGCCACCCGTCCCATGACGGTGCGCAGAACATGCTTGGCGAACAGGTAGCGCGACCGGTTGTGGCGGCGGCGACTGCGGCGGGCCCGCGACCGCGCGGCGGCAAGGTCAGCCGGATCCAGCACGATCTCGAGGTCCTCGACCTCGACCGTCATCGGCTGCGAGGGCACCCGCTGGCGAGCCACGACGGCAGCCGCCACGAGCTTCGCCATGCGAAGGTCGGCCTTCAGCCGGGCGACGTCCAGCGACTCGGTCCCCCCGACGTTGATCCCGGGCAGCAGACCGTGGAGCGTCGACAGCAGGACGCCCGTCTCACCGAGCGACGGCAACACCTGTTCGATGTAGCGCAGGAAGGTCGACCCCGGCCCGACCACCAGCACGCCGTTGCGCGCCAGACGTTCCCGCTTCGTGTAGAGGAGGTACGCCGCGCGGTGAAGCGCGACGGCGGTCTTGCCCGTTCCGGGCCCGCCCTGCACGACGAGCACGCCGGCCGAGTCCGCGCGGATCACCCTGTCCTGCTCGGCCTGGATCGTCGCAACGATGTCGCGCATCCGTCCGGTCCGGCTCTCGGTCAGCGCCGCCAACAGTGCTCCGCCGCCGCCGAGCGTCTCGCGGTCGGCATCGGTCAGCTCCTCGACGTCGAAGACGTCATCCTCGACATCGAGCACCTGGCGGCCACGGGTCCGCAGGTGTCGACGGCGGACGACACCGAGTGACTCCGCTGGGGTGGCGCGATAGAACGGCTCGGCGGCCGGTGCCCGCCAGTCCACCAGCAGCGAGTCGTGCCGCTCGTCCGTGAGACCGATCCGCCCGATATAGAGGCGTTCCCGCGCGGTCGTGTCCAGTCGCCCGAAGCACAACCCGGGCTCGACAGCATCGAGCTGGGACAGTCGCTCCTGGTACATCACGGCGAACAGGTCGCGCTCGCTGCGGTTCTGGTGCGTACCGGACGCGCCGCGCCCGAGCATCTCCTTCAACCGGGCCCGGGTCTGTTCCCGAAGCTCATCGAGCCGCGCGTAGAGCAAGGCAACCTGAGCCTGCTCCTGGGCGACTTCGGAATTTCGGGACATCGATCCAGTCTGCACCTTCGGTGGGGGTGTCGTGGGCTGGCGGACATCCGGTCGCGACTACCGCGCTAAAGCGCGGGATTAGGTCGCGACCCGGATGCCTTCCAGCCCACTCGAGCCGACACGCTTTGGGCCCCGCCCGGGTTGCGTGCGCGGCGACTGTCGCCTAAATCACCCGTTACCTTGCTTGCTTGGAACGGGTTACCAGTGGGTAACCTCTTATTTGTTACCGGTGGGTAGCCGATAACAGGCCGAATACCGCCCCACACGGCGCCCAACCAGCCCGCCCGGCGAACCCCGCCGCGCGCCCGGACACGGGAGTGAGCAGCAATGGGTCACTACAAGTCGAACCTGCGCGACGCCGAGTTCACCCTCTTCGAGGTGCTCGGCCGCGGCGACATCCTCGGTCAGGGCGCCTTCGCCGATGTCGACATCGACACCGCGAAGAGCATGCTCGACGAGGTCCGCCGGCTCGCCGAAGGCCCGGTCGCGGAGTCGTTCACCGACGCCGACCGCAACCCGCCGGTGTTCGACCCGGACACCCACTCCGTGACCCTGCCGGAGTCGTTCAAGAAGAGCTACCACGCGCTGATCGACGCCGGCTGGGACCGGCTTCCGCTGCCACAGGAGCTCGGCGGGCCCGGCCTCCCCCCGTCGATCACCTGGGCCGCCAGCGAGATGGTCATCGGCGCCAACCCCGCGATCCACATGTACGCCGCGGGTCCGGCCTTCGCCCAGATCCTGTTCCGCAACGGCAACGCCGAGCAGCGCAAGATCGCGCAGCTCATGATCGACCGCAACTGGGGCGCCACGATGGTGCTGACCGAGCCCGATGCCGGCTCGGACGTCGGCGCCGGTCGCACCAAGGCCACCGAGCAGCCCGACGGCTCGTGGCACATCGAGGGCGTCAAGCGCTTCATCACCAGTGGTGAGTGGGACGTCCCGGAGAACATCATTCATCTCGTGCTCGCCCGGCCGGAGGGCGCGGGTCCGGGCACCAAGGGTCTGTCGCTGTTCGTCGTACCGAAGTTCCACTTCGACACCGAGACCGGCGAGCTCGGCGAGCGCAACGGCGCCTTCGTCACCAACGTCGAGAAGAAGATGGGCCTGAAGGTGTCGGCGACGTGCGAGGTCACGTTCGGCGAGAACGGCACGCCGGCCGTCGGCTGGCTCGTCGGCGACGTGCACGACGGCATCGCCCAGATGTTCGAGGTCATCGAGATGGCTCGGATGATGGTGGGGACGAAGGCAATCGCCACGCTGTCGACGGGCTACCTCAACGCACTCGACTTCGCGAAGAACCGGGTGCAGGGCGCCGATCTCACCCAGATGCTCGACAAGGCGGCGCCGCGCGTGACCATCACGCACCACCCCGACGTCCGGCGATCACTGATGCTCCAGAAGTCCTACGCCGAGGGAATGCGCGCCCTCGTGCTCTTCACCGCCAGCCAGCAGGACGAGGTCATGGACGCCGCGTCCCGCGGCGAGGAGGCGACCGAAGCCGCGCGCCTCAACGACCTGTTGCTGCCGCTGGTCAAGGGCTGCGGCTCGGAGCGCTCCTACGAGCTGCTCGGCTCGCAGTCGTTGCAGACCTTCGGTGGCTCGGGCTTCCTGCAGGACTACCCGATCGAGCAGTACATCCGCGACGCGAAGATCGACACCCTCTACGAGGGCACGACCGCGATCCAGGGCATGGACCTGTTCTTCCGCAAGATCGTGCGCGACCAGGGCGCCGCGCTCACCGGCCTGTTCGGCCAGATCCACTCGTTCGTCGACTCCGAGGCCGGCAACGGCCGGCTGAAGAACGAGCGCGAGCTGCTCGCGAACGCGCTCGCCGACGTCCAGGGCATGGTCGAGACGATGGTCGGCTACCTGACCGGCGCGATGGAGGACCAGGCGAGCATGTACAAGGTCGGCTTGAACACCAGCCGCCTTCTGCTCTCGCTCGGTGACGTCGTGATCGGCTGGCTGCTGCTGCGTCAGGCCGAGGTCGCCCTCAACGCGCTGACCGCCGGTCCCAGTGACCGCGACAAGGACTTCTACGAGGGCAAGGTCGTGGCGGCGAAGTTCTTCGCCCAGACCCGGCTCCCCCTACTGGCGGCAGAACGCGTCGTCGTCGAAGGCGCCAACCTCGAGATCATGGACCTCCCGGAGTCAGCCTTCTAGGTATGACGTCCGGTTTGTGAACTGCTGGCCGGTCCCTGGACCGGCTGACGGTTCACAAATGCTCCAGAGCGACAGGTCAGTCAGAGCGTCGACGCGCTGAAGTGGACCATTCGCCAGGGGTCGTTGAGCATCGTCGCAATCTCGGCGAGGAACTCGCTGCCTAGCTGGCCGTCGACGATCCGGTGGTCGAACGACAA
>JAICMG010000054.1 GCA_025929365.1 Frankiaceae bacterium
GGCACAAGTCACAAAGCGGAGGGACTTTGGCCCCGCGAGAGCTAGTGGCCGGCAGCGGTGAATCGTTCGACGATGTCGGCGGGGATCCGGCCGCGCTCGTTGACCTTCAAACCCTGGGACTTCGCCCACGCGCGAACCGCGGCCGGGTCGACACCGGTCGGCACCCGGCGACGGCGACCGCCCGAGTCGGGGCGACCGGCACGACGGGCCGACCCCACGTACGGCGCGAAGGCATCACGCAGGGCGGCTCCGTGCGACGCGCACACGTCGATCTCGTAGCTCGCGCCTTCCAGGGAAAAGCGGATGGTTTCCGTCCCCTCGGTGTCGTCGTCGTGTAGATCGCAAACCAGGAGGACCTGCACCCGCTGAGCCATTTCCGCTGCGCTCCCTGTGTTGTTTGCGCGGATATGTCGCGCTTTCCCCGTTTTAAATGCCGGACCAAGTTATGGCCCGCTATTGACGATTGGCAAACGTGAAATGCCGGGCCCTATTCGGGGCGGAGCAGCGGAAAAGTAATCGCCTCGCGAATATTTACCCCCACCAACAGCATCAGCAGCCGGTCGACGCCGAGGCCCATCCCACCCATCGGCGGCGCGCCGTGCTCGAGCGCGCGCAGGAAGTCCTCGTCGAGCTGCATCGCCTCGGGGTCACCGCCCGCCGCTTTCACGGACTGCTCAACCAGCCGGCGGCGCTGCTCGACCGGATCCACGAGCTCGGAGTACGCCGGCGCCAGCTCGACGCCGTTGATGACGAGGTCCCAGGCTTCCGAGAGCCGGGGATCGTCGCGGTGCGGGCGCGCCAGCGGTCGCACTGACGCCGGGTAGTCGCGGATGAACGTCGGCTGGATCAGGGTGTGTTCAACCAGCTGCTCGTAGAGCTCGAGGACGATCTCCCCCTCGTTCCAGCCGGGCTGCAGCGCGACGTCGTGCGATGCGGCGAGCTCGCGGAGCTCGTCGGCAGCGGTGTCGGGCGAGACGGTCGTGCCCAGCGCATCGCTGATCGCGCCGAAGACGGTGACCGTCCGCCACGGTGCCGTGAGGTCGATCTCGCTGCCGTCCGACGCGGGCACCGTTGTCACGCCGAGGGCCGACGCAGCGTTGACGACGAGGGCACGGGTCAGCTCCGCCATCGTGTCGTAGTCGCCGTACGCCTCGTACGCCTCGAGCATCGTGAACTCGGCGCTGTGGGTTGTGTCGACACCCTCGTTGCGGAAGGTGCGGCCGATCTCGTAGACCCGCTCGATGCCGCCGACAACGAGTCGCTTCAGCCACAGCTCGAGAGCGATGCGCAGGTACATCGGCATGTCGAACGCGTTGAGGTGCGTCGCGAACGGGCGTGCCGCGGCGCCACCGTGCTGCTGCTGGAGCATCGGTGTCTCGACCTCGACGTACCCGCGCTCGTCGAGCGTCGTGCGCAACGAACGCAGAACGACCGCCCGGGCCTCGACGATGCGGCGGGCGTCGGGATTCATGATGAGGTCGACGTAGCGGCGCCGGACCCGCTCCTCCTCGTCGAGGATGCCCTTCCACTTCTCGGGCAACGGGCGCAACGCCTTGCTTGCCATGACCCAGGAGTCGGCGAGGACAGACAGCTCGCCGCGCCTGCTCGAGATCACCTCACCGGTGACGCTGACGTGGTCGCCGAGGTCGACGTCGCGCTTCCACTCCTCGAGCCGCCCCTCACCGAGCCGCTCCAGCGACAACATCACCTGCAGGTCGCCGGTCCCGTCGCGAAGCGTGGCAAAGCACAGCTTGCCGGCGTCGCGCTTGAGCATCACGCGGCCGGCGATGCTCGCCTGTTCCCCGGTCGCGCTGTCAGCGGGAAGGCCGGGGTACGCCGCGCGCAGCGCCGCGTTCGTGGATGTGCGAGGCACCGACACCGGGTAGCCCTCGACGCCACGGGCTTGCAGCCGATCGAGCTTCTCGCGGCGAACCCGCTGCTGCTCGGTCAACCCCTCCTGCTCGGCCATGACCAGTGCAGGCTATCGACCGCCTCGAGCTCCTCTGCTCGCTCAGGTGCAGTTGCGGTCGAAGACGAGCCGCAGGCCGATCAGCGTCAGGTCCGGTTCGTGCTCGGTGACCGTCTCGCACTCGTCGATCACCAGCGGGGCGAGACCGCCGGTCGCGATGACGACCGGATCGGCGTCGATCTCCTCGCTGATACGCCGGACGAGACCGTCGATCTGGCCGGCGAAGCCGTAGACCATGCCGGACTGCAGTGCCTCCACCGTGCTCTTGCCGATCACCGACCGCGGCCGGGCGAGCTCGACCTTGAACAGGCGCGCGCCACGGGCGGCGAGCGCGTCGATCGAGATCTCGATGCCCGGCGCGAGCGCGCCGCCGAGGAACTCACCCTTGTCGCTGATGACGTCGAAGTTCGTCGACGTGCCGAAGTCGACGACCACGGCCGGCCCGCCGTACAGGTGGTAGGCGGCGAGCGAGTTCACGATCCGGTCCGCGCCGACCTCTCGCGGGTTGTCGTAGAGCAGCGGCACGCCGGTCTTCACGCCCGGCTCGACGATGACCGCCGGCACCTTCGGGTAGTAGCGCGAGAACACGCTGCGCAGCTCGTGCAGCACCGCCGGGACCGTGGAGCATGACGCGATGCCGTCGGGGGGTGGCGAGTCCGCGAGCAGCCCGCGCAGCAGCAGGGCCAGCTCGTCAGCAGTCGCCCTCGTGTCGGTCTTGATCCGCCAGGACTCGATCAGCGACTCGCCGTGGAAGCAGCCGATCACCGTGTTGGTGTTGCCGACGTCGATCGCCAGCAGCACCCGAGCCTGCGACACCAGGTCCTCTTCGACTAAGCCGTGTGGGTTCAGTGCCAGCCGGTGACGACGTCGCCCCGCACCAGGTCCATCCCGGCGAGCACCTCGGCCGGGTCGCTGCCGGTACCGGTGATGTGGTTCTCCGCGTCGACGAACACGACGCGCGGCTTCAGCTCACGCGCCTCGGCGTCGGTGACCGTGCAGTAGCTGATGATGATGACGAGGTCGCCCTCGTGGACCAGCCGGGCGGCCGCA
Organism: Frankiaceae bacterium; assembly: GCA_025929365.1. Lineage (GTDB taxonomy): Bacteria > Actinomycetota > Actinomycetes > JAFAQI01 > JAFAQI01 > DASZTV01. The sequence continues at coordinate 3,020 of JAICMG010000054.1, forward strand.
CCGTTGATCCCGATCACCCCGCTGCCGCGAGGACCCGCGATGACGTAGGTCTCGAGCCGCGAGCCGTTGTTGATGTCCACGATCGCCACCTGCTCACCCGGCAGCAGATCGGCGGCGTCCATGAGGTCCTCGTCGATCGTCACCGACCCCACGTAGTGCAGGTCGGCCTGCGTCACCGTGGCGCGGTGCAGCTTGCTCTTCAGCATGGTGCGGAACATCAACCTGCTCCTTCGAATCCTTCAGCCCACGAGGGTGGTGCCGAGGTACTCAGTTGTCTAGCACGCGGAGCGTGACGTTCACGGCCCGCAAAGCGTGACCTCTCTATTGTCAATCAAACGAGTCGATCCGACACGGGCGGCCACCAAAATCTTTCCGAATCGCGTTCTAGGACCGGGCTCCGCCCAGGTCTCGGAATCGACCAGGGCCACGTAGTCGACGCTCACCCCGGGGGCCCCGGCAAGCTCGGCTTCAGCAGCGGCCAGCACCGCGGCCGGCCCCTCAGCCGACCGGCGCTCGGCTGCGTCCAGCGCTCGTGGGATCGCGAGCGCGGTTTCGCGCTCTGCCGCGCTGAGGTAGCGGTTGCGACTGGACATCGCGAGCCCGTCGCGCTCCCGCACGGTCGGGACGCCCACCACCTCGACCCCGCGTCCCTGTGCCGCGACCATCCGGCGGATCACCGCGAGCTGCTGCGCGTCCTTCTCGCCGAAGACGGCCACGTCGGGCCGGGTGAGGTCCAGCAGCCGCGACACCACCGTCACGACCCCGTCGAAGTGTCCGGGCCGGTGAGCGCCCTCCAGCACCGCCCCCAGCCCGCCGGCGAGCACAACGGGCACTGTCTCGTCCGGGGGGTACACGTCATCGGCCGCAGGGGCGAAGACGACATCGACGCCGTGCGCCTGGCAGACCTGCAGATCCGCCTCCAGCGTCCGCGGATATCGATCGAGATCCTCTCCGGCGCCGAACTGCCTCGGGTTGACGAAGATGGTCACGACGACCTGCTCGCCGTGCTCCCCCGCCACATCCATCAGCCGCGCGTGCCCGTCATGCAACGCGCCCATGGTCATCACCACGGCGACGCGGCCTGACAGCGCAGTGCGCACGGCGTCCAGCTCGGCCCGACTGTGGACGACCTTCATGGCCGCGGCTTCGAGGCCAGCACGTCGAGCAGCGCGGCCGCCTGCTCGACGTCGAGGAGGCCGCTGGCGAGCGCTCGCTCGGCGGTGAGGCGACCCAGAGCGACGTACGCCTCGACCGTCTGCGGCGCATGGCGCGAGAGCGTTTGCACGTGCGTAGCAACCGTTCCCGAGTCGCCGCGCGCGACCGGACCGGTCAACGCACGGTCACCACTGCGCAACGCGTTGTCCAGCGCCGCACCGAGCAGGGGCCCGAGCATCCGCTGCGGCACTTCGACACCGGATGCCGCCAGCAGGTCGGCTGCCTGCGTCACCAGGGTCACGAGATGATTCGCGGCAAACGCGAGGCCGGCGTGGTAGAGCGGGCGCAGCTGCTCGGCGATGAAGGAGGGCTCGCCACCCATCTCGATGACGAGCGCCTCGGCGACCGGGCGCAGCACGTCATCACTTGTGACGCCCCACGCGGCCCCGTCGAGTCGTTGCAGGTCGACATCGGTTCCCGCGAACGTCATGACCGGATGCAGTGCGAGCGGCAATGCCCCCGCCTCGGTGAGGGGGGACAACACACCGACGCCGTACGCACCGCTCGTGTGCGCGACGAGGGCACCCCGCCGGACGGCGCCGGTCGCGGCCAACCCGGAGGCGAGTGACGCGAGTGCGTCGTCGGGGACAGCGAGCAACAACAGGTCCGCGGCCGCGGCCACCGCGTCGGGCGGCTTGATCGCGACACCCGGAAGCAGCAACCCCGCCCGCTTTCGACTCGCATCGGACACCGCGGCCACCGAGTCCACCCGATGGCCCGCGCGCGACAGCGCAGCGCCCAGCACGGCGCCGACGCGACCGGCGCTGATCACGCCAACCGCGAGGCGGGCAGGCCGATCTGCGGGTGATCGCGGGTTCATCGGAAGTTCCAGTCCTCTCGGGCACCGGAGAGAACAGAGCGTAGCCATCGTCGTACGGTCGACAACGTGGGCGGACGCTGGCGGACCTGGCGACAGGCGATGGCTGAGTCGCTGTACGGCGAGCCCGGCTTCTACCGCAGCCCCGCGGTCCCGGCCCAGCACTTCCGGACGGCAGCCCACACCGGCTCGACGTGGGCGGGCGCCATCGCGGTGCTTGCGACAGAGGTCAACGAGGCCTTGCGCACACCGCGCGACTTCACCCTGGTGGACGTCGGCGCCGGCGGCGGTGAGCTGCTCGCCGAACTCGCCAAGATCGCGCCCGCGCGTTGGCGGCTCGTCGGCGTCGACGTGGCGGAACGACCGCCCGGCCTTCCCGGGCGAGTCGAGTGGCAGCGCGGCTTCCCGGAAGGCGTCGCCGGCCTCGTCCTCGCCGTCGAGCTGCTCGACGTGGTACCGGTCAACGTCATCGAGTTCACCGACCAAGGCGTGTGCGTCGTCGAGGTCGACGAGGACGGCTTCGAGCGACTCGGCGACCCCGCCGACCTCGGCGACCTCGAGTGGGCAGCCCGGTGGTGGCCGCTTCGCGCTCTCGGCGAGCGGGCAGAAGTCGGCTCTCGACGCGACGAGCTGTGGCGCGACCTCACGGCAGGCCTGGGAGCCGGGCTCGCGGTTGCCGTGGACTACGCCGCCGATCCGGATCGGGTATTGGGCGGCACCCTCAGCGGCTACCGCGACGGCCGACGTCGGCTGCCCGCACCCGACGCCTCGATGGACCTCACCGCGCACGTCCTCTTCGACTCACTGCTGCAGAAGGGCGACGTGACGCTGTCTCAGCGTGAGGCGCTTCGGCGACTCGGCGTCAAGGCGGACCCGCCCGACTACCGCGGCGACTCGGATGCCTATCTCGCCGAGCTGACCCGCGCCTCCGAGGCGGCCGAGCTGCTGAACCCGCTCGGTCTCGGCGGCTTCACCTGGCTCGCCCACCACGTCGGGATCAAGACTTCACTCATCGACTAGCGGCCAATCGTGGGTAATCCGGAACTCGCGATCGACGCCCTTCGGAACGCACATCGTCCACGCGTCCAACACGAGCTCTTGCATCTCGTCGACGTCGATCGCGGCGAGCCGGCCCACCACCCAGTTGTAACGAAGATCAGCCGTGCCGGGCATGAGGAACTTCTCGGGCTCTGACGCCACCAGGTCTTCGCGTTCGGCTTTCGGGAACGCGAAGCCCATCAGCGACTCGTCCTTCGAAAACGCCGCGTAGACCAGCCGGCCGACGCGGAACTTCACGCGACCGCGAACCAGGTGCTCGGTGGTGCGAGGCAACGTCAGGGCAAACCCGCGGACCTCCTCGGCCGACACCATGCCGGCAGCGTAGGAGCCGCGGCCGACGAGCCGGCCGTTACGGTGGCCGCGTGGTGGAGCGGCTGACGGTCTCGACGGGCGCGCTCGAGACCGCCGATGTCGTCCTCACCCTCGCCCCGCATCACCCCGCGGCACACGGGGTGCTCCGACTTGCGATGACGGTCGATGACGAGCACGTCGTCACGGCCGATCCGCTGGTCGGCTACATGCATCGCGGAGCCGAAAAGCTCTTCGAAGCCCGCGACTACCGGCAGATCCTGGTGCTCGCCAACCGCCACGACTGGCTGTCCGCCTTCGGGAGTGAGCTCGGGGTCGTCCTCGCCGTCGAGCGGATGCTGGGAATCGAGGTCCCGGAACGCGCGGTGTGGATCCGCACTCTCCTCGCCGAGCTCAACCGCGTCCTCAGCCACCTGATGTTTCTCGCCGGCGCGACGGCAAGCCTCGAGCCCGGCACCCCCGCAGCCGAGGCCATTGCCGCGCGCGAGGCCGTGCAGGGCCTCATGGAGGAGGTCAGCGGCGGCCGGATGCACTTCATGTTCAACCAGGTCGGCGGGCTCAAGGACAACCTCCCAGCGGGCTGGACCGACCGCGCATCCGTCGCGGTCGCGGGCGTCCGCGCGACGGCGGCGGCGCACCTGCGGCCGATGCTCAGCGAGGCAGCGTTCCAGGCGGCAAGGGGCGTCGCGGTCCTGTCCGCCGTCGACGCCAGGGCGTACGGCGTGTCGGGTCCGATCGCCCGCGCGAGCGGCCTGGACCTCGACCTGAGACGCGACGACCCGTACCTCGGCTACGCGCACATGCCCGCCGCGGTCATGCGAGTGGTCACCCGGAGTGAGGGCGACGCGCTGGCGCGCTACGAATGCCTCCTCGAGCAGATCGACGTATCGCTTGACATGGCAGTCCACTGCCTCGGGGTTCTGGCCGACCTGCCGGACGGACCGGTCAACGTGCGCCTGCCCAACGTGGTGCGCACGCCCCACGGCGAGACCTACGCCTGGACCGAGAACCCGTTGGGCATCAACGGGTACTACCTGGTCTCACGCGGAGATCGCACGCCGTGGCGGTTGAAGCTTCGAAGCGCATCGTTCAACAACGTGCAAGCGCTCGCCGCAGCTTTGCCGGGCACTCACCTTCGCGATCTGACGACCGCGCTGGCGAGCTTCTTCTACGTCGTCGGTGACCTCGACAAGTAGCGCTACTTCAGGTCCTGGGCCACGAACTGCTGGGCAACCTGCGTGGACGTGCCGTGGTCGATGATGACCGCCTTGTTCAGCGCGTCGAGAGTCTGCTGGTCCAGCTTCGCGCTCACCGCATTGAGGGCGCTGGCCGCTGCGCCGGTCGACAACGAGGTCGCGACCAGCGGGACGATGTTGTCGGAGGCCTGCAGGTTCTTGTCGTCGGCCAGCACGACGAGGTTCTTGGCGCCGACGTTCGGGTCGGAGGAGAAGACCAAGCCGAGGTCCGCCTTGCCCGTCGCAAGATCCTTGAGGGTGATGGGCCCGCCGGCGTCGGTCCCGGTGCTCACGAACTTCGAGAACTTCATCCCATACGTCGTCTTGAGACCCGGTTCACAGAACGGCCGCTTGGGGCACTCGGTCGGGCCGGCGAGTGAGATCGGGTGCGTCTTCGAGTACGTCGCGAGCTGAGACAGAGTCGTGATCTGGTTGGCGGTCGCGAACGACTTCTTCACCGCGAACGAGTTCTTGTCGGTTGCCGCCGCCGCGTTGAGAACGGCGAGGCCGCTGGGAAGCTCGGCCTTCAGGTTCTGCATCGTCACCGCGATGTCACCGCTGGCCTTGCTCGCCGCGGTCGGGCCGTTCACCTTGCCGTTGATGAAGTCGGTCAGGGTCGCGGCGTACTCCGGAACAGCCTGGATCTGACCCTCCGTGACGAGCTTGTAGTAGGCCTCGCGGTTGGCGAACGTCTTCGCGCTCGCCTGGTAGCCGCATGCCTTGAGCACGTCGACGTAGATGTCCGAGAGGGTGATGCTCTCGGCGAACCCGGCGTTCGCCACGAGGACCTTGCCCGACCCCGATTGCCCGCCGCAGTACGCCGGAAGGTTGCTCGCGGCCGGCGATCCTCCGCTGCTCGACGACCCGCACGCCGTCGCGCCGAAGGCGAGCGCGACTCCGATCGCTGAAACCAGCACCACTGAGGAACGACGACGGGCCATCCGAACCTGCCTTCTGTGTCCCGCGACGACATTCAGCCGTCGCGCGTGTCGGGCGGGTCCGAGCCCGCGTGTGGTCACTCTTGCACGGAGGGCCGGCCGCTTTCCACCCAACCGGGGATTACGGATTGATCACTCTTTGCCCTCGGGCGGGCCTCCCGACATCGGCTCAGAAGCCGGCCACCACGAGCTGCCCGAATCGCGCGCGTATGGCGTTCTCCGCGCGTCGCATGAGGGCGTCGACCGCGATGGCGGTCACGGCAATGACGACGACACCGCCGTACACCTCGCCGTAGTACTGGAGTCCGTACCCGTTCGTCACGAGGTTGCCCAACCCGCCGCTTCCGATCAGCGCCGCGATGGTGGCAGTCGCCCAGACCTGCACCGCCGCCAGACGGACACCAGTCGCGATCAGCGGGATGGCGAGCGGCAGCTCGACCGCCCGCATCACCTGCAGACGGGTCATTCCCATTCCGACGGCGGCGCGCGTCGTGTCCGCGTCGACCTCGCGGATCCCGGTGTAGGTGTTGGTGAGGACCGGCGGGATCGCGAAGATCACGAGTGCGATGACGGCCGCCTCGGTGCCCACGCCGACCGGGCCGATGGCCAGCAGCAACATCACCCCGACGATCGGGATCGAGCGCGCACCGTTGGCAAGGCTCGTCACCACCAGCCCGCCTCGACGCCACCGGGTCAGCGCCGCCGCCATCGGAATCGCAATGGCACAAGTGATGCCGAGTGCGAGCACCGAGATCCAGATGTGCTGCACGAGCAGGTGAAAGACCCCTGCGTTGCCATCCGCGCCGAACCAGCTCGACCGGGACGTCATCCACGTCGTGAACTGATGCCAGGTCGAGTTGTTGACCTGCTCGGGCAGCGGCACCGAGCCGGTCATGCCGCCACCCCCCGCTTCCACGGCGTCAGGAGCCGCTGCGCGACGAGCAGGACCGCGTCTGCCACGAGCGCCAACAAGACGGTGAGCACGATGTAAGTGGTGAGCTGGGTATGGGAGTTGGCGGCGAAGCCTTGGAAGATCTCCTCGCCGTAGCCACCTTGTCCGACATAGCCGCCGATCACGACCAGCTCGATCGTGGAGACGACCGCCAGGCGGATGCCGGCGATGATCGTGGGCACCGCGATGGGCAGCCGCACCTTGAGGAAGATGCGACGGTCGGACATCCCCATTCCCCGTGCGGCCGCGACCGCTTCGCCGTCCACCTCATCGAGTCCGGTCAGAATGTTGCGCACCAGGATCACGAGTGAGTACGACGCCAGCGGGATGACGACGGTCAGGCTGCTGAGCTCGAAGATGTTGACCAGCGCGACGATGAAGGCGATCGACGGCACGGCGTAAATCGCCGTACACAGGTTCAGCACCAATGAGCGCAGCCACGGCTGCTGCCTCGCAAGCGCGGCCATCGGCATCGCGACGACCAGCCCGAGCGCAACCGCCTCGAGGGTCAAGGTGACATGAGTGCGGGTCGCGGACAGAATGGCGTGGCTGTTGGCCGTGATGTAGTGCCAGCTGAGCCAGGGGTCACCCATCTTGTGGAAGTGGAAGTCGCCGGGAAGGCGCATTCGTGAAACCTAACGCGCCGCGCGGCGAGGGCGAGCCGATGATCTCCCTCGATGCCGTCGGCAAGATCTATCCCGACGGGACGGTCGCGGTTCACGAGCTGTCGCTCGAGGTGGCGGCCGGCGAGATCGCGGTCCTGGTCGGACCGTCCGGGTGCGGCAAGACGACGACGATGCGGATGATCAATCGCCTCGTCGACCCGACGTCCGGGACCATCACCGTGGATGGCGCGGACGTCAGCACCATCGATCCCGTCGAGCTACGACGACGGATCGGATACGTCATCCAGCAGGTCGGGCTCTTCCCGCACCAGACGGTGGCATCGAACATCGCGACCGTTCCCCGGCTGCTCGGTTGGGCGAGATCGAGGGTCACACCGCGCGTCAACGAGCTCCTCGAGCTGGTCGGACTCGACCCCGCCATCCATGCGAAGCGCTACCCCCATCAGCTGTCGGGTGGACAGCGCCAGCGCGTCGGAGTCGCGCGCGCTCTTGCCGCAGACCCTCCCGTGCTGCTGATGGACGAGCCGTTCGGCGCCGTCGACCCGGTCGCACGCGACCGGCTGCAGGCGGAGTTCCTCCGGCTTCAGGATCAGGTCGGGAAGACGGTGGTGTTCGTGACCCACGACGTCGACGAAGCGATCCGCCTCGGCGACCGGATCGCGGTGATGCGCGATGGCGGGCATCTCGAGCAGTACGCCACCCCCTCGGCGCTGCTTGCCGAGCCGGCAACGCCCTTCGTTGCAGAGTTCGTCGGGGCGGAGCGAACGCTTCGCAGGCTGTCGGTGGTGCCGGTGAGCGCGTCACAGCTGGTCGCCTGGCCTGCCGTCGATCCGCAAGACCAGCTCGCCGCTTGCGCGGCCTCGATGGATCGCGCCGACGCGCAATGGGCGGTGGTGCGCGACGACAGGTCGGTGAGGGGATGGCTCACGAAGGACGCGACGTCGGGCGACGGAGTGGCCGCGGACCGGGTCGAGCCGGCGACAACGATCGAGGTCGGAGCCTCGATCGAGTCAGCACTCGCGGCAATCCTGGCGGGTAACGCTCCGGGCGCGATCGTGACCGATGGTGGGCGCTACGCCGGGGTGTTGGCGGCGCGTGACATCGTGTCCGCCGCGCGCGCCCGCGCTTAGTCCTTCAAGAGGTAGTCGATGTAGCGAGCGCGCAGCATGGGCTCCAGCGAGTCGTCGGTACGCCCTAGCAGATCGAGCACCAGGTCGATCGCACCGCCGATCCCTTCGCCGAGGCCACCGGCCGATCCGTCGTCTGACCCGATCGCCTCGCTCCCGCGCAAGTGCTTGATCAGATCCCAGAAGAACCCGACGTCGCGGGCATGGTCGGCCTTGGCAAAGGCACGCTCTCGTAGCTCAGAAGTGGACTGCGCATCCAGCGCGGCGAAGTCTTCCGTCGGCATGCCCGCAGCATAGGGGCGCGATGACGCGCTCCTACTCGTCGTCCTGCTTGGGGACGCGACCAACCCACTCGAGGGCGAGCGCTCCGGCAACGAGTGCGAGGCCGGCGGCGATGCCGACTACGGAGGTGCGCACATCGTCGTGCGCAGTCGGTGAGTCGATCTGCACGACCCACCCGAGGAAACCGGCGTACGCCCCCGCCGCGAGCGCACCCACGATCGACGAGGCCTTGGCGAGCGCGACGAACCTGGCGACGAGCATGGGCTCGATCGGGCGGGTGCCAGGTCGGCCGTCGAGCCGCGCCCTGGTTGTCGCTGCGGTATAGCCCTCCGCGATCGCGAGCACGAACAGTGAGATCTGTGCGTAGAGGGTGGGCGACGGGAGGTCGCTGTAGCGCGCTCTCGTGATGAGGTAGGCCGCTCCACCTGCGGCCACGCCGAGGATGGCAAGGAAGTACCAGCGGGTCGGCCTCATCTCGGCGGCCCGGCAATCCGCTCCACCTGCTGGCCGGCCACCGCCGCGGCCAATCGACGCACCGGGCCGCGGTCGGGAAGCGCAGCGACCGGATCGATCTCGAGCCACGGCAGGAGCACGAACGCCCGTTCGTGCGCACGCGGGTGCGGAAGGGTGAGCCGAGGATCGGTACTGGTCCGCCCGTCGACATCGATGACGTCGACATCGAGGCTGCGCGGTCCCCATCGACGCGACCGCAGCCGTCCCTGCGAGGCTTCCGCCGCCTGCGCCGCGACGAACGCAGCCTCGGCGTCGCCGGTGCCGAGCAGCGCGATCACGTTGTAGAACGACGGCTGGTCGGTGAGCCCGACCGCGGCGGTCTCGTAGACCCCCGAGACGCGCACCACCGCACAGTGCTGGGCGAGAACTTCCAGTCCACGGCGCAGATGAGCGAGCCGGTCGCCCAGGTTGGAGCCGAGCGACAGCACCGCGACCACTAAGAGCGATCCCGGTTGATCGTCACGCTGATGTCGCCGAACGGCACGCCGGCCGGAGCGTCGGGCTTGTGCACCGTGATCTCGACGGCGCCCACCCGCTCCTCGTTGAGGCAGGCGTCGGCGAGCCGCTGCGCGAGGGTCTCGATGAGGTTGACCGGATCTCCTTCGACGATCGAGACGAGCCGCTGCGCAAGCTCGGCATAGTCGACGGTCAGCCCGAGGTCGTCACTCGCAGCGGCGAAGTGGGTGTCCATCGTGAGCACCGCGTCCACGACGAAGAGCTGGCCCTGCGCCCGCTCCTCGGGCAGCACGCCGTGATAGCCGAACGCCCGAATGCCGCGAACCGCGATCTGGTCGCTCATCGTTCCGCTTCCGTTCCTTCCTGGTCATCGCCCCCGAGAACCGGCGACGCATGGTGCGACCACAACCTCCAGCCGTCGCCACGTCGACGGAACACGTTCGACGCGACGACCCGCGCGGTCTCGCCGAATCCTGTGTCCTTCTCGTCAGTGCGCGCAAGCAGGCCGTGCTCACAGGTCACGATCGCGACGTCGCCATCGATCCCGACGTCGGCCCCCGTCGGGAAGAACTGGATGTACGCCGTGTTGGCCATGATGACGGCCCACGACCGCAGTACATGAGAGCGGCCGCGTACCGGCGGCCATCCCGGGTGGACGCACACGACATCGTCCGCGTCATCCCACATCGCCGCAACGCGCTCTACGTCGCCCGACTCGATCGCGGCATACAGCTCAGTGTTCGCTGCCGTGACGGCGTCCAGATCTGCCGAGATCTCGCTCACCGAGCCGCCTGAATCGCGGCAACGACCCGGACGGCGTCGGCGCTGGCGGCCGCCTCGTGGACCCGAACGCCCCAGACGCCCGCCGCGGCCGCCAGCGCGCTGATCGCTGCCGTCGCATCGTCCCGCTCGTCGACCGGCCGAGATCCGTCCTCATCGGCAAGCAGCGAGCCGAGGAAGGACTTGCGGCTGGCGCCGATCAGCACCGGCGGACCGAGGGCAACGAGCCGGTCGAGCTGGGCGAGCAACGCCCAGTTATGCGCAGCGGTCTTGGCGAAGCCAAGACCCGGATCGATCACGACTGCCGACGCGTCGACGCCGGCCGCGACAACCGCATCGACCCGCGCCATCAGCTCCGCGCACACGTCGGACACGACATCGTCGTACGTCGCCTGCTCCTGCATGCCCGCGCTGTGCCCGCGCCAGTGCATGACGATGTACGGCACCCGCGCCTCCGCGACCAGCGACGGAAGATCCGGGTCGGCGAGGCCCCCGGACACGTCATTGACGAGCTGCGCGCCGGCTTCGAGGGCGGCGCGCGCGGTCTCGCACCGCATCGTGTCGACGCTGACCGGTATCCCCGCGCCGCTGAGTGCCGAGATCACCGGCAGGATGCGTCGTTGCTCCTCGGCCGCATCGACCCGCGCCGCACCGGGCCGGGTCGACTCGCCACCCACGTCGACGATGTCGGCGCCGCTGGCGACGAGCGCCTGACCGTGCAGGATCGCGGCGTCGGCGTCGAAGTGGCGGCCGGCGTCGCTGAACGAGTCGGGGGTGACGTTGACCACCCCCATGACGAGGGTGCGTCCGAGGTCGGGCAGCACCCGAAAGACCCTAAGCGGTGGTCCCGGGTGCCTGGCGGCGGCGACTCGTGCTCTTGGTCGGCGTCGCCTTCTCGGGAGACTTCGCCGTACGGTTCGCGCGCGACCGCGACCCGGCAGCCGAGCGCGCCCCGTTGCTACGCCCGTTGGCCTTCGCCCGCGTGCCGTTGCCGTTCGTCAGACCCGCGACGTCCTTCGGCCCCATCAGCGCCAGCTCAGCGGGGGTCAGGACGGGCGGGCGGTTGGTCGGAGGCTTGCGCGCGGTGACGATCTTGCGCACCGGCCGCTTGTCGACCGACGCGAAGATCTCGGCGAGCTCGGCCTTGCCCAGCGTCTCCTTGTCGAGCAGCTTCAGCACCATGTCGTCGAGGACGTCCCGGTACTGCACGAGGATCTCCCAGGCCTCGTCGTGCGCACGTTCGATGAGCTCGCGCACCTCGTCGTCGATCTGTGACGCGACCTCCTCGGAGAAGTCGCGCTCATGACCGAGGTCCCGGCCGAGGAAGACGTCACCCTCGGTCCGGCCGAACTTCAACGGGCCGAGCTTCTCGCTCATGCCGTACGTCATGACCATCGCCCGTGCCGTCGCGGTCGCCTTCTCGATGTCGTTGGAGGCACCCGTGGTCGGCTCGTGGAAGACCAGCTCTTCGGCGGCCCGCCCGCCCAGGGCGTAGGCGAGCATGTCCATCATCTCGGAGCGGGTCTGGTTGTATTTGTCCTCTTCCGGCAGCACCAGGGTGTGCCCGAGGGAGCGACCGCGCGCGATGATGCTGATCTTGTGCACCGGGTCGGTGTTGGGCAGGGCCCACGCCACCAGCGCGTGCCCGCCCTCGTGGTAGGCGGTGACCTTCTTTTCCTTCTCGCTCATCACCCGGGTCTTGCGCATCGGACCTGCGATGACGCGATCGATCGACTCCTCGAGCAGGTTGGTGGTGATCTGCTTCGCGTCGGTGCGGGCCGTCAGCAGCGCCGCCTCGTTGATGACGTTGGCGAGGTCGGCGCCGGTGAAGCCGGGCGTACGCCGAGCGATCACCGCGAGGTCGACATCGGTAGCGAACGGCTTGCCCTTGGCGTGCACGCCGAGGATCGCCTTGCGGCCTTCGAGGTCGGGGCGGTCGACGACGATCTGGCGGTCGAAGCGCCCAGGACGCAGCAGGGCCGGGTCGAGGATGTCCGGGCGGTTGGTCGCCGCGATCAGGATGACGCCGCGGTTGACGTCGAAGCCATCCATCTCGACGAGCATCTGGTTGAGGGTCTGCTCGCGCTCGTCGTGACCACCGCCGAGGCCGGCGCCACGATGCCGGCCGACCGCGTCGATCTCGTCGACGAAGATGATCGCCGGAGCGTTGGCCTTCGCCTGCTCGAACAGGTCGCGCACGCGGGAGGCGCCGACGCCGACGAACATCTCGACGAAGTCAGAGCCGGAGATCGAGTAGAACGGCACGCCCGCCTCACCCGCGACTGCGCGGGCCAGGAGCGTCTTGCCGGTTCCGGGCGGTCCGTAGAGCAGCACGCCCTTCGGGATCTTTGCGCCGATCGCCTGGAACTTTGCGGGGTTCTCGAGGAACTCCTTGATCTCCTGGAGCTCCTCGATCGCCTCGTCGGCACCCGCGACGTCGGCAAACGTGGTCTTCGGTGTGTCCTTGCTGACCAGCTTGGCCCTGGCCTTGCCGAACTGCATGACACGCCCGCCGCCGCCCTGCATCTGGTTCAGGATGAAGAACATCACGGCGATGATCAGAACGATCGGCAGCAAGCTCTCGAGCAGCGAGACGATCGGGTTCGGGTGCGTAACCTTCGGCGTGTAGGGCACGCCGGCGTTCTTGAGCTCCTGATCGAGCGTCTGGTCGTAGTGCAGCGTGTAGTTCGACTGGACCTTGTTGGTGCCCGCGATCTGATGACCGTCGGACAGCGTGACCTGGATCTCCTGCTCCCGATCGAGCATGGTCGCCGAGTGGACCTGGTGACTGGCGATCGCCTGCTCGATCTGGGTCAGCGGCACGGTCTTGTAGCCGCCGCCTGCGGTCGCAACCTCGAGCAGCCCGATGACGACGAAGATGGCCAGAACCACCAGGATCACCGGGCTACGGAAGGTCCGTCGAAGGTTCATGGCTCCTGCTCGCCGCAGCGGATCTGGACGGGTGGGACTGGCGCGAAGACACGTCCCCCCGTACTTATGAAGGTACACCGGGGCATCGGCGCCCGCCGGGCCGGCGAACAGCCGTCGCTGGCCCGGGAGCACGCAGCCACGGTCAGGTGGTGTAGACCTCGGGCCGCAGCGTGCCGACGTACGGCAGCTCGCGGTAGCGCTGCGCGTAGTCCAGGCCGTACCCCACCACGAACACGCTGGGGATGTCGAAGCCCATGTAGGAGACCGGGACCTGCACTTGGGCCGCCTCCGGCTTCCGCAGCATCGCCACGACCTCGACGGAGTTCGGGTGGCGGGCGCGCAGGTTGCGCAGCAGCCAGGACAGCGTCAGGCCCGAGTCGATGATGTCCTCGACGACGAGCACGTCGCAGCCGGTGATGTCGCGATCCAGGTCCTTCAAGATCCGTACGACACCCGACGACGAGGTCGCCGAGCCGTACGACGAGACCGCCATGAACTCGAGCGAGACCGGGACCGTCAGCGCGCGAGCGAGATCCGCCATCACCATCACGGCGCCCTTCAGGACGCCGACGAGGACAACCTCGCGCCCGGCGTAGTCCGCATCGATCTTCGCCGCCAGCTCGGCGATCTTCTCGGCGATCTGCTCGGAGGACACGAGCACCGACTCGATGTCGGGGTGAAGCTCCTTGGGCGGCGCAACCTTGCCCGGACCATGGGCGGTGTCCATCGGGTGCAACGACTCGACGGGCAGCAACGGCGAGGTCATCGAATCGTTAGCCTGTCATACGCGCGATGCGCCTCCAACCCCCCAGGGAGGCTGACCGCACCCTGGCCGTGCCAGTTCACGACCAGGGCGTCGATGTCGGCGACATGTGACGCCGACAGTGCGCCCGCCGGCACTCCGGCGTCGATCGCGGCGCGACGCAGGACGCGGGTGCGGACGGCCGTCGGCAGCTCCCGCAAGGCCGCGATGTCGTCCGGATCCGAGACCTCGGCCGCCCACGCGTCGAGTGCATCGGCGTCCGCGCGCAGCAAGGCGCCGCTCCTCGCCAAGGCCTCCGGGACGCCTGGGCCGAGGGCGGCCTCGAGCGCCGGCATCGCACCGCCGCGCAGCCGCGCGCGAGTGAAGGCGGCGTCGGCGTTGTGGGGGTCGTCCCACGTCGCGATGCCGAGCGCGGCGCACGCCGCCACAGTGGTCGCCCGGCGCACGTCGAGCAGCGGCCGGACGATCCGCCCGCGGCGCGCCGGCATGCCCGCAAGCGATCGGGCGCCGGAACCGCGAGCCAGGCCGAGCAGCACGGTTTCCGCCTGGTCGTCGAGGGTGTGACCGACGGCGATCGCGGCTGCGCCGAGCCGATCAGCAGCGGCGCCGAGCGCGGCGTACCGCGCCGTGCGCGCGGCCGCCTCGGGGCCGCCGACGGCGTCGACCAGCACCGTTTCGATCTCGACCGGGTCGAGGCCGAGCTCCTTGCAGCCGGACGCGACGGATGCGGCGCGCTCGGCCGATCCTTCCTGCAGTCCGTGGTCGACCGTGACGGCGCCGGCGCGCAGGCCGCAGCGCGGCGCCTCCGCGGCGAGCGCCGCGGCTAGTGCCATCGAGTCGGCGCCGCCGCTCACCGCAGCGACCACCAAGGCGCCGGTCGGGAGGTCCGCGAGCGAGGCCCGCACCGCGCCACGCACCTCCGCGACCGCGGGATCCATCTTCACGACGCCGCGACCCTCAGCTCACTGGTCCGCTCGAGCCATGCCTGCGGCTGGCGGATCTCCTCAGCCGTCGGCAGCATGTGCGGACCCGACCACACCGTGTTGAGACCCGGCATCCCGATCGCTGCGACCACTTCCCGGACGAAGCGCGCGCCCTCGGCGTACTGCTTCATCTTCATCTCGAGCCCGATCAGGCGGCGCAACACCTTGGCCACCGGGCCGACGTCTCGGCGGCGCCCCTCGAAGCGAGCCCGGATCGTCTCGACCGAGGGCACCGAGCCCTTGCCCGCGAGGTCCATGACGACATCCGCGTGACCCTCGAGCAGGCTCATGAGGCCGGTGAGCCGATCGAGTACGACGCGCTGCTCCGGCGTCTGCACCAGCTCGACCAGGCTGATGTCACTGCGCCCGCGCACGACGTCGGCGACCCCTGACACCGCCGCGCGCACCCGAGCAACGATCGCCGCGGTGTCGAGCTCGGAGGCGAGCAGGAACTCGCGAAGCTGGTCCTGCACATGCGCGTGCATCCACGGCGCAGCCGCGAACTGCGTGCGGTGCGTGACCTCGTGCAGGCAGACCCAGAGCCGGAAGTCCGACGGGTCGACCTTCATGGCGCGTTCTGCCGCGACGATGTTCGGCGCGACGAGGGTGAGCCGGCCGGGCACGGTCTCGTCCGGAGAGGTCCGAGGCGGCCCGAGCAGCTCGAACTGGCCGAGGACACGTGTGGCGAGGTAGCTCAGCAGGAGCCCGACCTCGACCCCCGTCACGCGGGCGCCGACCGAGACGACGATCGGGCCCGGCATCGCCGTACCGCGCTTTTCGAGAAGCGCCTCGATCAAGGGATCGGTGAGCAGCGCGAAGCTGTCCACGTTTGCGCGAATCCAGTCGGGACGGTCGACCACAACCGTCGTCGCGGTGTCAGCCGCGGCGTCCAGACCGGTGATGGCGGCGACGTGCTGGTCCGCGATCGCGGCCTTGCGCCGCAGGTCCTCGACGGTTGCGACCGCCTCGTCGAGGGGAACTCGGGGGCCTGGCGGCACGAGCCGAGCGCCGGTTGCCGCGGCGAGCCGCCAGTCCACGATGCGCATGGCCATGGGTCCAGTGTGCCCACAGGCTCGCGCAGCGACCTCAGGCCAGCCGCGCGAGCCCCGCCGTGACGGCGTCGAGGGCGTCCTGGACCGCGCCGGTCTCGGTCGTGCCGGACCCGAGCAACGCGAACGCCAGCAGCCGGCCCGAGGCGTCGACGACGAGTCCGGCGAGCGTGTTGACTCCCGTCAGCGAGCCCGTCTTCGCTCGCACGACACCCGCGCCGGCGCCGGGCACTTTGTCCTTGTCGCGGTAGCGATCCGACAGGGTTCCGGTGAATCCCGCGACCGGGAGACCTTCCACGATCGGGCGCAGTACGGCGGACGACCCGACTGCTGCGGCCCGCAGGACCGACACGAGCGCCGTGGGTGCGACCGCATCGGTGTGGGACAGCCCACTGCTGTCTTGTGTCGAGAGCTCGCCGGGCCCGACTCCGAGCGGCGCCAGCGCCGTCGTGAGGGCCGTCACCTCACCGGCGAAC
>JAICMG010000246.1 GCA_025929365.1 Frankiaceae bacterium
ATCATCGACGAGCGGGAGACGCTCACCTTCGCCGAGGTCGACCGCCGCAGCAGCATCGTCGCGGCGGAGCTGGCCGCGCGTGGCATCCGCCCCGGCGACCGGGTGGCGCTGCTGGCCCGCAACTCCGCCGCGTTCATCGTCTCGATGGTCGCGATCACCAAGCTCGGTGCGGACACCCTTTACGCCAACACCGGCTTCGCGGGCCCGCAGCTCGGCGACGTCCTGGCGAGCGAGAACGCCGCTGCGGTCATCGCCGACGAAGAGTTCGCCGAGATCGTGCGTGAGCATGCGGGTTCCCGGCCGACGTTGTGGGCATGGACGGGCGACTCGGCTGGTTCGGACCGCGGGGAGCCCGCCGACAGCGTCGCGGGACTCGTCACCGCGCACGGCGACGGGCCGGCGCCCGCGCTCCCGCCTCCCGGGTCGGAGGGACGCCACGTGATCCTCACGAGCGGGACGACGGGCCGCCCCAAGGGGGCATCGCGCGGATCGCCGGGTGTCCTCGCGGGCGCGGTGAGTGGGATCGCGTTGCTGGATGCGATTCCGTATCGCGCCGGCGGCGTCACCGTGCTCGCCGCGCCGGCGTTCCATGCCTGGGGGTTCGGCAACGTCACGATCGCCATGCTGCTGCGGTCGACGCTGGTGATGACGCGCCGCTTCGACCCGGCGAGGACGCTCGCGCTGGTCGAGGAGCACCGTGCCGACACCATCGCCGCCGTACCGGTGATGTGCCAGCGGATGCTCGACGTCGAGGACGCTCCGGATACGAGCTCGTTGCGGATCGTCGCGCTCTCCGGTTCCGCTCTCGCGCCAACTCTCGCGACGCGCTTCATGGATCGCTTCGGTGACGTGCTCTACAGCCTGTACGGGTCCACCGAGATCGCGTATGTGAGCGTCGCGGGACCCGACGACCTTCGCGAGGCACCGACGACTGCCGGGAAGGTCCTGCGGGGCGTGTCGGTGCGGATCGTCGACGAGCACGACGAGGATGTGGAGCCCGGTACGGTCGGGCGGATCTTCGCCGGCAGTGGCATGTCCTTCGAGGGCTACACCAGCGGTGAGGACAAGGCGCGCCTCGGCAGTCTCGCGTCGATCGGTGACGTCGGGCGCATCGGCGAGGACGGGCGGCTCTACGTCGAGGGCCGCGACGACGACATGATCGTCTCGGGCGGCGAGAACGTCTTCCCGGCCGAGATCGAGGACGCGCTGCACCAGCATCCGGCGGTGTCCGACGTCGCGGTCGTGGGGGTTGCGGACGAGAAGTTCGGACAGGCTCTCGTCGCCCACGTCGTGCTGCGCGACGGGGTGACGGCGAGTGGCGATGACCTGCGCAACCACGTCAAGAAGCAGCTGGCGAACTACAAGGTGCCGCGCGAGGTCGTCTTCCACGACTCCCTGCCGCGCAACGAGACGGGCAAAGTGCTCAAGCGGAAGCTGGCCGACCCCGAAGGATGACTCCGGCAGCGCGCATCTCCTCGAGCGCGCTGGCCACTGTCTCCGCCGCGACTCCGGCCGTGTGGTCGAGCAGGACGGTCGTCGCGAAGCCGGCCTTCGCGGCATCGA
>JAICMG010000232.1 GCA_025929365.1 Frankiaceae bacterium
CCGGAGTTCGGTTACCGGTTCCTCGCCGATGAGGCCCGCGCCGAGGGACACGTCTTCGCTGACCGCACCGCGTGGAAGCTGTGCTCGGCGAACGGCTGGTTGTCGGTGTTCGGCAAGAAGAAGGGGCGCAAGAAGATCCCGCCGGGCGTTCCTGCCTATGACGATCTGGTCCGCCGAGCCTTCTGCGCAGTCGCCCCGAACGTGCTGTGGCTGGTCGACATCACCGAGCACTGGACCGATGAGGGCAAGCTGTATGCCTGCGTGGTCAAAGACGTGTTCGCCAACCGGATCGTCGGCTATGCCCTGGACAGCCGGATGAAAGCCCGCCTTGCAGTTGCGGCGCTGGAGGTCGCGGTCGCCCGCCGCGGTGACGTCGCCGGCTGCATCGTTCACGCGGACAGGGGCAGCCAGTTCCGTTCCAGGAAGTTCCACCAGGCGCTGCTGCGTCACGGCATGGTCGGCTCGATGGGGCAGGTCGGCTCCGCCGCGGACAACGCCGCGATGGAGTCGTTCTTCGCACTGCTCCAGAAGAACGTGCTCAACCGGCGCCGCTGGGCCAGCCGTGAGGAGCTGCGGATCGCGATCATCACCTGGATCGAACGGACCTACCACCGCCGCCGTAGGCAAGCAGTCCTCGACCGATTGACGCCCGTTGAGTACGAAGCAATCATGACCGCACCCGCCAGCCAGGCGGCCTAACCGAACCTGTCACCTGATCGTGCAGCAGTCCCTCCCGATCTGATTCAAGTGGTAGCCGATCGGTCTCTGGGTCGGCGCTCGGCCAGGGAGTGGTATCTATCCCCGGCTGATGTGACGATCGAGGGTCTGACGGAGGACCGGTTCTCATGGTCGCTTGGTAAGAGAGGCGCAAGCGTCGTCAAATGGAGAGAGCCGGACGGCCGTCGACCGACGAGCGGTTCGGCGATGGCGGGGCGACGGAGTTGCGTCCAGCGAAGTGGTGTTTGATTTCTAGCTCGTGCGTGGCGTCGTGATGTGAGACGGCCACCGCGTGATCCTCAACGAGTTCCTGCGAAAGATCTCGAGCGAGGAGAAACACGCGATGGCCGCTGCGCCAAGTATTGACCTGTCTGGCTGGATGTCTGAACACCTCGAGCAGGCGAGCCCTGACCTGCTTCGAGCGATGCTGTCGTCGTTCATCGAGGCGTTGATGGGAGCGGACGCGGACGCGATCTGCAACGCCGGGTACGGCGAGCGGACCGAGGCCCGGACGAACACTCGTAACGGGTATCGGCATCGGGACTGGGACACCCGGGCGGGCACGATCGACGTCGCGATCCCGAAGCTGCGCTCCGGCAGCTACTTCCCGGACTGGCTGCTGACCCATCGTCGGCGGGCCGAGGCGGCGCTGGTCAGCGTGGTCGCGACGTCCTATCTGCTGGGGGTCTCGACCCGGCGGATGGAAAAGCTGGTCGGCACCCTCGGGATCGACCGGCTGTCGAAGTCGCAGGTCTCGGAGATGGCCAAAGACCTCGACGCGCAGGTCGCGGCGTTCCGCACGAGGCCGCTGGACGCCGGCCCCTATACGTTCCTGGCCGCTGACGCGCTGGTGCTCAAGGTCCGTGAAGGTGGCCGGACGGTCAACGTGCATGCGATGGTCGCGACCGCAGTCAACGCCGAAGGGTTCAGGGAGATCCTCGGCCTGCAGGTCTCCACCGCCGAGGACGGCGCCGGCTGGCTCGCGTTCTTCCGCGATCTCGTTGCCCGCGGCCTGACCGGGGTCGGGCTGGTCACCTCCGACGCCCACCAAGGTCTCGTAGCGGCGGTCGGCGCGACGCTGCCGGCCGCGAGCTGGCAACGCTGCCGCACCCACTACGCGGCGAACCTGATGGCCGTCACCCCGAAATCGGCCTGGGGCTGGGTCAAAGCGCTGTTGCACTCGGTCTATGACCAGCCCGACGCCGAGGCCGTCCACGCGCAGTTCGACCGGGTCCTCGACGCCCTCGCCGAGAAGCTGCCCGAGGTCCATGACCATCTCGACGCGGCCCGGGCCGACATCCTCGCCTTCACCACCTTCCCGAAAGCGATCTGGCGGCAGATCTGGTCGAACAACCCCAACGAGCGGCTCAACCGCGAGATCCGCCGCCGCACCGACGTCGTCGGCATCTTCCCCAACAGGGAAGCATTGATCCGCCTCGTCGGCGCCGTCCTCGCCGAACAGCACGACGAGTGGACCGAGATGCGCCGCTACGTCGGACTCGAGGTCCTGGCCAAATGCCGAGCCGCACTCATCGAAGCCGCCACCAGCGAGGAGGTGACGCTCACCGCCATCACTGCCTAGAGTCCAACCAAGGATCACGCGGCGGTCAGATCACACACCACGCCGCAGGACGCGACCGGCGACGGACGCGGTCGCCGGCTGGAAGCGCGAACTTGCCGCGTTATCCGCCCGCCTCGCCGCAGCCAACCCAACGACGGGGTGACATCGTGGGGGCGTGCCGAGGCTCGCCGTACCGGATGTCGACGTCGCGGTGGTCGGCGGCGGGCCCGCTGGGCTCGCGGCCGCAGCCGAAGCTGCTCGCGGCGGCCTGCACACCGTGGTTCTGGAGCGCGGTCACGCAATCGGAGAGCCCGTTCGCACCAGCGGCGGAAGCTTCGTGAAGCCGCTGAAGGCCCTCGGTGTCCCGAAGCGCTGCTACCACCCGATCCACCGGATCCGCGTGATCGGCCCGACCACGACCGCGACCAAGTCCTACCGACGTGCCGTCGGCTGCGTCATAGACGTACGCGGCACCTACCAGTGGCTCGCCCAGCAGGCGGTCGAGGCGGGCGCCGAGATCCGGCTGAAGGCGCATGTCGAGGGGCTCACCTCCG
>JAICMG010000040.1 GCA_025929365.1 Frankiaceae bacterium
AGGGCTACGCGACGCACGCGATCATCGGCGTGCGGCTCGACAGCACGTACGCCGGAGAGGGCGCGAAGATCAGCGTGCGCGACGCGAGTGCTGCCGTCACGCCCGGCGGCCCAGCCGCCAAGGCCGGCATCCGGCCCGGAGACGTCATCGTGGCTGTCGACGGCGAGCGAATCACCACCGCGGACGAACTGATCGTCGCGATTCGCCGACGGGTCCCGGGCTCGCAGATCCAGCTGACCTACCTGCGGTCAGGGCATCGCGCCACGGTGACCGTCGTGCTCGGGTCGCAGCGCAGCAGCTAGCGAAGCGACGCCACACTGCGGCGCTGAAACGTCGCCACGGCCGGTGATCAGGCGAGGCGATGTCACATCGCCGTGCGGCGTACGCTGGACAGCGCGCCACTGTTTGGGTGGTTGGTCGGGTGGAGGACGTGTGCTGGGGAACCTCGGGTGGGAAGAGGTTCTGCTGCTGGCGATCGTCGGGCTGATCATCTTCGGGCCGGACCGGTTGCCGAAGGCCGCATCGGATGCCGCGAAGATGCTGCGTGAGCTCCGCGCGATGGCGCGTGGCGCGGCCAGCGACCTCAAGGCTGAGCTCGGTCCGGAGCTCGCGGACATCGATCTTCGCGGCCTGCACCCGAGGCGGTTCGTCGAGGACGCGCTGTTCGGGGACGACGAGGTGGCGCCGGCGCAGGGCCGGGTCAGCATCGCGCTCGAGCCCGGTGAGCGACCGCCGTACGACGCGGACGCGACCTAAACCGGCGTCAGCGTGAGCGGGCGGCCGGCCAGGCCGCGCGCCTTGCCCGCCAGCGTTGCCGCAATCGCCGCGAAGACCTTTGCCGCGGCCGACTCCGGATGGCTGACGACGACGGGGATGCCGGCGTCGCCGCCCTCGCGGACGGTCGGCTCGATCGGTACCGATCCAAGCAGCGGGACCGGGGCACCGATCAGCGTGGTGAGGGTATCGGCGACGGCCTGACCGCCACCGCTGCCGAACACGTCCACGAGCTCGCCGCAGTGCGGGCAGGCATAGCCGGCCATGTTCTCGATGACCCCGGCAAGCCGCTGCCGGGTCTGCGTCGCAATCGCGCCGGCCCGCTCCGCGACCTCGCGCGCAGCGAGCTGCGGTGTCGTGACGACGATGACCTCCGCACCGGGAAGCAGCTGCGCAGTGGAGATCGCGATGTCTCCGGTACCGGGGGGCAGGTCGAGCAGCAGAATGTCGAGGTCGCCCCAGAAGACGTCGGCGAGCAGCTGCTCGAGCGCGCGGTGCAGCATCGGTCCACGCCACGCGATCGGCCGGTTGCCTTCGACGAACATCCCGGGTGAGACGACTCGCACACCGTGCGCCTCCGGCGGCACGATCATCCCGTCGACGATCGCCGGAGGAGTCTCCACGCCGAGCATGCGCGGCATCGAGTGCCCGTAGACGTCGGCGTCGACGATTCCCACGGTGAATCCCTGCTGTGCCATCGCGACGGCGAGGTTGGCCGTGGTCGACGACTTGCCGACGCCGCCCTTGCCGCTCGCGATCGCAAAGACGCGGGTGAGCGAGCCGGCCTTCGCGAAGCTGATCTCGCGTTGCGGGCGCCCGCCCTGCAGGTGACTGCGCAGTGCCTGCTTCTGCTCGTCGTTCATGACGTCGAGCTCGACCTTCACGCTGGTGACGCCTGCGACGGTGCTGACGGCGTTGGTCACGTCGTTGGTGATGCGGTCGCGCAGCGGGCAGCCGGCGGTGGTCAGCAGGATCTTGACCGCAACCGTGCCGTCGAGGGCGATCGCCACATCGTCGACCATGCCTAGCTCGGTGATCGGCCGGTGGATCTCGGGGTCCTTCACGGTCGCCAGCGCGGCGGTGACGGCGTCGACGGTGGGCAGGGAAGAGGCGCTCATGACCCTTCCAGGCTACGTGGTGTCGAGGCTGGCTTCCTGGTTGTCGGGTGACAGCTCCTCGATCAGGCGCTGCAGCTCGCCGCGGATGTAGTCGCGGGTGGCGACTTCGCCGAGCGAGACCCTGATCGCGGCGATCTCTCGGGCGAGGTACTCCGTGTCATCCACGGCACGTTCGGACAGCGCACGGTCCTGCTCGTACTGCACCCGGTCGCGGTCGGCCTGCCGGTTCTGCGCGAGCAGGATCAGTGGTGCGGCGTACGACGCCTGCAGCGACAGCAGCAGCGTGAGCAGTGTGAACTTGTTGCTGTACTGGTCGAAACGCCAGCCGCTCGGGACGACGATGTTGTAGAGGATCCATGCCGCGATGAACAGCGACATGTACCCGATGAAGCGCCAGGTGCCCAGGAAGCGCGCCACCCGCTCCGATATGCGCCCCATCGAATCGGGGTTGTAGCGGGGCAAGGTGAAGCCACGGGTGTCCTGCGGCTGGTCGAGGCGCGGTGACCGCCGCCGCTCACGTGCCATGAGCCGCTCCGGCTTCGTCGCTCGGGCGCTCGCGCCAGTCTGCCGGCAGCAGGTGGTCGAGGACGTCGTCGACCGTGACCGCGCCGAGCAGATGGTCGGCGTCGTCGACGATCGGGACCGCGACGAGGTTGTACGTCGCGAGGTAGGCGGTCACCTCGTGCAGTGGGCAGTCAGGACCGAGTGGGTCGGTCTGGGTATCCACCACGCCCGACACCAATGCCGACGGCGGCTCGCGGAGCAGTCGCTGGATGTGGGCGATCCCGACGTACTTGCCGGTCGGCGTGTCGGTCGGCGGCCGGCAGACATAGACCTGCGCGGCAAGGGCCGGGCTGATCTCGGGGTCGCGGACCCGCGCGAGCGCTTCGGCAACGGTGGCATCGGGGGACAGGATGACGGGCTCGCTCGTCATCATGCCGCCCGCGGAGTTGTCGGCGTAGGTGAGCAGCCGGCGGACCGGATCGGCCTCGCCCGGCTCCATCAGGGCGAGGAGTCGCTCCGCCTCCTCCGACGGCAGCTCGCCGAGCAGGTCGGCGGCGTCGTCGGGCCCCATCGCCTCGAGCACGTCGGCCGCCCGCTCACCCTCGAGCTTGGCCAGGATCTCGACCTGGTCGTCCTCGGGCAGCTCCTCGAGCACGTCGGCGAGGCGCGCGTCGTCGAGCGCGGCGACGACTTCCGTCCGGCGCTTCTCCGACAGCTCGTGCAGCATGTGGGCGAGGTCCGGTGCCGACAGCTGGTCGAAGGCGGCGAGCATGTTCGCCGCACCCTGGTGCTCCTCGGGCACCGTGATCCCGGTGATGGCTTCCCAGTCGACCGTGCGCAGCGGGCCGCGGCGCCGGAAGCCCGATCCGTGCGCGCGCACGGCGACACGGGTGATGAACCAGTCGCGGGTGCGGCTCTGCTCCATCGCGACGTCGACGACCGTCACCTGTGCGCCGTCCTCGATGAGCGTCACCTTGCGGTCGAGCAGCTCGGTCAGCGCGAGCGTCTCACCCGGGCGTCGCTCGAACCGGCGCAGGTTGATACGACCTCGCACCACGACCGCGTCGGCGTCGATGCTCGAGACCTGCCCGATCGGGATGAAGACCCGGCGCCGTGGCTGCACCTCGACGACGAGGCCGAGCACGCGCGGCTGTACGCCGGCTCCGCGCAACGCGAGGATGGCATCGCGAACCCGGCCGACCTGGTCGGCCTGCGGGTCGAGGACGGTCAGATCCGCGAGTCGCGCAAGGAAAACGCGCGTCGTCGTGCCCGTCGCCATGCTCCGGAGGTTACCGCTGTCATGGCCTTGAGCCGGGGACGCGGAGGCCCTGGAAGACCCTGTGTTCCCGGCCGGAATAGCCTGCCGCCATGACTGATCCTGCTCCGATAGAACGGCTCGAAAGCGTCGTACGCGGCGGCGTCCGACGGCTCGATCTCTCCGGATTCCGCAGCTTCATCCTGCGTGGCAATGTCGTCGACCTCGCGGTCGGCATCGTCATCGGCGCGGCCTTCACCGCAGTCGTGCAATCGCTCGTCAAGGACTTCATCACGCCGTTGGTCAGCATCCCGCTGGGCAAGGCCTCCGACTTCGCGACCCGCCACTGGAGTCTCGGGGGCGCGAGGTTCGTCTATGGCGACTTCCTCAACTCGTTGCTGTCGCTGATCCTCATCGGCTTCGTCGTCTACTACTTCGTGGTGCGGCCCGTGAACGTCTTGATGGAGCGGTTCAAACCGAGCTCCGAGCCGGCAACGCCGACCAAGATCTGTCCGGAGTGCAAGAGCTCGATCCCGGTCGAGGCGTCGCGCTGCGCCTTCTGCACGGTTGCGCTTCCGGCCGTTACGACGTAGCGCGGTTAGAGGACTCCCATGCCGTGCAGCGCGTCGCGCAGTCCCGGCGAAAGCTCGTAGCTCGCCAGCTCGTCGATGCCACACCACCGGACCTCGGCCGCGTCATCGCCCGCGCGCAGCGTTCCGCCGACGACGGTGGCCGCGAAATCGTGGACGAGGTAGCCCAACACTGGGAGTGTGGCGAGCAGCTCACCGACCTCCACCGCGAGCCCGGTCTCCTCGCGCACCTCGCGCGCGGCCGCTTCAGCGGGGCTTTCGCCAGGTTCCAGGCGGCCGCCCGGGAGCGTCCAGGTGCCGAGCGCCGGTGGTCGCCCCCGCCTCACCAGCAACAGCCGATTCTCGGCATCGCGCACCACGGCACCGGCGCAAATCTCGACATGGCCGGATTCGGCTGGCGGCTCGAGGGAAGTCACGTCTTGACTCTCTCCCTTAGTCGTGAGGAATGTTCAAGGGTGCACGCTGTTCCCACGTGCCCACGGTGTGGCAGCGACCTCCGCGAGCCAGGACTGTGGTCGAGTGAGTGGCGGTGTCCGCAACACGGCGCCGTCGCGCCGTACACCGTCCTGAGTCATTGCGGTCCCGAGGCAATCGCACACGTCGTACGGAGGTCCGGCGTCCCGCTGTGGGTGGCCCGAGGGCTCCCGCCGGGCTGGGTGTGCAGCGGGTTCGCCTACGCCGGCGACGAGCGGTCGGGTGCCCGCGCAACCGTCACGGCGATGTCGGGACCGAGTCCGCTCGGCGGGCCGGCCGAGTTGTTCGTCATCGCCGAGGAGCCGGGCGTCGGGCTCGGCGCCCGGCACGCCGGGCTCGCCGGGACCGATCCGGGCGATGGTTTCGACAGCGGAGCCGCGGACGCGAAAGTCCTCGCCGCGTCACACCCGACCGCGTTGTGGTGCCTTCCGGCGGCGGACGACCGTGCGGTGTTCGTCGGCGAGGCCAAGGGGTTGTGGCTGTGGGCGCTGGTGTGGCCGGAGACGGCGGGAGTCCTGATGTACGACGGCGTCGTGCTCACCGATCTGCGCGACGTGGATACCGAGCTCGACATCGACTTCGGGAGCGTCTCCGCGCGATTGTCGGAGGTTCGCCCGACACTGGGTTGATGGGGCCGGGCTCGACATCGCAAGGCGAGCTGGACGTCGAGCCTCCACCTCGCCTGTTCTCGGCAACTCCGTCCCGCCTCGACATCTGGCTCGACTGTCCCCGCCGCTATCGCTTCAACTACGTCGACCGGCCGATGCCGGCCAAGGGGCCCGCCTGGGCGCACAACTCGCTCGGTGCCGCGGTGCACGGCGCGCTGGCGGCGTGGTGGATGCTCCCCGTCGAGAACAGGACTGTGCCCGCCGTACGCCGGCTGGTCGACGAGAAGTGGGTGTCGCTCGGCTTCCGCGACGACCAGCAGTCCGACGACTGGCGTGACCGCGCGGCCGACATGGCGGAGCGGTACGTCGCGACGCTGGACCCGGCGGAGGAGCCGCTCGGTATCGAGCGCACCGTCGGCATGCGCACGCCGCGGCTTGCACTGTCGGGCCGGATCGACCGGCTCGACCGTCGCGGCGACGAGCTCGTCGTCGTCGACTACAAGACCGGTCGTCACCTGCTGAGCACCGACGACGCGCGCGGCTCGCTCGCGCTCGCCATCTACGCGGCGGCGGCCGCGCGCACCTTGCGACTTCCGTGTCGACGCGTCGAGCTGCACCACCTCCCGAGCGGCGAGGTGATCGTGTGGGAGCACAGCGGGGAGTCGCTCGATCGTCAGCTGGGCCGAGCCGAGTCGATCGGCGTCGAGGCGGCCAACGCACACGCTGCCCTCGATGCGGCCGGCCACAGCCCTGATGCGCTCGAGTCGCTGTTCCCGCCGCGGTCAGGTCCGCACTGCGGGTGGTGCGACTTCCTCGACCACTGTCCGTCGGGAAGGCAAGCGGCGCCGCAACGTAAACCCTCCTGGGCGGGCCTCGCCCCCGACATCACGTCGTCGGTTGATGAGCTCGTTGAGTGACGCGCGGCCCGAAGACCGGCTCGGGGCTAGGGAGAAGTCTGCTCGCTTCGCTGCGCTGACTTTTCCACGCCCCTCCGCTCGGCCTTCGGCCTGCGCTCAGGCTCCGTCGACGTCTCGCCAGAAGTTCGTGATGGCATCGACGACGGCCTCGGGTGTGTCGACGTTGGGGGAGTGACCGGCGCCCGCGAAGACGACGTACTGCGCTCTTAGTCGTTGCGCCATGTCCTTTTGTTGTTCGGGTGTCCAGGCGTCGTCGTTCTCGCCGCAGGCGACGAGCACGGGGACACCGGACCGGGCGAGGTCGTCGACACGGTCGGTGGCGCTCGTCACGGCCTCGCCCATCCCGAGCAGGGCTGCCGCGGGTGAGGCGAGGAAGCGCCGCTCGACGAACGCCTTCACGTCGGGCGGCTGCGCGAGCGTCGCCGGTGCGGTGGCGTTGAGCGCGGCCGTTGCCCGCCAGACCTCCGGCACGCCGCCGCCGTCGAGCAGCATCGGCCGCATTGCCTCGACCAGGGCCGCGCGGTGCCCGCCGAGCGCCGCGGGGCCCGAACCGAGCAGCACCAGCGACCGGACGGGTGCTCCGGCCAGCACCGCCGCGCGGCACAGCAGTCCGCCGAACGAGTGCCCCACGAGGTGAAGCGGCTCGGGCGCGGCGTTCAGCAGTGCGGCGAGATCCGCGGCAAGGGCCTCGATCGTGTAGGCCGACAGATCCTCGGGACCGCCCGAGTCGCACTGGCCCCGCAGGTCGATGGCGGTCGCGGGGTGGCCCGCCTGCGCCAGCAGCGGCAGCAGGTGCCAGAAGTCCTCCTTGCTGCCGGTGTAGCCGGGCACGAGCAGCACGCCGCGACGTTGCTCGCCGCCGGCCGGCGGGGTCGCGACCAGCGCGGCGAGTGGGCCGGATGGGACGGCAACCGTCGCCGCCTCGACGTGCGGATCGGACCGCAGGTGCTTCGGGACGCTCACCGCGGTGTCCCGGTCCTCACGGCATCTGGCACCGCGGCAGGGTACCGGTAGCCTGGAGGCCCTTCGTACTCGTGCGTCGACCCCGAGCGCTGGCCAACTACCCCGGGCAGGAACGCTGTGACGATCTGCCGCACGTACGCCGTCGCCAATCAGAAGGGCGGCGTCGCGAAGACGACCACCGTCGCCTCGGTGGCCGCTGCGCTGGCCGAGCTCGATCGGCGAGTGCTGGTCGTCGACCTGGACCCGCAGGCGTGCCTGACGTTCTCGCTCGGCCTCGACCCCGACAACCTCGAGCTGTCCATCCACGACGTGCTGCTCGGCCGGGTGTCGGTGCGGATGGTCGTGCAGCCGACGTCGGAAGGCCCGGACCTGCTCCCGGCAACGATCGACCTGGCGGGCTGTGAGGCGCAGCTGCTCATGCGCACCGGGCGCGAGTACGTCCTGCGGCAGGCCCTCGACGAGCTCAGGTCCAACTACGACGTCGTGCTGCTCGACTGCGCGCCGACGCTCGGTGTGCTGACCCTCAACGCGCTCACCGCGGCCGACGAGGTGATCGTTCCGCTCCAGTGCGAGACGCTGTCGCATCGTGGTGTGGGACAGCTGCTCGACACCGTCCACGACGTGCAGCGACTGACCAACCCCGCGCTCCGGGTGCGCGGTGTGCTGCCGACACTCTTCGACGCGCGCACGTCGCACGCCAAGGCGGTGCTTGCCGACATCGCGTCGCGATACGGCATCGACGTTCTCGAACCGCCGATCCCGCGGTCGGTGCGGTTCGCGGAGGCGCCCGCAGCGGGCAAGACGATCATGCGCGCCGGTCGGCGTACGCCGGGGGCACTCGCGTACCGCACCTTCGCGCGCGGACTCGTCGGGCTGCCCGCCGAGGAGCCGCTGCCCAACACGATCGAGCTCCGAGATGAGCCGGCGCTCGCTGAGATCGCGCGCTCGGGAGGTGAGTCGGCGTGACCAGCTTCGACCGGTTGCGGCCGCGGCCCGGCCCCGTCACGTCCTCACCATTGCAGGCCGCGGTCGACGCGGAAGGCAAGCGGGCGCTGTTCTCCTCGGCCGCCGACGCGGCGATGCCCGGCATCGGATCGGCGCTGGTGGAGTGTTCGCGGTGCGACGAGCGGACAGTGCTCAGCCCGATGCGCGCCCTTCGCGCCTCGATACCTTCGCTGCATCTGGCGCTGCGGGTGGGTCATGGCGAGGACGTCCACTCGATCGGAGTCGGCGACCGCGCCTATCCGTCGTACATGCGCTGCCCAGCATGCAACCGGCCCAGCTGGGTCCGGTTCACCTGGCAGCTGTAGCGCGGCGTCTGCTACAGGGCGGCGAGGAGCTCGTCGATCGGCTTGTCGCCGACCACCATGTCGGTGACCCCGGCGACTTCGCCGCACTCGACGCAACGGACCACAAGCACCATCCAGCGGCCGACCCCACCGGACTCGTGGATGCCGAAGACGGCTTCGGCGATCGACTGGCCGCAACCGGGGCAGGCCCACACGCCCGGATACGTCCAGTGCTCGGCCGAGTCGAGCAGGTCGTTGACGTGACCCCCGGCGATGCAGCGCAGCCGCGCGACGCCCTCGCTCGTGTCGGCCTCGACGTAGAACCAGTTCGCAGGATCGGTGCCGTGACTCGGGTGCTGGCACAGCCCGACCTTCGTCCGCGTGATCGGCGGGCAGCCGTCGAGTCGTTTCACCCAGTCGACCACGTCGTCGACGCTCTCGCTGATCAGTCGCGGGCCGACGGATCGCAGGGCCACGGTTCGTTCCCTTCGTCCGGCTGGTGCGGTGTGCGCGTGCTGAGGCGTACGAGTCTGCACTACGACGCGGCTGTGCTCGACCCTCCTTCGGAGCGGGTGGCGCCTCCGTCACCTGAGGAACGCCGCCGCCGCCGTCGACGCCGTGGCGCTGCGTCCCCGGCGCCGGCCTCGCTCGGCGTGGTCGCGCGCGGCCGGGGTGCCGCGGGTTCCGCCGCGCCCGCGTTGCTCGCCGCGCCACCCCGCGTCCGTTGCCGCTGTCGCGGCGCGCTGCCGCCGCTGCTCGAGTCCTTGCCACTGCGCGTCCCCGAGCCTCGGGAGCCGCCCTGCCCGCTGCGACCGTCGGGCTTCCGCGGCTGCGCCGCGTGCCTGCGGCCGGTCTCGCCGAGGTCCTCGAGCTCCTCGGCCTCGAGCCCGGCGCGGGTGCGCGCGGCCGTCGGCAACCGGCCGGCGGCGGTCCGCGGGATGTCGAGCTCCTCGTAGAGGACGTCGGAGGTCGAGTACGTCTCCTCCGGCTCGGGGAACGGCAGGTCGAGCGCCTTGTTGATCATCCCCCAGCGATAACCGTCTTCCCAGTCGACGAAGGTGATCGCCGATCCGGTCTCGCCGGCCCGGCCGGTCCGGCCGATGCGATGCAGGTAGGTCTTCTCGTCGTCCGGGCACTCGTAGTTGATGACGTGGGTGACGCCTTGTACGTCGATGCCCCGCGCCGCGACGTCGGTGGCGACCAGGATGTCGACCTTGCCGTTGCGGAACGCGCGCAGCGCTCGCTCGCGGGCCCCTTGGCCGAGGTCACCGTGTACGGCGGCCGCGGCGAACCCGCGCTCGCTGAGGTCGGCCGCGATCCGGTCGGCGGAGCGCTTGGTGCGGGTGAAGACCATCGCGAGGCCGCGGCCGTCGGCCTGCATGATCCGGGCGAGGACCTCAGGCTTGTCGAGGTGGTGGGCGCGGAACACGAACTGGCTCGTCGTCGGCACCATCGCGCTCTCGTCCGGTGACTCCGCCCGGACATGCGTGGGGTGCTTGAGGTAGCGGCGCGCGAGCGTGACGACGGGACCCGGCATCGTGGCGGAGAACAGCATCGTCTGCCGATCCTCCGGCAGCAGCGAGACGATCCGCTCGACGTCGGGCAGGAAGCCGAGGTCGAGCATCTCGTCGGCTTCGTCGAGGACGAGGCTCTTGACCTCCGAGAGATCGAGCGCCTTCTGGTTGGCAAGGTCGAGCAGCCGGCCCGGCGTACCGACGACGACGTCGACTCCCTTGCGCAGCGCGTCGAGCTGCGGCTCGTAGGAGCGCCCGCCGTAGATCACCAGGACCCGGGTGCCACGAGGCCCGCCGGCGACGTCGACGTCCTTCGCGACCTGGACCGCGAGCTCGCGGGTCGGGACGACGACAAGCGCCTGCGGCTTTCCGCGGGGATCGCCGGGCGTGACGCGATGCAGCACGGGGATGGTGAAGGCGAGAGTCTTGCCGGTGCCGGTTCGAGCCTGACCGATCAGGTCGTGCCCTTTGATCGCCAGGGGAACGGCGAGCGCCTGGATCGGGAACGGGGCGGTGATGCCGTGGCTTGCGAGCGTCGCGACGATGTCGTCGGCGACGCCGAGTTCGGTAAACGTCTTCATGGGTGAGCGGACTCCTCTAGCGTGCGGAGTCCGTCTGCCTGCATTGGTGGGCCCGCGCCCGCGATCTGCGCGGGGGGCCGACACACCACGGCTCTCCGCGGAATTCGGGATGTTGCGCCATCAAGTGTAGCCAGCCGAGGCGACGGCGGTTATTTCACCCGATGAGCGGCCCGCGCCACGAATAGGGTCGCTTCATGTCCGAATGGACCGACCCGATGAGCGAGGAAGATCGTCGGCAGGCCAGCGTCGACCTGCTCGGGGTCCTCGCCTACGCCGAGCTCACGGCCTTCGAGCGGCTCGCCGTCGACGCCTCACTGGCACCGACGCTCGCCGACAAGGCTGCGCTGGGCGGGATGGCGGTCGCCGAGTTCGGTCACTACCAGGTGCTGCACGAGCGGCTCGCCGCGCTGGGCGTCGACTCCACCGTCGCGATGGCGCCGTTCGTCGGACCGCTCGACGCCTTTCACGACTCGACCACTCCCGCGGACTGGCTCGAGAGCCTCGTCAAGGCCTACGTCGGCGACGGCTTCGCCGCCGACTTCTATCGCGAGGTCGCTGACCTGATGGACGACAGCACCCAGTCGTTGGTCGGGGACGTGCTCGACGACACCGGCCACGCCGAGTTCGCGGTGGCGCATGTCCGGTCCGCGATCGAGGCCGATCCCGCGGTGGGCGGCCGGCTCGCGCTGTGGGCGCGCCGGCTCGTCGGGGAGGCGTTGGTGCAGGCGCAACGCATCGCGGTGGACCGCGATGTGCTGGCGCGGCTGATCGTGGGCGGCGTGGGTGACCTGACCGCGGTCGGTGAGCTGCTCGCCCGGCTCACGCAGCGCCACAGCGAGCGCATGGAATCGCTCGGCCTTCAGGCATAGCCGGGGTGGCGCCTCTAAAGTGCGCCGAAGCCGACCCTTCGGGAGTCGGTGTCGGCGATCTCCACGTACGCAAGCTTGTCGAGCGACAGGATCACCCGACGGCCCTTCTCGTCGACCAGCGTGAGGGTCGGATCGCCCTTCTTCAGCGCTGACTCGATCGCTTCTTGGATCTCGTCTGCGGACTGGGCGCTTTCGATTGCGAGCTCGCGCGCAGCGCCCTTGACCCCGATGCGTACTTCCACGCGGGTCAGGCTAGTGGAAGGCGTGGAGAGCGACGGCGAACAACGCTTCGCCGATGGTGAACGTGAGGTTGCCTCGATCTCGGGTGGAATCGTTCTCTAGACAGCCCAATCGGCGTCATTTGGCTGTCTGCAGAACATATTCACGCACCAAACCGGCGGAAAGCGCCCGGGTTGGAAGCTTCGCTCTGGTTATTGCGCCTTTGTGTCGTGCTCTGACAAGTTGGCGACCGCGAGGGGGTAGCCGCTGATTCCGCGCCAGGTGAGCGCCTGGATCAGCTCGATCGCCTGCTGCTTGGGAATCCGCCCGGTCGCGTCGAGCCACCAGCGGGCGCTGATCTCGGCCGCGCCCGCGAGGCCGCACGACAGGAGCTCAGCCTGCTCGCGCGAGAGGCCGGTGTCCCTGGCGATCGTGTCGGCGATGGCCTCGACCGAGCGTTGCAGCGCCCGGTCCACGCGCTCCCGTACGACCGGCTCGTTGCGGAGGTCGGACTCGAACACGAGCCGGAACGCGCCGCCGGGCTCGTCGACGAAGTCGAAATACACCTGGACGCAGCGGAACACCCGGTCGTGGTTGTCGGTCGTGCTCCCCAGCGCGTCGCGGACCTGGCGTTCGAGCGCATCCGCGTGCACCTCGAGCAGGGCGAGGTAGAGCTCGAGCTTGCTCGGGAAGTGCTGGTAGAGGACGGGTTTGCTGACCCCCGCCCGCTCCGCGATGTCATCCATCGCGGCGGCGTGATAGCCGTGCGCGACGAAGACCTCCTGGGCGGCCCCGAGCAGCTGCTCCCGGCGGGCTGAGCGTGGCAGTCGGCGGCTGCGTTCGGTGGTGCCAGGTGATTGCGTCACGGTGGCCCGAAGCGTATCGAGTCGGGGCGGGCGAGTCCGGGGTGCGGCGAACCGGCTCGCCGGGTGCGCGGCCCGGCGGGACGCGGCTACGATCCGCCTACGAGGGGCCGAAGCGCGGCGTTACTGACGCTGCGGGGGAAACTGCGCTAGCGGGCGGGACAGGGGATACTTCTCGCCAGGCGGCCGCGATCGAGGAGATGTCGGTGACCACTGACCCGGGCTCGGGGGTGCCTGCTCCGGGCGTACCCGCTGCAGCGCAGGCGGCACCTGCTTCCGCGCAGGCCACGCCTGCGCCGGATCCGATGGCGGCGCTGGTCGACATCCGCAACCAGGTCATCAGGCTGGGCCAGGAGGTCGCCGCGCTGCGCTCCGAGTCGCAGCCGAGCCCGGACGCGCTCAACGGGGTGACCGCCGAGCTTCGGGAGGCGGTGCGGTTCCTCGCGGAGCGGCTCGACGGGGTCGCCCGGATGGTCGCGCAGCGCGGTGAGGAGCTCGCCGACACACGGGGCGCGCTGGGCGCGATCGACGCGCACGTCCGGTCGCAGGCCGAGACCATCGGCGTGCTCACCACCGGGATGCAGGCGCTGCCGGCGTACGGGCAGCAGGTATCGGCGGTGCAGGACAACCTCACCGCGCTGCAGCAGCGGCTCGCGAACATGGAGGGCTCGCTCGGCCAGCGGCTCGGCGGGATCGAGCAGGCCGTCGCCCGTCCGGTCGATGCCGGTATCAGCGAGCGGCTGTCGGCGCTCGAGGGAATGCTCGGGCCGCTCGCGCAGCGGCTGGCTCAGGCCCACACCGATCACGCGGCCGCGCTACAGGCGCTGCACGGCAAGGTCGAGTCGTTGGCCTCCGGCACCCAGGCTGCGCTCGCCCAGCCGGTCGCGCTCGACGAGGCGGCGGTGGCGGCGCTCGAGCCGAAGCTGGCCGAGCTCACCCGCGAGCTGCAGGCCCTGCGCTCGGACGTCGCCGCAGCAGCCGCCACCCGCCAAGGCTCGGCGGACGCTCCTGCGGCGCCGGTCGACCTGACGCCGTTGCAGAAGCAGCTGACCGACCTCTCCGCGCAGATCGCCCAGGTCGCCGCTGCGCCGCGAGGCGGCGACGCCGCCGGCGGGTCCGCGGCAGGGGCCGACCTCGACGCGGCCGTTGCCGCGGTTGAGGACCGGATCAAGGCACACGTCGACGACGCCGTGATGGCCCTCGCGCAGACCCTGCTCGGCAGGGGCGTGTCCGTGGCGCTCCTCGACGAGCCGGCTCCGCCGCAGCCCGCGCCCGCACGTCGTGCCGCCCCGGCAGCCGAGGCGGTCGACGACGACGAGACGGTCGACGACGACGAGACGGTCGACGACGACGAGACGGTCGACGAGGACGACTACGACGAGTCCGACGTCGATGACGACCCCGACATCGCGCAGATCGATTTCAGCCAGGCCGACCTCGACGATGAGGACGACACCGTCAGCTGGCAACGGCCGGCCCACGACGAGGACGAGCCCGAATGGGCACCTCAACAGGGCCGCGCGGAGGCTTCGGCGCCCGCCGGCGGGTACGAGAGCCTGCCGCCGGCGCCCGGCGCGGACATGCCGTTCGACCAGGAATCCGTGTGGGGTGCTCCGCAACCGCCCGTGCCGCCGGACCCGGTGTCCACCGTCGTGCCGGAACGGCGCCGACGCTGGTTTTCCTGGTAGCTCGGCGTTGCGGGGGAAGAATCCTCCGGCCGGCCGGGTTGTCGACTGTGCAACCCTTGATCGTTCGATATCTCTCTGTCCCGAGGTGAGGTCGTGCCGCTTCCCCCGCTCGTTGCGCCTGCGGCTGAGCTGACGCCGAATGAGATCCGGCGCTACTCGCGGCATCTGATCATTCCCGACGTCGCGATGGACGGCCAGAAGCGGCTGAAGAACGCGAAGGTGCTGTGCGTCGGCGCCGGTGGGCTCGGGTCGCCCGCACTGATGTATCTCGCGGCGGCGGGCGTCGGGACCCTCGGCATCGTCGACTTCGACGTCGTCGACGAGTCCAACCTGCAGCGGCAGGTCATCCACGGCCAGAGCGACGTGGGCCGGTCCAAGGCCGAGAGCGCGAAGGCGTCGGTCGCCGAGATCAACCCGCTCGTGAAGGTCAACCTGCATCTCGAGCGCCTCGACGCCTCGAACGTGATGGAGATCTTCTCCGGCTACGACCTCATCGTCGACGGCACCGACAACTTTGCGACGCGCTACCTCGTCAACGACGCGTGCGTGCTGCTGAACAAGCCGTACGTCTGGGGCTCGATCTACCGCTTCGACGGCCAGGCGTCCGTCTTCTGGTCCGAGCACGGGCCCTGCTAC
Organism: Frankiaceae bacterium; assembly: GCA_025929365.1. Classification (GTDB taxonomy): domain Bacteria; phylum Actinomycetota; class Actinomycetes; order JAFAQI01; family JAFAQI01; genus DASZTV01. The sequence goes on from JAICMG010000040.1 coordinate 14,863, forward strand.
CGCTGCCTCTACCCGGAGCCCCCGCCACCGGGGATGGTGCCGTCATGCGCCGAGGGCGGCGTGCTCGGCGTGCTGTGCGCCTCGATCGGCTCGATCCAGGTCAACGAGGCGATCAAGGTGATTACCGGCATCGGCGAGCCGATCGTGGGCCGGCTCATGATCTACGACGCCCTCGAGATGACGTACCGCTCGGTCAAGGTGCGCAAGGACCCGGAGTGCGCGATCTGCGGGAAGAACCCGACGATCACCGAGCTGATCGACTACGAGGCGTTCTGTGGCGTCGTCTCAGACGAGGCGTCGCAAGCCGCGTCCGGCTCGACGATCACTGCCGGCGAGCTCAACGCGATGCGCCAGCGCGGTGAGGAGATGTACCTCGTCGACGTCCGCGAGCCCGCGGAGTACGAGATCGTGCGCATCGAGGGCTCGGTGCTGATCCCGCCGCGTGAGCTGCCGTCACGGCTGTCCGAGCTGCCGCAGGACAAGCAGGTCGTCCTCTACTGCAAGACCGGGGTACGTTCCGCCGAGGCGCTCGCGTTGCTCAAGAACGCCGGGTTCGCCGATGCGAAGCACGTGCAAGGTGGCGTCACCGCCTGGCAGACCCAGGTGCTCGGCGACGAGCCGCTCTACTAGGCGCCTTGGCTGGCGTCGTCTGGGCCGAAGCTAGCGGACTGGAGCACGGGACGGGCATCGAATGTGACGAGTATCCCTTCGTCGCGAGTGCCGAGAGCGGACCCGGAGCAAGCCTTCGACCACTCGACGGCGCTCAGAACGACCTTGCTGGTCTGCGGTACGGGACCTTTGTGAGATCGTGCAAGCTCCAGACGGGTGGAACGGACGCAGCGACTCAGGCGATGTATGGGACGCCGTTCCTAGTTATTCCGATGAACTTCCCGGGCGCTCCAGACACCAAGCAGGTTTGTCTGCGATGACGCTAACAGTCGCCCTTGACGCCCTCGAATCCGAATGGCGCCGCCTCGGTGTCGCCGCGGATTCCGTCCTCGCGCCTGGGCTCCCGCCGCAGGACATCGAAGCGAGGCTGCTGAGCGAGGTTGGCGCCGCGCCGAGCGAGCTGATCGAGTGGTTCGCCTGGCACAACGGCACGATGGCCCGCCGGATCCTGGCTCCCATCATGTATCCGCTTCTGACCCTCGATGCGTCACTCCAAGACCGCCGACAGCGGATATCGCTGCTGGCCGATGAACCTGACTTCCCGCAATGGGGAGACAGATGGGTACCGATCACCGAATCGCCAAGTAGCGCCTTGTTCGCCTACGACGCGGGCAGCGGCGAGGTATTGGCAATCGACTATTGGTCCCCCGGTCAGTTCGACACAGTCGTGGCAGCCGGGCTGTCTGCTGCCATTGAATCGTGGACCGACATGCTGCGATGTGGCTACTACAGCTGGACAGACGAGACATGGCATTACGACTACCCGTCGTTTCCGCCGGAGGCGATTCGATCCGGCCTATTCCGCTGATGGGCGGGGTCTGCCGCACGTTCGGTTGACATTTCTTCCGAGGAACGAGGCTCCTGTGAGCGGGCGAATCGAGGTCGGGGCCATCGCGCTCGGCGCGGTGGTGATCTTCAACTTTGCGGTGGGCAAGCTTGGCCGACGGTGGTGGGTTAACTCAACGCAGCGTGCTCGCCAGCTATCGGGGGCGCCGCGTACAGAGGACAGGGCCGTGAGTCCTCACGACCCGTCGCGCGCCACCCGAACACGCGCCCTTGGCAGCCGAGCAGCTCATCGACCTCTGCGACCACGCGGACCACGCTGACGTTCGCCGTCGGGCGGCAGAGGCGATTCTCGATCGCGTCGGAGTCCGACCCGGCGTCGAGGTTGAGGTCACCCGCGCCGACGTCGGGCAGGTCAGTCCCGCGGAGTTGCTGCGCGCCCGGATCCACACGCTGCGCCGGCGCACGATCGAAGGGCTGCGGGACGACAGCATCGGCATGGAGGCCGTGAGAAGATGGTTTCGTTGCCGTCGAATGAGCCGCGCGAAAGATCCCCGCCGGTGCTTGAGTAACTGAGCGCCAGGTCGTACACCTCGGTAGGTCCGACCACGCGGGCGGTGGCATGTACCGAACTGCACCGCGGGGCTCCGGACTGGTCGGCGATGTGGATCGAGTCGACGTAGTAGCCCGCGTCGCCGCCCGGGTTCGGATCCTCGGCTTCGCCGCCATTGACCATGATCTCGGCATCCGGCTCGCGGCCAACCGATTCGGCACCGTCGTTATTCGTATCGACGAATGCGTAGACGTCGTCAGTTCCGCCATTACGTTCGTAGTAGAAGAACGTGACATGTCCCTGCGCATCGGTCGATCCCGACCCTGACGCGTTGTTGGCGCCAGAGACGTTAAACCGTACGACTTGCCCGGCAGAGTGGGTGCCATCCGAGTTTGTCGCTGTCGCAGTGATCGTGACATTGGAACTGAGGTTCGGCGGATGTGAGGCGGTCAACGTCAACGTCTTTGGAACCGCTCCGGTCGCCGTAGCAGTCGGGTTCGGGGTGGGACTTGTCGAGTGGGTGGCGGTCGGAGTCGGCGTCGGCGTCGGCGTCGGCGTCAATATGGTCGTGGGAGTAGGAGTTGGCGTGGAAGAGGCAGTTGGAGTTGGCGTAGGCCCAGGCGGTGCATAGGTGACGGTGCTCCCTCCCGAGGCGCCGCCGGCGTTTCCGGTGACGTTCTGTACGCCTCCCGCGGTCATCGTCACGTCGGCGTACGCGACGCCGCTCGCATCTGTTGTGGTCGAGAGGGATGTTCCGCTGCTCGGGCCGAGCGCGCCGACAGCGGCGATCTGACCGACGCTGACCGTGAGGTTGATCGCACTGCCCGCTAGACGCTCGCCATTAACATTCGCCACGACCGCGCACACCGTTGTGACGTGCCCCGGCTGGACACCGGTGGCCGCGCTGTGACTCGGCGCGCCGCAGGGCAAGCCGTCCGTGATCTTGCCGCTCGTGTCAACTGTGACCTGGCTGGGCGTTGTTCCGCCCGCCACGTAATACACGGTGGCGTGCGCGGTCAGGGCGTCGGTGTTATCGACGATGGAGATGCTGTCGGTGTGAGAGGAGGCGCTCGCGTGGCTGTCGCGGTAGGTGATCGTGCCGTCCGAAGTCGCCGAACCACTCGTGCCCTGATTGGCACCGCTTACCGTGTACGTGATGTTTGGCGACCCGCTGATCGGGTTCCCGGCTTGATCAGAGACATGAACTGTCACGGTGGAGCCGTAGCCTGCTGACTGCACGGAGGGCGCGACAGTCAGCGACGTGGGAGCCGTCGACGGGACGAAAGCAGCGGCCTCGCTGGCGAGGGTGACGCCGCTGCCCGCGAAGCACACCAGCGCAGCCAGCACCGCGAAGTGGGAGCGCTTCATAAGTCCCCCTCGGTGGCTGCCCGTCCTCATGCCTTATACCGCCTGTCGCAGAAGACGCCCGATCCCAGCCGGATACCACGCTCGTCCCCCGCATGGCGGTGCTACCGCTTCATCGTTCAAGGTCGTGGCGATTGAGGCAAGGGTCTTGCCCGCGGCGCGTTCCCCGCCTATGCGGTTAACGACCTCGGCTGGCACTCGTGACGGCCGGCCAAGGAGTACGCCGCGCTGCTTCGCCATCGCCAGAGCCTCGCGGGTGCGCTGACCGATCAACTCGCGTTCAAGTTCGGCCATCGCGCACAGGACGTGGGCCGTGAAACGGCCTTGCGGGGTCGACAGGTCAAGACCGAGGTCGAGGACGACAAGGTTCCACGACTGTTGTTGCGCTCTACAGACCAGCGTCGCGAAATCCAAGACGCTGCGGCTCAGGCGGTCGAGTTTCGCTGTCACGAGCCCGTCCACCTGGCCGCCGTCGAGGGCGGCCAAGGCACGCGTCAGCCCCTCGCGGCGCATCGACTTGCCGGACGCGACGTCTTCGACGACCTCGATCAGGGTCCAGCTGTGCCGAGCGCAGGCGTCCTCGTCCTCGATCGCCTGCCGCTGCGCCTCCAGACCCAGGCCGGAGCGGCTCTGTTCCGCCGTCGAGCAACGGAGGTACCCGATGACGTTCATCGGGGCGCCACGGTGATCGAGTCGCGCCCAATCGTCTGTAGGCCACTGATCGATTCCCAGGTGGGTTCGCGCCGGTCCCAAGCGATTCGTGCTTCTCGCCCGTCCTTGCGGGTGTCTACAACGGTCCCCCGACCGCCCGAGGCGTTACGGACGCGCAGGCCGATCTTCAACGTCGTCATTTCATCCCTCCCGGATAGTTGCGGACGCAACTGCTGAGATTTACCTCAAACCGGGGGTTCGAGTACGGGATGGCGTTACGCCGCCAGGCGCAACCTCGTCCCCGAGGGCGCTGGAGCCGGTCGTCGTTGCGCCAGGTGGACCAGTGACGCGAGAGTGGTCAGGAGCAGAGAGGTCGGACATTGAGGTCGTCGTTGAGCCGTGCGGCAGTCGCCGTGAGCATCGCCGCAGGGCTCGTGTCGTCCTGTACCGACAGCCATGAAGGACGGGACAGGTATCTCAGGTTCAAGGCCGACTTCGCGCAGCTAGGCGACACCCAAGACTTGATGACGACCTATAACCCAGAGGGCGGGGAAACATCGCTGATAGCCGAAGAAGCGCAATGCCGCGTGGAACTGAACGCGCTGAATCGATTCAGGCGCCAAATCGCAGATGACGCACCAACTCGAGCGATCTTTAACGTTGGCGTGGCCTACTACAAGGCCGCATTTCATCTGACTGAACCGTGCGCTTCAGGAAGCGCCAAGACAGGCGATAGGTTCGTCCCCATCCTCAGGAAGGCGGCGCGCAAGTTGGACGCTGCGATGGCAGCGGCAGATCTCCGGTACGACGTGCGCTAGCGCCTGCCGAAGCCACGCGCGTCATTACCCCACAGCAGGTGCGCGAGCAGGCCGGCTCTAGCCACGTCACATGCGGCAAGGCAGTGGAGTGCGGTGTCGACAGGCGAAGTGTCGTGTGTGCCTCGAAGATACTCGGCCATCACACGAGTTATCGCGTGCGCCGGCGTCGCTGGGTTGAACGCGCCGTAGGCGGCGGTCCAGACCTTGTCGTCGTGTATCGGGTTCGAGCATTGGGCCAGGTTCCAATGCGCTGGCGCGGTGGCACCAGGGTGACTTTCATGAATGTGGAAACGCACGCGCATACGTGACGCGCGGGCGACGCGCGCACGCGCGCACGCGCGCGAGGGCGCAACGGGCCTGCGTCGGTCGCCGACGATCTGAGGTCGCGACCGGCGATCCTGGACGCATGGATCGTGAGGTGGTCGCCTTCCACGAGAGTGGGCATGCCGTTCTTCAAGTCATCCTCGGCGTGCCACTTCGCTACGTGACGATCGTGCCGGAGGACGGGAGCCTGGGGCACACCCTGGCGAAGGGCTTGACGCCGTCTGCGACGCAGTGGCTTGAGCTTGGCCCGTCGGTATGGACCCCGACGCCGCCGTCAATCCGTGACCGGGTGGAGCGCCGGATCATGTCGACTCTTGCAGGGGAAATCGCGCAGGAACGTGCAACTGGAACCACCGAAGGGAGCCGGTTCAGCACCGACCATCCTGTGCACGGCACAGTCATCATCGACGGCGACTGGCACGTCGCGGTCGAAACGGCTGCCGCGATATCGGTCGACAACTCAGAGGTCGATGGGTACCTCGAATGGTTACACGCGCGTACTCGGACCTTCGTGAATCATCGCGAGGTTTGGGCCTCAGTCGAGGCGGTAGCCGCCGCATTGCTGTCGAAGAAGACTTTGTCCAGTCGACGTGTCCGAGACATCACGCGCGAGGTCCGGCCGCGTCGTATCAAGAGCGACCGAGCGGGAGCGTGCTCGGATAGCCGTGGTCAGTCGACCTCATCGAATCGTCCGACGATGTCGTCGAAAGCCTGCTCGTCGATGTCGTCGCCGATGATCCGCAGGTCCTCGCGGGCCGCGTTGAACAGCGTCTCGGCGGAGACGTCGGAGTGGCGCAGCATCAGCCGCAGCATGATGCCGGTCATCGCGAGGTAGCCCGCATGATCTTCGGTGAAGCCATGAACGCCGACCGACTCGAGTGCGGCGATCACGGCTGCGTCGTCGGGAACGTCGCCGTCCGCGCTCAGCCCGTGTAGGACTTCGAGGCTGTCGAGGACGAGGGTCGCCGCATCTGCTGATCGCGCTATGGAGGGAGGGTAGGCGTCGTCCCGCGCGACGATCACGCGCGCACGCGCGCGAAAGGTGGAGCCCGCTCTCGCAGTCGTGCCTTCCATGTACCGGGGCTAAGGAGTGGAGTCTGTTGGTGTCCTTGGAGTCATGTCTGCCGCCTGCCAGCCCTGCAGTGCGAGGCGTTCGCCGGGCTCCTCACGTTGTGCTGCTTGAGCATTCGTGTCCTTGCGTGTAGCCCGCGGTGCAAGTCCCGCCGTGCGCAACGGAGTAACCGAGGGTTAGGCCGGATGGGCGCACGTGATGGTTGATCGCCTCATTCGTTGTCGAATACTTCCTGTCGGGGAGCCGCCTGCAAGCGTGCCGTGCGGCGTTGGGTACTGCCGGCCGGGGGTTCCGTGACTCGTAAGCAGCGTTTTCTCACGCTCATCGTGGTCGCGTCGACCTTGTCCCTGTTGATGCCGGCAGGGGCGTTGGCGGATACGCCGAACCCAAGCGCGAGCCCCCCTGCTTCGCCCTCGCCGGCTGCAGCTCCCGCGCCGTCGTCGCCGACATCGTCTTCACCCACGCCCCCGTCATCCCCGCCGGCACAGGCGACGGCCGCGCAGACTCCGTCACCGAACGACTCGGCGATCGCGTCGCCGTCTCCTTCCGTGTCGGCGGCGAAGCCTTCGTCGTCTCCATCCGCCGTCGCGTCGGGTTTTTCGGCCGCGAGCGGTAGGCGACGTCCTGCGCGGAGTGCGCGGGTCACTGCCCATGTGCTTCGGCCGCGGATGCTGGCCGCCTCGGGGATCAGCTTCGATGCCAGTCCTGGCTCGAATGCGCCGCCGCCGCTGCTGGGTGGCTACCAGATGATTCCCTTCGGTGCGGACCCTCGGCCCCTGGACAGGGTCTGTCAGGAACTTTGTGTAAGTGGCGTGGCCTGATGTCCGTGGCCTAGCGGTCGCGGCGGAACAGGATCACGTTCATGAGGAGATCACGGGAGTCCGGCGAGACCGCGCTGGTGCCTTTGCGCGAAGCGGCGGAGAT
>JAICMG010000206.1 GCA_025929365.1 Frankiaceae bacterium
GCTAGTGACCTGAGTCGTTAATTCGCTGGCAGTAGGCGGCGATGCTGGCGAGGATCTCGTCGGCGCTCTTGTGCCAGACGAACGGCTTCGGCTCGTCGTTCCAGTTGGTGATCCAGGTGCGGATCGAGGCGGTGAGGTCGCGGACGGAGCGGTGTGTGCCGCGCTTGATCCATTTCGTCGTCAGTTCGGCGAACCAGCGCTCGACGAGGTTGAGCCAGGAGCTGTAGGTCGGGGTGAAGTGGAACGTGAACCGGGGGTGGCGGACGAGCCAACGCTGGATCGCCGGCGTCTTGTGAGTCGAGGAGTTGTCGAGCACGACGTGGACGTCGAGCTCGGCGGGGACCGTCTTGTCGATCAGGTTGAGGAACCGCCGGAACTCCTCGGCGCGCTGCCGCGGCGTCATCTCCGAGATCACCTGCCCCGAGGCGACGTCGAGGGCGGCGTAGAGGTTGGTGGTGCCGTTCCGGACGTAATCGTGCGTGCGCCGCTCCGGGACCCCTGGCATCAGCGGCAGCACCGGCGCCGTCCTGTCCAGCGCTTGGATCTGCGACTTCTCGTCGACACAAAGCACGACCGCGGCCTCAGGAGGGTTGAGATACAGCCCGACGATGTCCCTGACCTTGTCGATGAACTGCGGATCCGGGGAGAGCTTGAACGCTTCGCTCTGGTGCGGCTTCAACCCGAACGCCCGCCAGATCCGGCTGACCGCGCTCTGACTCATCCCGCTCGCGGCCGCCATCGAACGCGTCGACCAGTGCGTCGCGTCTCGAGGCTGCTCCTCGAGCGTCTTCGTGATCACCCGCTCGACATCCTCGTCATTGATCGACCGGGGCTTGCCCGGACGCGGCTCGTCATGCAGCCCATCAAGCCCCTGCCGCGCGAACCGACCACGCCACTTCCCGACCGTCTGCAACGCGCACCCCAACTCGGCCGCGATCGCAGTACTCGACTTCCCCTCCGCCGCTGCCAGCACGACCCGACAGCGGAACGCGAGCGCCTGCGCGCTCGACGGCCGCCGAGCCCACCGCTCGAGCACCTCCCGCTCCTCGGCGCTGACCACGACCTCCGCAAGCTTCCCCATGACCTCTCCCATCGTCGTCGTTGACGACGACGGCATTCGCCACCAAACCCCCGGTCCCTGCAACCTCGAAACGAACTAACGACTCAGGTCACTAGCCAGCCGGAGGTAGCGGCAGGCGGCGAACCTCACGGCGCGGGCGGGGGGCTGATTCGGCTTGAACGCTCGTCCGATTGCTCCTAGAGCTCTTCAACCGGACGACTCGGTTGCGAGCGAGCCGCAACGGCGGCAGGTTGTCAAACGGCGGCACCGAGACAATCTACGCCGCGGCGTCTAGGCGTTTGATCGTTCGCCTATGAAGACACTGAGCCACGGCCGCGCGGTTCCGCGGAACCGTCGTCTCCTTTGGTCGCTAAAACCTCGAGGTCAGTTGTCTCCGGCAGCAACAAAATCCTCGAGGACAGAGACAGGTGCGGCCGGCCCGGCGCCGGCCAAGTGCCGTGCAGATGCCGCAGATGCCGAGGTTTCGAAGCTTCAACTCGCGAGAATCAGATGGAGCGGCTCGCTCTGTCCACGCGCGATGTGCGGGTCACCGTCGTCCGGCGTGAGCATTGCTCTCAGCGTGACGCCGCGGATCGGCAACCGCTACGGGGAAATGGCCGAGGTGCTCGAGGTGTACTCCGCAGAACTGGAACATCGTGCAATCTCCCAGTACCACGAGCGAGAGGAGCACCTTTGGTGAACCAGCGACTGGCGCAGACGCAGGTTGGCGTGCTGGGAACGGGCGAGGTCGGGCAGCGCCTTGCGGCAGGGTTTCGGGGTCGTGGCCACGAGGTGATGATCGGGTCGCGCGACCCTGACAAGCCCGAGCTACGCGAATGGCTGTCCGGAGGAGGAGCCGGCATCGAGGCCGGCACCTTCGCAGCAGTGGCCGCTGCCGGCGAGCTGCTGGTCTTGGCGGTCCTGGGTGACGCGGCAGAGCAGGTGATCGCCGACGCCGGCCCGGAGAACTTCGCCGGCAAGGTGGTGATCGACGCGATGAACCCGCTCGACTTCTCCGGCGGCTTTCCGCCCAAGCTCTCGATCAGCGGCGAGGACTCGCTCGGCGAGCGCGTCCAGCGCGCGCTGCCCGAGGCCAAGGTCGTGAAGGCTTTCAACATCATCGGCAGCCCGTACTTCGTCGACCCGACGTTCAGCGAGGGTCGGCCGACGATGCTGATCGCCGGCGAGGACGGCGACGCGAAACAGATCGTCACCGATCTACTCGCCGATTTCGGCTGGTCGGATGCCGTCGACATCGGTGGCATCGAGGGCTCACGCGAACTCGAGGCGATGTGCATCGCCTGGGTGAAGATCGGCGGCGTCCGCGGCGCCTGGGACCACGGCTTCCGGCTGCTCGTCGGTTCGTAACGAGGCGAAGTCGCCGCTGCTTCAACCCAACAGCGCTGCGCCCGCCGCGAGCGCGGCGACGATCCCGTAGTCGACGAAGCCGAGATCCACCGATGAGTTCCGCCGGGTGGGCCGGTCCCCGGACGTACCCATCGAGCCACCGACTGGAGACCCGCCACGACCATTCCCGCACACCCCCGCCGCATGCTGTTCGTCAACATCCCCGTGGCGGACCTCGAGCGCAGCAAGGCGTTCTTCGCGAAGCTCGGGTTCAGCTACAACCCTGCGTTCACCGACGAGACCGCGGCCTGCATGCCGGTCGGCGAGCAGGCCTTCGTCATGCTGCTCAGCCGCGAGAAGTTCGCGGAGTTCGCGAAGCTGCCGATCGCCGATCCCACCACGCACACGCTGGCGCTGTACTGCTTCAGCGTGTCATCCCGTGACGAGGTCGATACGGTCAGTGCTGCTGCGCTCGCGGCGGGCGGCTCCGAGGCGGATGACGCCGAGGACTACGGCTTCATGTACTCACGCAGCTTCTTCGACCTCGACGGCCACGGCTGGCAGGTCATGTGGATGGACCCGGCGGCGGCGGAGCACGGTGCCGAGGCGTTCGCGGCCTCCACGCAAGACGCCGACGCCGCTTCGGATGCGTCGATGGCCTCCTGACCATCTGGCAGTAGAGTCGCGTCCGCCGTGCTCGACCGATTCAAGACGGGTCCTGCGGCCACCGTCGCGGGCGCCTTGCTTCTCATCCTGGGCGGCGTCGTCGTCGTCGCGCACGGCGGCTTCGCCGGCACGGTCATCGCGTTCATCGGTTGCCTGATCGTCCTCCGCGAACGAGCCCGGCAGCGTAGAAGCCGCCCGCCAGGCGACTGATCTGACGTCCGGGCGCTACAGGAGCCAGGGCGACAGCGCGCGCTCGATCGTGACGCGATCGCGGGGCGCCACGATCTTGGCCGATACGCGGCGGCCGTCGACGACCACGAGAGTCGGCACCTCGGCGACCTCGAACCGCTCCGCCAGTTCGCGGTTGGCGCCGACCTCGACCCGGATCAGCGAGAACGTGGAGTGGTTGCGGTGTCGCTGGAGGACCTGCGCGAGATAGGCGTCGACCCGCCTCGATAGGCCGGAGGTGCGGCCGTAGAAGAAGACCAGACGCGGCCGTTCATCGACTTCGCTCTGCACCGGCCGACGCTGGGATGCCGTCTTGACGTCAACCCCCCCCACACGAACGAGGGTAGTTGCCGACCTCGTAACTGCGCATCCCCGCTCATGTGACGGTTCCTTCACGTCTTCGAGCCGGCGAGAGATGGGTAGGTGGCTCCTGCAAGGTGGGTACGCGTGCCGATGCTCGGCGCCGCGGGCTCCTTCTACCTTCGACGAACCTGGGCCGCGGGGCCCTCGAGCGAAGGAGGAGAGAATGGCAGTCTCGGAGCAGACGGCGCCCGACCTCGAGCAGATCAAGCAGAGGCAGCAGCTGATGTGGGCGAGTGGCGACTTCCACCAGGTGGGGGCGCTGATCCAGTCCGTCGCCGATCAGGTCGCGGAGGCGCTCGACATCCAGGCCGGCTGGCGCGTCCTCGACGTCGCCACCGGTAGCGGGAACGCGGCGCTCTCGGCGGCTCGGCTCGGCGCGGAGGCAGTCGGCGTCGACTACGTCCCGGCGCTGCTCGAGCGCGGGCGGATCCGCGCCGAGGCCGAGCATCTCGACGTCCGGTTCGTCGAGGGGGACGCCGAGGACCTCCACTTTCCCGAAGCCTCGTTCGACGCCGTGCTCTCGATCTACGGCGTCATGTTCGCCCCCGACCACCGCCGGGCCGCGTCCGAGCTGGCGCGGGTCTGCCGTCCCGGCGGGCTCATCGCGCTGGCGAGCTGGACCCCCGACGGGTTCATCGGCGAGAC
>JAICMG010000245.1 GCA_025929365.1 Frankiaceae bacterium
AGGTCCGCCTCGGCGACCTCCTCGAGCGTCGACCGGAACGCCTCGACGAGCTGGTGCGGCAGGTGGCGGACGAAGCCGACGGTGTCGGCGAGGGTGAACTCGCGGCCGTCGGGCGTGCGCGAGCGACGCACGGTCGGGTCGAGCGTCGCGAACAGCGCGTTGTCGACGAGCACGCCCGCGCCGGTCAGCCGGTTGAGCAACGAGGACTTGCCGGCGTTGGTGTACCCCGCGATGACCACCGACGGCACCGCGCGGCGCCGGCGCTCCTGCGACTTCACCACCCGCGCCTTCTTCATCTCCGCGATGTCGCGACGCAGCTTCGCCGTACGCGCCCGGATCCGGCGCCGGTCGGTCTCGATCTTCGTCTCGCCGGGACCGCGGGTGCCGATCCCGCCGCCACCGGCGACGCGGCCCCCGGCCTGCCGGGACAGCGACTCACCCCAGCCGCGCAGCCTCGGCAGCATGTACTCGAGCTGTGCCAGCTCGACCTGCGCCTTGCCCTCCCTGCTGCGCGCATGCTGGGCGAAGATGTCGAGGATCAGCGCGGTCCGGTCGATGACCTTGACGTTGACGATCCCCTCGAGCTTGCGCAGCTGTCCGGGGGTGAGCTCACCGTCACAGATCAGGGTGTCCGCACCAGTCGCGGCGACGATGTCGCGGACATCCCGTGCCTTGCCGGAGCCGATGTAGGTCGCGGCATCAGGCGTCGAGCGCCGCTGCACCAGCCCCTCGAGCACCTGCGAGCCGGCGGTCTCCGCGAGTGCGGCCAGCTCCTTCAGCGACATCTCCGCCGACTCGAGCGTTCCCGAGGTCCAGACGCCGATCAGCACGACGCGCTCGAGCCGCAGCTGCCGGTACTCGACCTCGGTGACGTCGGCGAGCTCGGTGGAGATCCCCGGGACACGCCGAAGTGCCCGGCGCTCCTCGAGCTCCAGGTCGGCGAGGTCCTCGGGAGCGAGGTCCCCAGGCCCGTACTGCTCGGCGGTCATCCGGTCCAAGTTGCGGGATCGACCTCGCCCGATGCAACCAATATTGCGGGCCCTGACAGCGTCACGACGTCGTCGTCACGCCACGCGACCGACAGCCGGCCACCCGGCACGTCGACGTCGTACGTCGCACGCCGGCACACCGCGTCCATCGCGGCCACCGCCGCCATGCAGGCGCCGCTACCGCAGGAACGCGTCTCGCCGACCCCACGCTCGTAGACCCGCATGCGGAGGTGAGAGCGCCCCACGCGCTCGACGAACTCGATGTTGGTCCCGCCGGAGGGAGCCGGGTCGACCAGCGGCGGCGCGGACAGATCGATCGACGCGAGGTCGCCGGCATCGAGGACGACGAGGTGCGGGTTGCCGATCGCGTAGCCGAAACCCGGCCAGGTCGACGAGCCGATCGTCACCTTGGCGTCGGCGATGCGTTCGGGCACGCCCATGTCGACGGTGATGTCGCCGCCATCAGCCGGTACGTCGACCCGGCAATGCCCCGCGCGCGTCGCGACATCGAAGCTTCCCGCCGTGACGAGGCCTGCCTCGACGAGGTAGCGCGCGAAGACGCGGATGCCGTTGCCACAGATCTCCGCGATCGAGCCGTCGGCGTTGCGATAGTCCATGAAGAAGCCGCCGCCATCGCCCGAAGGCGCGCCGTCGGCACTGCGACGTACCGCCAGGACGCCGTCCCCGCCGATGCCGGCACGGCGGTCGCA
>JAICMG010000207.1 GCA_025929365.1 Frankiaceae bacterium
GGCCTCGCCCTCATCGACACCCTCCCAACGTTGACGACAGGTGCCGACGGACTTCGCTACCGCCGAACGGGTCCCTTCATTCAGTTAGAGCTTCTTAGGCGGGCGGCATGATGATCGCGCTTCGGCTTCTCCTTTGGGCGGGCCGGTCTGGCGTCCGTTCTGGGGGCCGTTCTGTAGTCCGTTCTGTAGTCCGGTCCGGACCGGATCCCCTCGAGCATGAGAAAGCGCGTGCACACTGTGCGATTCCGCATCCTCGTACAGCACGCGACAAGGTGGCAGAAAGAAGAAGTTGTGCTGTTCGTGGCGGAGCTGCTGGCTGCGCGGCGTACGCCGCGCTTGCCGTCGGCGTGCTCGAGTGCGCCCGGATGTGCGCACTCGATCCTCGGCGGGGCACGGGCGACTTGACGTTCGCCGGGATCGATGGCCTCATGGACGACTACGCCAACGGAGGGGGTCGCCTGTGATGCGGGTCTGTCTTTACCAGCGGATCTCGACCGATGAGGACCACCAGCCCACGTCGCTGAAGACGCAGCGGGAGCGGCTGGCGCGTTACTGCGAGGCGATGGAGGACTGGCGGATCGTCGCCGCCTGCGAGGACCAAGCCTCCGGGACCAGCCTCGACCGCCCCGGTCTGCAGCAGGCGCTCGACCTTGCGCGCGAGAAGCGCATCGACCTGCTGCTCGTCTACCGTGTCGACCGCCTCTCTCGCAAGGTCCGTCAGCTTGCGGGGCTGTGCGAGGAGCTGGATCAGCTCGACGTCGTCTTGAAGTCGGCGACGGAGCCGTTCGACACCGGTTCCCCGGCGGGGCGGATGATGCTGCAGATGCTCGGCGTGTTCGCCGAGTTCGAGCACGCGACGATTGTCGACCGCGTCACTGCCGGACTCGAACGCCGCGTCCGCGAAGGCAAATGGATGAGCGGCCGCACTCCCTACGGCTACACCCGCGACAAAGACACCAAGCTGCTCGTGCCGGACGACGTGAAGGCGCCGGTCGTGCGTCGCATCTTCGACCTGTATGCGGAAGGGAAGCTCGGCACGACCGCGATCGCGCGCACCCTTGACGCGGAAGCCGCGCTGCCGCCGCGCAAGCAAGGCTGGTCTCCGAACGCGCTGCAGCTGATCCTCGCCAACCCTGCCTACCGCGGGCTCGTCCGCTGGAATGGCGACACGCATCCCGGTCTGCACGAGCCGCTCGTCGACGACGAGACGTTCGAGAAGGCACAGGAGATCCTCCGTCGCCGCGGCGAGGATGCATCGCTACGGCGCGGCAACCCGAGCGACTTCCTCCTCTCCGGGTTGGTCCGCTGCCACCACTGTGGCCGTGCCTACGTCGGCACCTCCGCGCACGGACGCAACGGCCGCTACACCTACTACGCGTGCTCCACCCGCTACAAGTACGGCCCGAGCAAGTGCAACGGTGACCGGCTTCCCAAAGACCGGCTCGAAGCGGCCGTGCTCACCCAGCTCGCGGAGCTGTACCGCGACGGCCAGGTCATCGAGCAAGCACTCGCTGACCTCGCGGCGGTCACCGAGAGCGAGCGGCCCGTCCTGAAGGAGCAACTCGCATCGGCGCGTGCGGAGATCGCACGAGTCGAGGGCAAGCTGGAGCGCTACTTCGAAGGCTTCGAAGAGGGACGCCTCGCAGCCGAGCTTTTCCAAGACCGCGTCCGTGGCCACCGTGACCGCCTCGAGGCACTCCGCGAACGAGAAGCCGACCTCACCGCCCGCGTCGGCACACAAGCGCACACACCGCCCGACGGCGCCGCGCTCCGCCGCCTCGCCGACCAACTCGAAGCGATCGTCGCCAACGAGAGTCCCGAGCAAGCGAAAGAGCTACTCCGCCTGCTCGTCAAGGAGATCCAAGTGCACGACCGCCGCCGGATCATCCCCACCTACAGGATTCCGGCGGCGGTTCGCGCAATACCTCGTAAGGTGGGCGGTACTGGGCTCGAACCAGTGACCCCCAGCTTGTCGAGCTGGTGCTCTCCCAACTGAGCTAACCGCCCTTGCTCAGGGAATCGTAGCGGGAAGCAGCGGCGCGGGATCGAACGCGACCCCGTCGTCCCGCAGCTCGAAATGCAGGTGCGTGCCCGTGCAATAGCCCGTGCAGCCCGCCTGGCCGAGCAGCTCGCCGAGGAAGACCTCGTCACCCACCGCGACCCGCACCGACGCCAGATGCGCGTACAGCGCCTCGAGCCCCGGGCCGACCGAGACGAGCACGACGTTCCCGTAGCCGTCGAAGCCGCTCGCATAGTCCGTCGCCTCGACGACACCCGGCGCGGCCGCGCGCACGTCGAGCGACCGCAGCGAGCCGATGTCGATGCCCGTGTGGAACTCGCCCATCGTCGCGTCGTACCCGAAGCCGCGCGTCACCGCGCCGCTCGCCGGCCAGGCGAGCGAGAGCCCTTCGCCGCCGTCGGTCATCCCAAACGCCGGCGCAGCGCAGCACAACGTCAATGTGGCCGCGAGCGCGGCGAAGGCGGTTCCCATCCCCGCCGGGCAACGTATCTCAGAAAATCTCGGGGCACCAGGGCAGAGGCCGCCAGGCGAAGAGCGCGTCCGCACGTTCGACCGCTCCTTGCGAGATTTCCTCGAGCCGCAACCCGCCCCGCAGCTGCGCGAACGACGTCGCGCCGAAGTACGCCGACCCGAGCGTCGCCACGTCGAGCGCGATCTCGGCCTCGTCGTCCGTGCGCGCGGCACCGTCCGGCGACACGCGCCAGCGACCCTCGTTCCACGGACACATTGCATCGCGCACGTCGAAGACGACGCTGCCGACGCCGGCGTACGCGCGACCGGAGAGCGCGGCACCGACATCGACGACCCGCAGCCACAACGCGTCCGCGAACCGGTAGTCGGTGCGCCGCGGATTCGCGAGCAGGAGGAACAGTGGATGGTCCGGCGGCAGGAGCGACGCCTTGATCGTCGCCTGCCAGTCGATGTCGAGCAGGAAGCGCCAGATCTCCGCGGTCGCCTGCGGCGTCGTGCCGATCGCTTCGCGGACATTCAGCGTCGACTCTGGCGCGCCGCGCCCGAACTTCACGTCGCCCTTGAAGATCGCGTACGCCTGCACCTCGCCGTCCAGCTCGAGCACGACGTAGCGAGCAGGGTTGTCCTTGTCCGGCTCCGGCACCCGCGTCGTGCGCAGGCGCCACCACGCCTCGGTGCGCCGGAACGTGCCCGGCCGCTGCCGCATCAGCTCTTCCCACACCGGCTGCAGCAGCGGCGCGGCCTCGTCGGGCGCGACGAATCGCGTGCGGCCGCGGCGCTCGAGCGGCTGTGCGAACGACGCCCACTCGCGCGGCAGCACGATGTCGCCACCCCACGACGCGATCCCGTAGCCATAGCGCCCGTAGATCGTCTCCTCGCTCGCCCACAACGCGGCAATCGCTTCGCCGCGCTCGTGCATGTCGCGCAACTGCGCATCCATCATCCCGCGCAGCGCACCGCGCCGCCGGTGCGTGGGATACACGCCGACGACGGTGACGCCGCCGCAACGGAGCTCGCCGCCCGGCACGGACATCTCGAACGGGAACGCGCCGGCGCCGCCGACGATCGCGCCCTCCTCGAATGCCGCGTGCATCCGGTCCAGCGGCAGGAACTGGTTGAAGCGATCGACCTGCTCCTCCGTCGGCGGCCCGCCGAAGTACTGCTGGATGCCGTAGAGCGCCCGGGCGAATTCGTCGCGATCGGTCGTTGGGCGCACCTCGAACATCGGACGAGCCTAGATCTTTTCGAGCGGTGCGTAATCGAGCATCAACCGCCGCTCGGACCCGTCGGACGCAAAGCGGACCGTGATGACGCCGCCCGCCTCGATCCGCGTGACCACGCCTTCGCCGAGCGTCCCGTGACGGACGGAATCCCCGGTCGACAGCGACGGCACGTCGTCGCGCGGCGCGACCTGGCTCCCGCGCGGCGCACCGTAGTTCGACCAGCTCGCCGGCTTCAGACGGTCGCGCTCGACGTGCCGGTTCGGCAGCTCGTCGAGGAAGCGCGACGGCAGGTTGTACGAACGCCCGCCGTACAACATGCGCGACGACGCGTGCAGCAGCGTCAACCGTTCCATCGCACGCGTCATGCCGACATACGCGAGCCGCCGTTCCTCCTCGATCCCCTGCTCCTCGATCGAGCGCGAGTGTGGAAAGATCCCCTCCTCCATGCCGATCAGATAGACC
>JAICMG010000056.1 GCA_025929365.1 Frankiaceae bacterium
GCGACTCCGCGCTCGCCGAACGACTCGCCGGCGCCGGCGTCGCGCACGCCGCGAAGTGGGACGTGCGCGACTGCGCGGCCCGCGTCGATGACCGCTACGAGGAGCTGGCCACGGCGCGGCGACGGAAGTGACCGTCCCCGACCGGGACGAAGCAGGCGCCGACCCAGCCGCGCGCCATCCCTAGCACCCGCAACAAGGATCCCGCGGCCCGCAGCCAGTCGCGTTTGAACAGCTCGCGTGCGAGCGACGCCACACCCCACCGCCAGACATCGTCGACAAGCACGACGCGAAACCGCGTCCGGTCGGTGCGAACGAGCTTCGCGAGGCGCGCGCCCGAGCCGATGCCGTAGCGGTGCTGCAGCACCACGTACTGCCGAGCCCGGCGCCAGTGTTCGTGGTAGGCGGCGGCATCCGGTGCGTACCAACCGTGCGCTCCGGTGGCGAGCACGCGGTCGAGCAGGTCCGGGTCTTCTCCTGCCGGCCAGCGCGCGCCCGGACCCATCGCCTCGTCGAAACCGCCGACGGCGATCAGCGCCGCGCGATGCATCCCGAGGTTTGCGCTGTGACCGATGACGCCGCCGGAACGTCGGTCGAACTCCTGCACCTCGGCGTCGTCCTTCACCGTCAAGGACAGCGTGCCTTGCCCCTGCGGCAGGTCGATGCGGCCCGACACGAACGCCGCCTGAGGATGGGCGGCGAGGGCGGTCGCCATCGCTGCCGCCCAGCCCGGCGTCACGCGAATGTCGTCATCGATGAACGCGATCTGGTCGTGACGTGCCTGCTGCCATCCGACATTGCGGGCCTTCGATACGCCAGGCGCGGCGACGACGAGCAACGTGGCGCCGTGTTGGCGCGCGACCTCCCACACGGGCTCTGGCTGCGCGGAGCCGGACTCGACGACCACGAGCTCATCGGCGTCGGTGAGCGAGGCCCGCAGGCTCGACAACGCCGTGTCGAGCAGCTCGGGTCGCCCGCTGGTCGGCACGACGACGGACAGCGGCGGGCGCTGAGTCGGCGGCGTCATCAACGCATCGTGAAGTGGCCGTCGCGCACGGGTACGACGAGAGCACGCAGCCAGCCGACCGGCACGACGACCAGTCGAAGCAGCGTGCCGAGCGCCGGGTAACCCTGGCGAGCTCGGAGCTCACGACGCAGCTCCGCGACGCCACCACGGAGGTAGTCGGCCGCGACGATCCGGGCCCGTCGTCGATCGGTGCGCACCAGCTTGGCCAGCCGCGCTCCGGTGCCGTAGCCGTAGCGGGCGTCAAGCAGCAACAACCGACGCGGCCCGCGCCACTGCGAGTGATACGCGACCGCTGCCGGCTCGAAGCATCCCGCGAACCCGGCGGCGAAGCACCGGTCGAACAGGTCGTGCTCGGGAGAGGAGCCGAAGCGGCCTCCGGTGCCGAGCGACTCGTCCCACCCGCCGAGCTGCTCGAGCACGTCCCGTCGCACCGCGAGGCTTGCGCCGTGGCCGAGGTTGCCGACGCTGGCGCCGTCGTACCGCTCCGGCACGTCGTCGCGCTTGATCGCGACATCGCGCGATGGGGTCTCACCTTCCGGTGGCAGGACGCGACCCGTGACGAACGCGACGTGCGGATCCGCAGCGAGCCGTGTGACGAGCGCATCGCGCCAGCCGGGATCAACGACGACGTCGTCGTCGGTGAACAGCACCACCGGGTGCCGACCAGATCTCCAGCCGGCGTTGCGAGCGCGATCGACGCCGGGCCGCTCGCAGCGGACGAGCACCGCGCCGACGGCGCTCGCCACCGTTGCCACGGCTCTCGCGTCGAGGGAGGCACTGTCGGCCACCACGAGCTCGTCGCCCGGGCGCAGCGCGGCCCGTACCGACTCGAGGCAGCTGGCGAGCTGCCTTGGCCGGTCGCGCGTGGGCACCACGACCGTGACCGGCACCGCGCGATCCAGCACAGCCGCAGAGTGCCACACGCCACTACGAGGCGAGTGCTCCCGGTAGCGTTGCCGCGTGCTGGCAGACGACGTGACGAGCCCGCCCCAACGCCAGGTCACCATCCCGGTCGAGGTAAGTGCGCTCACCGTCATCCTGGCGCTCGTCCTCGCGCTGCTCGCCGGCGCGGGAGCCGCGCTCTACCAGCGGTCGAAGCCGACGCACTACATCAGCTACTCGGCGATGCTGATCGACCAGCCGTTCGCGGTGGCCCAGGACCCCGGTGACGCGACGCTCGCGAAGCTGCAGCGGCTGCGCTTCTACTACGCCGGGCTGGTGCAGACGTCGGTCATCGCCGCCCCGGTTGCGAGCCAGCTGAACAGCCAGTACCACCTCAACATCTCGACCGGGCAGATCGAGAACGCGCTCAGTACCTTGATCGGCGACTCGACGTTCACGATCGACCTCTTCGCGCAGGGGCGGAGTCCGGAAGAGTCGAGCGTGATCGCCCAGGCGGCAACCAGCGAGCTCATCAACTACGTACGGCGCTCGCAGGCGAAGGTCGGAATCTCTTCGGTCAACCGCATCACGCTGACCGAAGTCACCAGCCCAGTCAGGGGCATCAAGGTCAAGGTGTCGACGAAGAAGCAGCTCGTGTCGGCCGGCGTGGCATTCGTCGTGGTCGGCGCGGCCTTCATCATCGTCGCCGACCTGCTCCGCCGCCGCTGGTAGCAGCGACTCAAGACTTCGGGCACTGTCATGGGCGTCCTCATCATCGACGGCGGGACCGCGCTCGGCGCCCTGATCTGTCTCTACAGCCGACCGACGGCCATCCTCGGCCTGCTGATCTCGTCGATGATGTTCATCCCGGCGACGCTGGTCGCGCCGCACATGCTGACGTCGTACGCGACGGTGAACCATGTCCTGATCGGCGCCGCGGCCGTCCGGCTCGCCGTCATGGCCAAGCAGGGCGGCCGGGCGAAGCTCTTCACCGCGACCCCGGTACACCTAGCACTCGCGATGCTCGTCGTCGCGTGGGTGGCGGACGGCTTGGCGTTCGCGCCGCCGAGCGGCATCCCGACCGTGGCGCTGCAGCGGCTCGTCAATCTCGCCTTCGTCGCGGGCTTCTTCGTCGTGACCCTTGCGCTGTGCCGGCTGATCGACAACCCACGCTTTGTGGTGCGCACGATCGTCGTGACGTTCACCCTCACGGCGCTGGTCGCGCTGCTGGAGCACCTCACGAAGCAGTCCGTCGGCGAGCACCTGTTCAACCTCGCCGGCGAGTCGGGTTCCACCACCGCGTCGCACGTGCTCGAGACCCGTGCCGGACACGTCCGAGTGCGGTCCAGCGCGGAGTTCGCCCTCGCCTACGCGTGGCTGGCGATCATGGTCTTGCCGTTCGTCACGATGAGCGCGCTGCGGATGCGACGGTGGGTGATCACCGGCGGCCTGCTACTGCTCGTGACCTTCGCGGCGATCTACTGGACGTACGCGCGAAGCGCCGCCGCCGCCGTACCCGTCGTGTTCATCCTGCTCGCGGTGTTCCTGATCGAGCGCCGCGTTATCCTGCTGGCCGCGACGGGCGTCCTCGCCGCCGCGGGGCTCTTCTTCTTCGACCCGACGATCCGACAGCACCTCTCGCTGCACACCGACGTCGGGTCGGTCGGCGTCCGATTCCAGCGGCTGCCGCCGATCCTCGATGCGGTCTCGCACCATGCGTGGCTCGGACTCGGCATCGGCGGCCTGCAGACGATCGGCGTCCCGACGACCGACAACTTCTATCTGTACGCCTACGGCGACACCGGCGCAGTCGGCGCGGCGATTCTCGTCGTCGTGTGTGTCACCGCGCTGTTGCAGGTGGGCCGCGGGATCAGGGTGAAGGACACCTATCGCCGGACGGTCGTCGTTGCCTGTCTCGTCGGCTCCATCGCCTTCCTCGTCAGCGGCGTCGTCGAGGACGCGCTGTTGTTGAGCCAACCGGCTGAGCTCGCGATGCTGCTGGTGGCGCTTGCGACGGCGACCATGGAACCGGAGCTCGGCACGGCGCTGATGCCGAAATGGTCCTTCCGCCGCATCGTCTTCTTCGGCGCGATCGGCTCACTCGCCGGATTCGGCGCCATGCTGCTCGCGCCGGTGACGGTCTCGCAACAACGTCAGTTCTCCACCGTCAGCCCGCAGCGCAACACCGGACAGTACGACGCGGTCACCTCCGGGACGCTGCTCATCGCGACGGTGTGCCAGGTGGCCAGCGACATGCAGCCGTCGTTGCACGACGTGCACATCAGCTGTCTCGATGACTTCCTCGCTGCCGGCGTCGGCACGATGCGGATCTCCTCACCCAGTGCGGAGCAGACCCTTCATGCCTACAAAGTGCTGACCGCGACGTTGCACCAGACGTCGTACCTCGCCTCCTTCGACACCCAGGCCAAGGGGCCGCCGGTGTCGTCGCGGTCCTCGCTGTGGCGCACGGCACCCGCGTCGGGGGCCGCGCTGGGCGTCGCGATCGGGTTCGTGGCTCCACTGCCGCTGCGAAGGCGCCGCGCCGCGTACGCCGGCGGCCGCGGCACCCGCGGCGAGCGCGCGGGAGCCCACCGGTTCACGCCGATCTTCGGCTGACGGCCTTTCCCCGAAGTAGCACACAACGCCGGCGTCCGGCGTAACGGCTGAGGCGCCGGATCGCTGATGTCCGGATCCGGCGGTCGGTTGTGTGCTACTTCGAACTAGGTGACCGGTTCGGGCCCAACGGCCTGTTGCGCCTAGTCGTGGATAACTCATGTGGACAACCGCGGCGGCGCCACGCGGCTCGGCTTCCCGTCAGAGCTTGTCGATGAGGGCCAGGCGTGCCGCCGCGGCCTGCTCAGGACGATGGCTCGCGAGCACGTCGGCGCGGCCGGCCTTCGCCATCAGCGCCCGCCGCTGCGGATCGCGGAGCACGTCGGCCAGCGCCGCGAAGAAGTCGGGGTCGGAGGCGACCGCCACTGTCCCGGCCGCGAGCTTGATGCCCTCAACGCCCGCGACGGTCGTGACCACGGGCAGCCCCCAGGCGAGCGCGTCGAGCACTTTCATCTTCGGCCCGCTGGTCGGTGGGCACGGAAACGCGAGGACAGCCGCCCGGCTCAGCGCGTCACGCGCCTGCGCGACCTCGCCCATGACCTCGACGCCGTCGATGGCAACCGGGTCGCTGAAGCCACGGCCGGCGACGAGCAGCCGTGCGCCCGCCACGTCCTCTCGCACCGTCGACCAGTGGTCGAGGAGGCGACGTAGCGCGGCCTGGTTCGGCGGCCATGCCCAGTCGGCGATCATCACGGCGACCGGCTCCTCGACGAGGTCCAACGGCGCCGCCGGAATGGGCAGGGTGACCGGCAACACCTCCTTCACCCCGGTGACCCGCGCAACCCGCGGCGAGAACGTGATCGCCGCGCCGGCCCGACGCACCACATATCGCTCCGCGCGGACGGACTGGATGACCTCGGGTCTCGGCCGGCGCAACGCGATCGCGTCGAGCACCTCCGAGTGATAGATCGTGACGCCGCGTCGCTCGGCGCGTGCCACCGCGGCGTAGGACTCCGGCTCCTCGGCCCAGACGACCGCATCACCCGACGGTTCCCACCCGACCGACGCGAGGCCACCGCGGGGACGAATCAGCGTCGCGGGCTTGCGCCGCCAGCCACCTGCGTCGTGAAAGTGCGAGACGCGCACCCACGAGGGGGGCTCGAGACCTTCGGGAGCACGCCCCCAGCACCACGCCGACACGTCGTGTCCCAGCGCGCGCACCGCGTCCCAGATCGCGAAGACGTGGCGACCGGTCGCGGTGCCGTCCGGGTGCGGCAGGTGGTAGGTGACCACCTCGATCTTCATCGCGTCACGCGTCCGGCGACGTCGACCCAGAGCTGTTCGATGCGTTGTGCGTTGGCCGACCAGCTGAACTGGCCGACGACCCGCGCGCGCGCGGCGGCCGATGCCTCCTGAAGCGCGGCGGGATCACGCAACAACCGCACGATGCGTGCGGCCGCGACCTCGGTGTCCGCGGCGACCAGCAGTCCGCCGCCCGGTCCGATGCCGCGCGCACCCTCCTCCGACGCCACGACGGGACGGCCCGCCGCCATCGCCTCGAGCACCTTGTTCTTGATGCCGGCGCCGGATGTCATCCAGTCGACGTGCACCGACATCTGCGACAGGAACGGACGGACGTCGGGCACGTCGGCGCGCAGCTCGACGCCGGGACCGACGAGCCGCCGCACGTCCCGGTTCGGCCCTCGCCCCACCAGCAGGACGGTCGCCGCCGGTACCTCGGCGCGGACGCGGGGCCAGATGTCGTGGACGAGGTACGCCGCCGCGTCGACGTTCGCGCGGCTGTCGAACACACCGTGGAAGCCGAGGACCGGCGGCGTGGCGCTCACCGGATCCGGCGCGGCGCCGGCCTCGACGCCGTTGGGCACCACCACGACACGCACCGGCGACACGAGCTGGCGCACGGCATCGGCGTCTTCCGGCGTGACCACCACGACGGCGCGCGCCGCCGGGTAGTGGCGACGCTCGTGGCTCACGATCCGGGCCAGCTGCTTGCGGTCGAGCGGGCGGCGTGCGCCATGGGTACGGCGGTTGCCCGCGTTGACGGTCCACGGATCGACCGCCACGTGCACCGACGGAATTCCGCGCGATCGCGCCGCGAGCCGTGCCGTCCCCCACCCGTGGAGGTGCACGACGTCGGCTCCCGCACCGATCGCCTCGTCGTACGCCGAGACCAGCCCGCGCCGCTCGACGAACGACACATGTGCCGGCTCGCCGTTGCGGGCCGACCAGCCGAGGCGACGCAGATAGTCCACGCCGGCCGGCACGGACGTGCCGAACCAGCGGACCGCCGCCCCTGGATAACGGTGTCGCACGTCGGGTGGCACCGCACGCTCACCCGCAGGTGCCCCGGCCGCGATGATCGTGAGCTGGTGGCGTCCGGAAAGCTCGCGGAGCTGGTGGTCCAGGACGAATGCGGCACCGTCGCTGGTCCGCCACGGCTCCCAGGCGCTGACGACCACGACCCGCACGCCCGGACGTTACCGCGCGGCGGTGGTCGAGAATGAGGCCGATGACGACAGCGCTGGCGGTGGTGGTCTGCAGCCGGGACCGGCCGCAGCGGTTGCGTGACTGCCTGCGCGCGATCACCGGACAGCACGCCGACGAGATCCTCGTTGTCGACTCGGCGTCATCGACGGACGCGACGCGCTCGGTCGCGCAGGAGTTCGGCATCACCTCGATCCGGGTCGACGAGCCAGGACTTGCCAAAGCACGTAACGCCGCGATGCGCGAGACCACGTCGCCGGTGACGGCGTTCACCGACGACGACTGCGTCCCACGAAACGACTGGGCGCAGGCGATCCGGGACCGGTTCACCAAGGCCGCCGCGGAGGGCGAACGGATCGGCTTCGTCACCGGCCGGGTCGTGGCCGACGGCCCGGGACAACCGGTATCTGTGCTGCTCGGCTCGACGCCAAAGCGATTCTCCGGGGGTGACGACGCGAGCTACATCGGCCACGGCGCCAACCTCGCCGTCTCCCGCGAGTGCTGGGAGTCCCTCGGCGGTTTCGATGAGCTCCTGGGAGTGGGTGCCGAGCTGCGCAGCGCGGAGGACACCGACCTGATGTGGCGAGCACTGCGAGAAGGCTGGATCGGTCACTTCGATCCGCAGTCCGTCGTGTCACACAGCCAGTGGCGCGGGCGCGCCGCGGCGCTGCGAGCGTCCTACGGGTACGGCGTCGGGGCCGGTGCCGTGCGCACCAAGGTCACGAGGATGGGCGGGCGGCAGGCGGCGCGCCGCTTCGCGGCCGGCAGCCTCCGCCACACCGCGAGGCTGCTCGCCGCGGACGCGCGCCACGGTTACGAGTTCGGCGTCGCCGTCAACGCCGCACGCGCCGCCGGCATCGCGGTCGGCCGCATCCGGACCGCGCGGCTGCCGATCATCGACGGCCGGCTCGGGGGGCGATGAGCACGCCGTGTCCTTGATCGTCGACGGCAGGTTCCTGACTGCCAAAGCCACCGGCCTGCATCGTGTCGCCCGAGGCTTCGTGTCAGCCGCGAAGGACGCCGGCGTCGAGCTCGAGGTGTGGACCCCGGGCGCCTGCGACGACCCGCTCGCCGACCGCGCGATTCGACTGCCGGCGGGCCGGGTCGGCGGGCGGCTGTGGGAGCAGGTCGTCCTCCCCGCCGCGGCGCGGGGACGCACGATCTGGTCCCTCACAAACACCGCACCACTCGCGCGGCCGGGCGTCGTCGTGATTCACGATCTCGCCGCGAGCATCGGGCCGGCGTGGTTCGCCGGATCGATGCATCTCTACGCCCGCAGTGTCCTCGCAACCGCCCGACGCGCCGTACGCGTGATCACCGTGTCAGGCGCGGTGCGCGCCGAGCTGGTCGCGCGCGGCGTCGCGCCCGACCGCATCACGGTGGTCGCCCCTGCAGTGGACGAGAAGTTCGTGCCGGCACCTGCCGACGAGGTGGACCGCGTCCGCCGCTCGCTGGGACTGTCCGGCGACTTCGCGGTGATGGTCGGATGGGCCGATCCGCGCAAGGACGTCGCGACTGCGCTGGCGGCGCATGCGCGTGCGGCGGCCGAGCACCCGCACGCGCTGGTGCTCATCGGCAGTGGTCACCCGACTTTCGCACCCGTTTCGATGCCGACCGGCAACGACATCATGGTGACCGGGCACAGCAGCGACGCCGACCTGATCGCGCTGCTCACCGGCGCGAAGGTGCTGCTCTACCCGAGTCGCTACGAAGGGTTCGGACTCCCGCCGCTGGAAGCGATGGCCTGCGGCACCCCAGCAATAGCCAGCGACATCGCGGCGCTGCGCGAAAGTACGGCGGGCTCGACACGACTCGTTGCGCCGGGGGACGTGACGGCATGGGCGGACGCGCTGCTGGACGGGCTGCGCGGGAAGCTCAGGCCCCCGACTCGTCCGCAGCGGACCTGGCGATCTGTAGGCCAGGAACTGGCAGATGCGCTACCGGGAGGATCGGACGCGCGACGGCTCCGTTGAGGACCACGTCTTCCATCACGTCGTCGAGTCGTTGCACGAACGCGTCTGCGGCGAACTGCTGCGCCCGGCGGCGGGTCGCCCGCCGCGAGATCAGCCTGCCGTTCGGGCCGTCGTCGGCGATGATCTTCATCTGCTCGGCGAATGCCCACGGTGTCGGCGGCAGCAACCAGCCGGTCACGTTGTGGATCACGCTCTCGCGCGGACCGCCGGCGTCGACGGCCACGACGGGTGCACCCGATGCCATCGCCTCGAGCGGGACGATGCCCCAGTCCTCGTTGGGCGCGGTGAACACCACCGCCATGCAGCGCGCATAGAGCGCGGCGAGCTCTTCGTCGCTCGGGTGGATGAGGAACTCCACCGGCAGACCCGCGGCGTGCTGGCGAAGCGTCTCCAGGTACGGCCGGCTCTTGCTGTCGACGCCGCCGGCGATGACCAGCGAGGCGTCGGTGCCGTTCTGCCGCGCGACTCGCAACGCCTGGATCGCGAGCTCGATCCGCTTCTCCCACATGATCCGCCCCGCCACCAGGAAGAACCGCTCACGAGGGAGGGTGGGGTGAAGCGTGAACTGGTCGAGGTCGACGCCCGGGTGAAGGACCTCGATCTCCTTGGCCGGCAGCCCGGCACGCTCGATGCGGTGAGCGGTCTCCTGGCTGTTGGCGAGGACGTAGCGGTAGCGCTTCCACATCCGGCGGTCGACGGCGTTGAAGCCGGGGGCGAGGAACCGCAGCGCGGCGTACTTGCGGAAGCTGCGCGAGCGCAACGCCTGCCGGGTCACCGGGTCGTGCAGGATCTTCAGCGGCGTGTGGCAGTAACAGACCGTCGGGAGGTCGTTCTTGGCGACCACGAAGTCACCGAGGCCCTCGGAGGAGACCAGCAGGGCCTCCTCGTCACGGAGCGGGAGCTGGGTGCGGCCGATCCGCCAGGCGGCCTGGGCCAGTGCCGGCAGCGCGCGGCGGACGGACACCTGCGGCTCGAGCACGACGATGCGGGCGTCCCGAAGGCCCGGGAACGTGCCGGCCGAGTCGTAATGGTGGGTGTAGAGGGTCCAGTCGTGACGGCTGCGACTGGCGATGTTGAGGAGAGTGCGTTCGATACCGCCCGTGACATAGATCCACGGGTGATAGAGCGCCAGCTTCACTTCGTCAGACCTCTCGCTCGTTCGCTGGCCCAGCCTCGGACCGTGCCGACCGCGACGCCGAGCACGGTTGCCAGGGTACGGGTCGCAACGGTGATCGCCCCGAACTGATAACCGCGCCGCACGTCATCTAACACTGGTCGAACCCCCTGTTCGAGGACCGCCTCGCGCAACAGTTTCCTGGCTCGGGGCCGGTCCCAGCGGGCGAGCCGCGCGAGCCGCACGCCCATGCCCTTGCCATAACGCCAGTCCAGCCGGACAAGTTGCGGCTTGGTGCGCCACTGGTCGTGTTCGGCCACCGCGGCGGGCTCGAACCGTCCCAGGAACCCCTCGCGAAACAACCGGTCGAACAGGTCGAGGTCCTCGGCGCTCGCGGCCCACGTGCCCGGTCCGAGCGTCTCGTCGAACCCGTCGACGGCCACGAGGGCGAAGCGGCGGACGGCAAGGTTCGCACTCGCCCCGAGATCGCCCACGACCCCGGGGTGCAGCAGCTCCGGCTCCGTGCGGCTCGTGACCGCCACCGGCCGCTCCGCCGCCTGCTGGTCGTCGGGGACGACGATGCGGCCGGTGACGAACACGACCTCTCGATCGTCAAGAGCGCCGAGCAATCCAGCCGACCAACCGGGCAGAACCCGGACATCGTCGTCCACGAATGCGACGGTGGCGTGCCGCGCCGCGCGCCACCCGGCGTTGCGGGCGAGGCTGGCGCCGGGCCGGTCGCACCGGATCAGTCGGGCTCCGCACCTCGTTGCGACATCTGCCACACCCGCCTCGTCGCGTGATGCCGAGTCGACGACGATGACCTCGTCGCCGTCGTCGAGGTCGGCACGCAGCGCCGCCAGGCAGCGGTCGAGCATGCCGGCCCGGTCGCGGGTCGGGATGACGACCGACAGCGGCGGCCGCGTCACCGCGCGCTCCCGGCGATGACCTTGGAGTAGACGGCTCGGGTCGCGGCCGTCACCACGGTGATCGAGTGCGCACGTGCGTGTCGTGCCCCCGCCTCGGCGTACGACGCGACGGCCTCGTCGTCCTCGAGCAGTCGCCGCAGCTCGGCCGCGAGGCGCGTCACATCGCCCGCCGGGACGACGGGACCGGCGCCGAGCCCGCCGACGACCTCCGCGACCGCCGGGTCGTCGCAACCGATCACCGCGCGGCCGTGGACGGCGGCCTCCACGGCGGCGAGCGACGAGCCTTCCGGTCGGCGGCCCGGCACCGAGGCCACGACGGCCACCCGTGTCCGTCCGAGCTGCGCGGAGAGCTCCGGCTCGTCGAGCCAGCCGAGGAACGACACCCGACTGCCGAGCCCGCGCGCCCGGCGCGCGAGCGCGTCGCGCTGCGGTCCGTCGCCCGCGATCAGCAACCGGCTTCCCGCGACGGATTCAGCGATCGCCGCGAACGCGTCGATGACGACATCGATGCCCTTGTCCGGCGCGAGCCGCGCCGCCACGAGGACGTCCCTGCACTGCGCAGCGGGGACCAGTACGCCGACCGGCTCGGCAGCCGGCACCGGCACCGTCGACACGTCGGGCAGACCGGCGGCGCGCGCCAGATCGGAAACGGCATCGCTGACCCCGATCGTCGCGGTCAGATGCCGGCGTGCGCTGCGCAACACCGCTGCTGCACCCGCGGCTTCGACCATCCGATGGGGCGTACCCCTTGCGTGCTCGCGCGCGCCGAACAGTCGCCGGTCATGAAGTGTCATCACCGACGGCACACCTGAGGCGGCACCGAGCACGCTCGCCGAGAGCTCGCGAGCGACGTTGTGGTGATGGACGACGTCGGGGCGGAAGCGCTCCACTGTTTCGGCGAGCATGCGGCGCGCCACCGGATCCCACAGGTCGAAGGCCTTGGCCGGGCCGCGGTGCCGCCGCGCGCCGGCCATCACCTCGACGGCGTCGCCGGCGTCGCACAGCCCTTCGACGAGCCGCCGCACATATGCCTCCGCGCCGTACCCGCCCTCGACCGGCTCGTCGTGGACGATGAGCACACGCATTTACGTCGCCGGCCGGTTGAGCGCGAAGCCGGCCACCAGCGCCATCCCGCTCGCGTTCGGCTCGATCGTTGTCCCGTCAGACGCCGGCTGCGCCTGCACCAAGGTGAACAGCCCACCGGTGCCGCCATCCCATGCGAAGCCGCTCCAGCTCAGGTGCTTGTGCTCGGCATCAGCGATGACGTTCGCGTTGTAGGTGCCGCTGTCACCGTTCGGCCATCCGAACTCCGACACGATCACGGGTGACGTCTTCTCGAGCGCGTCCCAGCGGTCCATGAGCTTCGACGGGTCGTACGGGTTCGGGTACGTGCACTGCGGCGGCGGCGCGTTGGGGCATGTGTAGACGTGTTCGCCGTACGCGATGTTCGTGCCCTGGAGAAGCTCGGTCGGCGGCGCACTCGCGTAGCTGAGCCCGCTGGCGACGATGAGGTTGCGGGCACCGGTGCCGCGCACCGTCTGGTAGAGCTCGGCCATGCCGACGGCGGACACCGTCTGCCCGTTGAACGAGTACGTGCCGCCGCTGAGCCAGACCGGCGCCGGCACTTGCGGCTCGTTGAACAGGTCGAACGCGACGAGCGGTGCGTCCTTGTATCGGGTCGCGACCTGCTGCCAGAACGTGATCGCGTCAGGCGAGTCCGCCATGGGCGTCAGTCCCGGTTTGCTGCAGTGACCGATTGCGGCGAAGTGAAGGTTCAGCAGCGCGACCATGCCTCGCGACGTGACCCACTGCACGACGCGGTCGACGACCTTCGGGTAGTCCGGCTCGTAGTCGCGGGCGCATGCGGTCTCCACCCACTTCTGCTCGCCGAGGGAGATGCGGACCTCGTTGGCTCCCCACATCGACAGCTGCTGGATCTCGGCCTGCGTGGGCAACGGGTTGTTGGTGCCGCCTTCCAGTCCGAAGCGCTGCAGTCCGCGGAGCGTCACCGGATGCCCGTGACCGTCGAGGATCTGGTTGCCACGGGTCGTCAACGGCCCGACCACCGGGGCATGGCCTCCCGGCGTCTGCTCGAGGGTGGCGTCGTCCATCAGCTGCGGGGCACTGCCCGCCGACGGAAAGCTCACCCCCAGCTGGACCTGCGCGGTGCGTTTCGGTGCGATGCCCGCGACGACCGGCAACAGCGCCCAGCCGCTCGACGCGTCCTGCGCCAGCGCGCTCACCTCGGTGTCGGTCACCGTTCCCGAGCCGTCGATGAAGCGCAGCTGGAGCTGCCCGCCGGCGGTGGCCGACGTACCGCGGAGGTACGCCTCGCCGACGTAACGGTCCCCGCCGGACGCCTTCTCGATCGGCGACCACAACGTCATCGAGGTGCCCGAGGCCGTGGCGGACAGTGACCCCGACCCGCTGCGCGCGCGATGGCTCGGCCGGATCGACGCGCCCTGCGACGACCAGCCGCCGGTGGAGGTGTCGAAGGAGCTCGCGTCGCCGGTCAGCAGCTCGTGCGGCGCGACCGATCGTTCGGCCGGCAGGCTCTGGATCGGGCCGGGCGTCGGAAGCGACGACGGCCCGTTGTTTTCCCCACGGCTCGCGACGAGCGCGCCGAGCGCGACGAGCACCGTGACCACGATCGCCGAGGCGATGACGCCGGCGCGCTCCTCCCATAGGTTTCGAGAGCGCGGCGACACGACGAAAGGCTATTGCGACACCGCATCGTGACCGCCGTCTCACCGTCCGATCGGCTCCCGATAGGTTGCCCGGCATGGATCTCACCTCCACCTCGGCAGTAGTCACCGGTGGCGCCTCAGGGCTCGGCGCCGCGACCTCGAGGCTGCTCGCGCAGCACGGCGTCGGCGTCGTGGTCGCGGACCTCCAGGACGACAAGGGCGAGGCGCTCGCCAAGGAGATCGGCGGCGTCTACGTCCACACCGACGTGACGAACACCGAGCAGATCATCCAGGCCGTCGACACCGCAGTCGGGATGGCGCCGCTTCGCTCGCTCGTCTGCTGCGCCGGCATCGGCTCCGCGCAGCGGACGGTCGGCAAGGACGGTGAGTACTCCTCAGCGTTCAACCTCGACACCTACAAGTTCGTGCTGGCGGTGAACCTCACCGGGACCTTCGACTGCGTGCGGATCGCGGCCACCGCGATGAGCCGCAACGCCGCCGACGACGACGGTCAGCGCGGCGCGATCGTGTTGACGGCGTCGGTCGCCGCCGAGGACGGCCAGATCGGGCAGGCGGCGTACTCGTCGTCGAAGGGCGGGATCGTCGGGATGACGCTTCCGGTCGCGCGCGACCTGTCGGCGGTCGGCGTACGGGTGAACACGATCCTTCCCGGCCTGATCGACACCCCGATCTACGGCGAGGGCGAGGCGTCCGAGGCGTTCAAGGCGAACCTCGGCAAGCAGGTGCTGTTCCCGAAGCGGCTGGGGCGCGCCGAGGAGTACGCGACGCTCGCCCTGGAGATGCTGCGCAACAGCTACTTCAACGCGGAGTCCGTCAGGCTGGACGCCGGCATCCGCATGCAGCCCCGGTAGTCAGCTCAGGTCAAAAGCCAAAGGGCAACGACCAGGGGCGAGGCTCACGCTCGCTTGGCTTGCGCTGGCCCGTTGCGTTTCGCTGTTGGTTTTGTTCTGCAGGCTGCCAAAACCGGCAAATTCGGCTGTCTACAGAACAATTCCAAGCCACGAATCGCAACCGGGCAGCCCAACGCGCGGCGAGCGCGGGCCTTCCCCTCTTCTACGCGCTCTTCGCTGTTGACCTGACGTTCAGTACCTGAAGATCCAGTAGCGGGCGGCGAGGAAGTTGGTGCCGGCGTTGATCGCAACTGCGACCAGTTTGCTGACCAGGTAATAGAGGCCGAGATCGGTGAGGACCAGCACGATCAGCAATGTTGACCCGACGTTGACGGCAACCATGAACGCGTACCGCGGCAACGTGGACCCATGTCCGGCCTGGGCCTGGAACGACCAGTTGCGGTTCAGCGTGTAGTTGACCAACACCGCCGCGACCGAGCCGAGGAAGGTCGCGACCGCCAGCGGCGCGTGGGCCACCGAGTGCAGCAGCGCGAGCAGGCCGAAGTCGGCGGCGAGACTGCTGAGCCCGGTGATGCAGAACCGCACGAGCGACTCGACGAGCGACGGACGAGTGGCACCGGGTTCGGCCACCTCGGCGGCGAGAACGGTTACCGGGCTGGCGACGGGCGCCACCCGGTCCTCGGCCACGAGCCCATTGTGGCCGAGACAGCGGAGGGGCTGTCCGCACCGCGGACAGCCCCTCCCGGCAGGAGCGTGTTCTAGACCGAGATCCGCACTTCGCTGATCTCGCCCTGCGCGACCTCCACCTTCGCCTCGCCACCGGAGTGGCCGCCGCCGGGAATGACCCGGACCGTCCACGAGCCAGGACGGGCGAAGAACCGGAACTGGCCGGTCGCCGAGGTCACGACCTCCGCGGTGAACTCGCCGCCGCTGTCGAGCAGGCGGACATAGCCACCGGACACCGGAGAGTCGCCGTTGTAGACGAGGCCCTGCACGACCGTCTCGCCCGTCGGGATGCCCTCGCGGCTGATCGTTGCCTGGTCAGGAGCTCCGCACATTCTCAGACGTCCTTCTCGATCGGCACGCCCACGAGCGAGCCGTACTCGGTCCACGAGCCGTCGTAGTTCTTGACGTTCGCGAGGTCGAACAGCTCGTGGAAGACGAACCAGGTGTGCGCGCTGCGCTCACCGATACGGCAGTAGGCGATGGTGTCCTTGCCGAAGTCGACACCCTCCTCGGTGTAGAGCGCCTTGAGCTCGTCGTCCGAGCGGAAGGTGCCGTCCTCGTTCGCCGCCTTGCTCCACGGGATGTTCACCGCGCTCGCGACGTGGCCGGCACGCTGCGACTGCTCCTGCGGCAGGTGTGCCGGCGCGAGCAGCTTGCCCGAGAACTCGTCCGGCGAGCGGACGTCGATCAGGTTCTTCACGCCGATCGACGCAACGACCTCGTCGCGGAACGCGCGAATGTCATTGTTCGCGTCCTTCGCCTTGTACGTCGTCTTGGGCCGGTCCGGCACGTCCGCGACGAGCTCGCGGCTGTCGAGCTCCCACTTCTTGCGCCCGCCGTCCATGAGCTTGACGTTGTCGTGACCGTAGATCTTGAAGTACCAGTACGCGTACGACGCGAACCAGTTGTTGTTGCCGCCGTACAGGACGACGGTGTCGTCGTTGGAGATCCCGCGCTCGGACAGGAGCGCCTCGAACTTCTCCTTGCTCACGAAGTCACGGATCACCGGGTCCTGCAGATCGCGCTTCCAGTCGATCCGCACGGCATTGCGGATGTGGTTCTTGTCGTACGCCGCGGTGTCCTCGTCGACCTCGACGAGAACGATCTTCGGGTCATCGAGATGGGCCTCGACCCAGTCCGCGTCGACGAGCACGTCGTTGCGAGCCATTACGTATCTCCCTCTGAATGAATTGCATGAACGATGAGTCGCGCCGCAGTGCGGGCGAGAAGAAGGTCTGGGGGAAGTCAGCTGAAACAGAGGCAGGTGGCCACGCGGCACAGGTCGACCGCGCGCCGGCTCCACAACACGGGAGTCACCCGAGGTGGATTGCTCGCTGACACGCTGTTGAGCCTACTGTGCAATAATAGTTTCGTAGGCTAAATATCTCGCGCCGAGGAAGCCGTGTCCGAACGCATTCCCTACAAGTGGATCGCCCTGTCGAACACGACGCTCGGCATCCTCATGGCGACGATCAACAGCTCCATCCTGATGATCGCGCTGCCCGACATCTTCCGTGGCATCAGCCTCGATCCGCTCGCGCCCGGCAACACGCCGTACTTCCTCTGGATCCTCATGGGCTTCCTGCTCGTGACGAGCGTGCTCGTCGTGAGCCTCGGGCGGATCGGCGACATCTACGGGCGAGTGCGCATGTTCAACCTCGGCTTTGCCGTCTTCACCGCGTTCTCGATCCTGCTGTCGATCACGTGGCTGCACGGCACGCACGGCGCGCTCTGGATCGTCGTGATGCGCCTCGGGCAAGGGCTCGGCGGCGCCTGCGTGCTTGCGAACGCATCCGCGATCGTCACCGACGCCTTTCCCGAGAACGAGCGCGGCCTGGCCCTGTCTATCAACGGCGTCGCAGCCATCAGCGGCTCGTTCATCGGCCTGATCCTCGGCGGCCTGCTCGCTCCCGTCGCATGGCGTCTCGTCTTCATCGTGTCCGTCCCCCTCGGCCTGTTCGGCACGCTGTGGTCGTTGCTCAAGCTTCGCGACAACGGCGCGCGCACACCGGCGAAGATCGACTGGATCGGCAACCTGTTGTTCGCGACCGGGCTCGTCGGCGTACTGCTCGCGATCGTCTACGGACTGGAGCCGTACGGCGGCCACACCATGGGGTGGACCAAGCCGATGGTGCTGGCCTGCGGCTTCGGCGGGCTCGCGATTCTCGGGGTGTTCCTCGCCGTCGAGAGCCGAGTCAAGGACCCGATGTTCCGGCTCCACCTGTTCCGCAGCCGAACCTTCACGATGGGCAACGTCACCGGCCTGCTGGCCGGGCTGTCCCGCGGTGGTCTGATGTTCACGCTGATCATCTGGCTGCAGGGCATCTGGCTGCCACAGCACGGCTACTCGTTCTCCGAGACCCCCCTTTGGGCCGGTATCTACATGATTCCGCTCACGATCGGCTTCCTCGTCTCGGGGCCGGTAGCGGGTCGACTCACGGACCGCTTCGGCGCACGGCCGTTCGCGACAGCGGGCATGGCGCTGTCCGGGGTGTGCTTCCTGCTCTTCGACTTCATGCCGATGAACTTCAGCTACGTGTGGTTCGGGGCGCTCCTGCTCGTGATGGGCCTGTCGCTCGGGCTCTTCTTCGCTCCCAACATCGCCAGCGTGATGAACTCGCTGCCGCCGGGCCAGCGCGGCGCCGGCGCGGGCATGCTGCAGACCTTCCAGAACAGCGCACAGGTGCTGTCCATCGGCGTCTTCTTCACCGTGATCACCCTCGGCCTCGCCGCGCGGCTGCCGAGCACGCTGCAACACGGGCTGGTGGCACAGGGCATGCCGGCCGGCCAGGCGCACACCATCGCCCACCTGCCGCCGATCGGCACGCTGTTCGCGGCGTTCCTCGGCTACAACCCGATCCAGCACCTCATCGGCTCACCGGCTGCGGCGCACGTGAGCGTCGCGCACTACCACTTCCTGACCGGACGCAGCTTCTTCCCGCACCTCATCACCGGCCCGTTCGGGCACGGCCTGCGGCTCGCGTTCCTGATGGCGGCGGCCGTCAGCTTCGTCGGCGCGGTCTGCTCAGCCCTGCGCGGCGCCGACACCGTCGAGACCGCGCAGGGCGGTCGGGCGCGGCGAGCCCGACCGGAGCCCGTGGAGTCGGCCCTGGCCGAGGTCGGCGCCGGTTTCGCCATCGAGGACTGAGTTCGAAGTAGCACACAAAGTCCCCGGCCGGCCGGCCCGCTGAGCGCGGCCGCGGTGCGCGACACCCCCTTTGTGTGCTACTTCGGACAAATCGGGTGGGGTTGACTGTCAACGTCGGTCACAGCCGGGACGTTGAACAGGGGACGGAGACAGACGTGGCCTTTGAGGACACGGTGGCGGCGGTCGCCACTCCGTCCTTCGAGGAGGTGTTCCCGGTGCTCATCCGCGACGCGTACCGCGTCGCGTACCGGCTACTCGGTGATCGCGGCGAGGCTGAGGACGTCGCGCAGGAAGCCTGCGCGCGCGCCTACAGCCGCTGGTCGACGATCCGCGACCACGCCGAGCCCTGGTGCGTCCGGGTGGCGAGCAACCTGGCGCTCGATCTGCTGCGGGCCCGCACCCGCGCCGCGAAGCGGAACGAGCGAATCGCCGCCGACCAGAGCCGCTCGGCCGGCCCGTCACCCGACGACCGCATCGACCTGTACGCCGCGCTGTCGAAGCTGCCGAAGCGGCAGCGCGAGAGCGTCATCCTGCGCTACCTCGGCGACCTCTCCGAGGCGCAGACGGCCGACGTCATGGGGTGCTCGGTCGGCTCGGTCAAGACGCACTCCAGTCGCGGCCTGGCCGCCCTCAAGCAGGCGCTCGCACGATGAGCGACTTCTACAACTCCGACATGGGGCCGGACGGCATGTTCGGCGGCCTCGACGACCCGACGCCGCCGGCATTCGGCAGCGACCTGCTTCCCGGAGTGCTCGCGCGCGGCCAGCACCTGCGTCGCCAACGCCGCGTCGCCTACGGCATCGGAAGCGCCTGCGCCGCATTGCTCGTCGCCGGAGGCGCCATAGGCATCGCCGGCGTCGGCAGCAGCAACAACCCTCCGTCGCCGACTCTGCACGGCCCGTCGACGCCAC
>JAICMG010000112.1 GCA_025929365.1 Frankiaceae bacterium
GATCGCGGCCCGCAGTCCGGAGCCACCGGCGCCGATGACGACGACGTCGTAGTCGTGAACCTCGGTCGCGCTTTGCGCGCCATTGGATACAGCAGCCATCGTCGTCGCCTAGAAGATGTGGTGGACGTCGGTGATGGTCCCGTTGGAGACCAGCCGGATGTACAGGTCGGCAAGTGCGATCCAGATCAGGGACGCCCAGGCCCAATGCCGGTGCCAGTGGTTGAGCTTCGACACCAGCGTCCACCAGCGATAGCGCAGCGGGTGCTTGGAGAAGTTGTTGATCCGGCCCGCGGTGATGTGGCGGCAGGAGTGGCAGCCGAGCAGATAGCCCCAGATCAGGATCGTGTTGATCAGGAGCACGAAGGACCCGATGCCGATGAAGAAGTGGTAGCCGTGGTCGGTGTAGATGAAGGCGGTCACGGAGTCGTACGCAAGAACGCCACCGACGATGAGGCTGCCGTACCAGAAGTACCGGTGCAGGTTCTGCGCGAGCAGGGGGAACCGGGTCTCGCCGGTGTACTTGGTGTGCGGCTCGGCCACGGCGCATGCGGGTGGTGAGAACCAGTACGCCCGGTAGTAGGCCCGCCGGTAGTAGTAACAGGTAGCCCGGAAGCCCAGCGGGATGATCAGGATGTAGAGCGCCGGGGACAACCAGTGCCAGATGTCGACCGCGCCCCAGTTCACGTCGCTCGGGCAGCCGTCGGCGAAGCACGGCGAGTAGAACGGCGACAGGTACGGCTTTGAGTAGAACCACTGGTGGGGGGCGCCGTTGCCGTACACCGTCGCGTGGTCGAACGCGGCCCACGTGCCGTAGATCACGAAGGCGCTGAAGACGATGAAGGTGATCAGCGGGTCGACCCACCAGCGGTCGGTCCGCAGGTGTCTGGCCTTTATCGCCGCCCTGGCGGTCGGTCTGTCGGTCTGCGTCGCCACCGTCTGCGTCGCCATGTTCGGGCGGCCGTCCCTTCTCCACATTCGGCTGCGCGCGGGTTCCCCGCACCGCCGGATGACCTTATCTTCGCCGCTCCTCCCCGCTGAGCGTCACCCCGCCAATGTGGTTTCCGTCACGGCGCGCCGCGGAATCCCGTTTGCCCAACTGGTGTTGTATGGGAGTGATGACAACCACCACGACCGAGGCCCCCACGCTCTCCCCGGCTGACCGCTGCGACCGGTGCGGAGCGCGGGCGATCGTGCGCGCCGTGCTGCCCGGTGGTGGGGACCTGCTGTTCTGCGGCCACCACGGTCGCCAGCACGCCGCCCAGCTTCGTCAGGTGGCGGTCGAGATCCACGACAGCGAAGGTGCCCTCGCCGACGCCTAGTCGGGAATCCGATCGGCGAGATCGTCGATCTGTCGCCGCAGCCATCGCTCCACGTCGTAGTCCCGCACGACCTGCGCCGCGTCGGCGAGCATCCGGTGCCGCTGCGCAGCGGGCATGGTCAGGGCCCGGTACATCGCATCAGCCTGCTGCTGCACGTCGAACGGGTGAACGGTGAGGGCGTAGTCCCCGAGCTCCTCATGAGCCCCGGTGTTCTCGCTCAGCAGCAGCACGCCATCCCGGGCATTGACGAGCACTGCCTCCTTGGCGACAAGGTTCATGCCGTCGTTGACCGCGTTGACGACAAGCACGTCAGCCACCTGGTACGCCGCGACCGCGAAGGCAAGATCCTCCTGGAGCCGCAAGTCGATCGGCTGCCAGCCGCCGACCGCGTGCCGGGCGTTGACCTCCGCGACGATCGCCCCCACCGCGGCCAGGTAGTCGCCGTACTCGGGGACGTCGGTCCGGCTCGGCATCAGTGACGCGAGGAAGGTGACCCGGCCGCGCAGCTCCGGATGCTGGTCCAAGAGCAGGTCGTAGGCCTGGAACCCGCGCACGATGTTCTTTGAGGGATCGGTGCGGTCGACGCGCACGATCAGCTGCCGCTCGCCCCGCTCCCCGTCGGTGATGTGCTGGTCCTGGATGGCGACCTGGTGGCGAGCGACCTCTTCGCTCGCTGCGAGCTTCTCCACGGCATCGACGTCGATCGAGATCGGGTACTGCCGGGCGACGACCACCCGGCCGTCGACCTCAACCGTGCCGGCGTCCAGGTCGACCGGGAGGTCCAGGATCTCCCGCGCGCACACGAGGAAGTTGCGGGCGAAGCGCCTGGTGTGGAAGGCGACGACGTCGGCACCGAGCAACCCGCGAAGCAACGGCTCGCGCATGTCGGGCGGGAGCACCCGCCACTCGTCCGGGCTCGGCCATGGAATGTGGACGAAATGGCTGATCAGAGCGTCGGGGCAGCGCTGACGAACCCGCTCCGCGACGAGGTAGAAGTGGTAGTCCTGCAGCAGGACGAGGACCTTGCCGCCCTGGGCTTCCACCTCCTCCGCAACCGCGTCGGCGAACTGGGCGTTGACCGCCACGTAGCCGTCGACGAAGGCCCGCTTGGTCTCGGAGGTGATCGTCGGCGCCGTTGCCAGGCCGTACAGCCCGTGCTGGACGAACCACAGCAGCGGGTTGGCGATCTGCATGTAGAAGGCGTCGTGACGCTGCGGGTCGACCTCGACGTACCGCACGCTGATCGTGGGCGCTTCGCCTTCGTGGCCGGCGTCGACAAGCTGCGGCTCGGGATCGAACGCGATCTCGACGGCGTGGCCTTCATGTTCGGTTGCGACGACGGCGTCGGCAGACGTCGTCGCCGCGCACACCCACACCGCGCGATCGAGATGCTCCGCGAGACCCATCAGCGCCGTGACGAGGCCGCCGGCGCTGCGCTTGATGGTGAGCCCGGAGGGGGTGCGCTGGAAGGACGCCGGCCCCCGATGAGAGAGCAGGACGACCGGAAGGTCGACGCGGGCCATGCTCAAGACCTGCCCATCGGACGAACTGTCTACCCGTCAGCGGCTACGCAATACGGGCGGTCCACCGGCCGTTCGATGAGAGCACCCTAAGCGGCATCCCGAACGTCGCCGACAGCGATGCGGACGTGAGCGCCGAGGCGATCGGCCCTGCCGCGACGACCCGCCCCTCGCGGAGCAGCAGGGCGTGGGTGATGCCGGAGGGGATCTCCTCGACGTGGTGGGAGACGAGGACCTGCACGGGTCCGTCGGGATCCTCCGCCAGCCGGCTCAATGTCCGCAGCAACGCCTCGCGGCCACCCAGGTCGAGTCCCGCGGCGGGTTCGTCGAGCAGCAGGAGCTCCGGGTCGGTCATCAGCGCCCGCGCCAGCTGCACCCGCTTGCGCTCACCCTCTGACAGCGTCCCGAAAGGACGCTCGATCAGCCGCCGGGCGCCGACCCAGGACAGCAGCTCGCATGCCCGGGCCACGTCGACCGCCGGGTAGTCCTCCTCGGCACGGCACAGGCATGCCTGCGAGGCGGTGAGAACGACATCGAGGACCAGCTCGTCGGCCGGGAGCAGGTCCGCCAGGTACGCGCTCGCCCAGCCGACCCGCGGCAACAGCTCATCCAGGTCGGCGTCGTCGAGGTACTCGCCCAGGACATGCACCCGCCCGGAAGTCGGTCGCATAGCACCGGCCACGGTGGCGAGCAGCGTGCTCTTGCCGGCGCCGTTGGCCCCGATCACGACCCACCGTTCGCCGGCGTGGATCTGCCACTCCAGCGGATGCAGCGCGACCGCGCCGCCTCGGCGTACCTCGACCGCTTCCAGGCGCGCGACCACCGCGGCCGGGGCGAAGTCGACGGCGAGGCTCACAGGGTGAAACGGTAGAGGCTCCTGAGACTGATGTCCGGTTTTGACACGCCCCCGGCGGTCAGGCCTTGCGGTAGGTCCGCACCGCGAGCGGGATGAAGACCGCCATGATCCCGACCATCCAGAGGATGCCCACCCAGACGTGGTTGCCGGTCGACGTGCCGAGCGCCAGCGCCCGCATCGCGTCGACGATCTGAGTGATCGGCTGGTTGTTGGCAAAGGCCTGCATCCACCCGGGCATCGTCTGGACCGGGACGAAGGCCGAGCTGACGAACGTGAGCGGAAAGACCCAGATCAGCCCGAACGCCTGCACCGACTCCTCGTCCTTGATCGCGAGCCCGATGAACGCCGAGATGCAACAGGTCGCGACGC
This sequence comes from Frankiaceae bacterium, assembly GCA_025929365.1. Lineage (GTDB taxonomy): Bacteria > Actinomycetota > Actinomycetes > JAFAQI01 > JAFAQI01 > DASZTV01. The sequence continues at coordinate 4,065 of JAICMG010000112.1, forward strand.
CGAGGAGCAGCGCCAACCCCAGCAACCCGAACGCCCCGCCGATGCCGTTTCGGAACCGGAAGCCCACGGCGTAGCCGACGCCGATGATGGTCAGCAACGTGACGAGCAAGCGGACGATGTCAGCCCCCAGCCGGCCCAGTAGCACCGCGCTGCGCGCGATCGGCATCGCCCGAAGCCGGTCCAGGACGCCGGTCTTCAGCTCCATCGCGAGCGATATCGCCGTGCCGAACGAGGTGAACGCCGCGGTCTGACCGATGACGCCCGGAAGAAGGTAGTTCACATAGCCGTGGGTGTTGGTGAGAATCGCGCCGCCGAACACATAGCGGAACAGCAAGGTGAACATCACCGGCTGCACGACGGTGAAGACGATGAACGCCGGCACCTTGAACCAGATCATCAGGTTGCGGCGCGCCATGACCAGGGCGTCGTACGCCGACCAGCCGATCCGGTCGGTCACGGTCAGGTCACTCACCGGATGCCTCCTTCGAAGTTTCGGCATTCAACGAGCCGTCCTCTTCGGCGCGGTGGCCGGTCAACGCAAGGAAGACGTCGTCGAGCGAAGGGCGACGCACCCCCAGCCCCATCACCTTGATGCGCTTCGCATCGAGTTGTCGCACCACGTCGAGGAGTACGCCGGACCCGTTGCGGCCCGCCCGGACGGTGATCTCGCCCTTGTCCTTGTCGACCTCCGGATCGCCGTCACCGCAACCGGTGACGGCGCGGACCGCACTCGTCAGCTTGCGCGGGTCGGTCACGGTGAACTCGACGACGTCGCCGCCGATCGTGTCCTTGAGGTCGTCCGCCGTGCCTTGTGCGATCACCCGGCCGTGGTTGAAGACCACGATGTTGTCGGCGAGCTCGTCGGCCTCTTCGAGGTACTGCGTCGTCAGCAGCACCGTCGTCTGGGCGGCGACCAGCTCGCGAATCACGCCCCACATGTCCGAACGCGCCCGCGGGTCCAGACCGGTGGTCGGCTCGTCCAGGAACAGCACGTTCGGCTTGTTCACCAAGGACGCAGCAAGGTCGAGGCGGCGCATCATCCCGCCCGAGTAGGTCTTGGCCCGCCGATCCTTCGCGTCCGTGAGACCGAAGCTCTCGAGCAGCTCGGTCGCACGGTCGCGGGAGCCCTTGGCGCTCATGTGGAACAGCCGGCCGATCAGCTCGAGGTTCTCCCGCCCGCTGAACTCCTCCACGATGGCAGCCGACTGGCCGGCCAGACCGATCCGGCTGCGGACCCCCGCAGGATCCTTCAGAACATCCCGGCCGTCGACGACGACGCGACCGGCGTCGGGCGAGAGCAACGTCGTGAGGATCTTGACCGCGGTGGTCTTGCCGGCGCCGTTGGGCCCGAGCACGCCGAGGACGCTGCCGCGCGGTACCGCCAGGTCGATGCCGTCGAGCGCCTTGACCTTGCCGAACGCCTTGTAGACGCCCTCGGCGATGATCGCGTGATCCTGCTGCTTCGCTCGTGCCACGGCGCCCGACACTAGCGGTCGGTGGTGACCCCCAATGAGCGAATATCCGCACCACGAATTGAGGCATCGAGCACCTCGATCGTGTGCGCGAGAGCGATCGGCCCACCGTCGCGACGAAGCGCTGCGTCGATCTGCATCAGGCAGCCCGGATTCGCCGTGACCAGCAGATCCGCGCCGGTAGCACGCACATTCGCGGCCTTGCGCTCCCCCAGTGCTCGCGCCGGTTCCGGGTTGAGCAGGTTGTAGACGCCCGCCGAACCACAGCAGATGTCTGCCTCGGGGATCTCTTGCAGCACGATGCCCGGAATCGCGGCGAGCAGCTCCCGAGGCTGCACGCGCACTCCTTGGGCGTGCGAGAGATGACACGCGTCGTGGTAGGCCGCGACCACCGGGAGCGGGTGGCGTGTTGCGACCGGTCCCAGCTCGCAGAGCAGCTCGCTGACGTCGCGGCACTTCCCGGAGAACGCAGCCGCGCGGGAGGCCCACGCCGGGTCATCCGCCAACAGCCGGCCGTACTCCTTCATCGACGAGCCGCAGCCCGCGGCGTTGATGACGACCGCCTCGACGTCGGCGGTCTCGAACTCCGCGATCAACCGCTTCGCGCGAGCGACCGCTTCGGACTCACGGCCTGAGTGCACCGACAGCGCACCGCAGCACTGCTGCTTCGGTGGCACCACGACTTCGCAACCCTCGGCCGCGAGCACCCGCACTGTCGCGGCGTTGACGCCCGGGAAGAACTCTCGCTGCACGCAGCCGAGCAGCATTCCCACGCGCATCCGCTTCGGCCCGACGGGAGGCGTAACGGCAGGCACAGCCTGCCGCGGACCGAGCGGTGGGACGAGACCCGCCATCGTCGTCAACGTGCCGCGCATGCGCTTGCGGACGAGACGCTGCACCCCGATCGCCTGGTAGCCGCGCAGCAGCCCGCGCGTCGCGCGAAGCCGACGCGGATACGGGAACAGCGCAAAGATCATCTTTCGCAACGCCGCATCTCGTTTGCTGCGGTGGACCGTCTGCTCGACCTCGGCGCGTGTCGTCTCGATCAACGCGTCGTACTGCACCCCCGAGGGGCAGGCCGTCACGCACGCCATGCACCCGAGGCACGCGTCGAAGTGCTGCACCGTGCTGTCGTCGAGCGGAGCGCCGTCCAGCACGTTCTTCATCAGGTAGATGCGGCCCCGGGGCGAGTCCATCTCCTCGCCCCACAACAGGTACGTCGGACAGGTCGGCAGGCAGAACCCGCAATGCACGCAGTCCGCGATCAGCTCACGCTTCTCGGTGGTCATGGCGTCACCACGAAGCGCCCTGGGCACATCAGCCCGTCCGGATCGAACTGCTCCTTGAGCCGCCGCATCACCGCGAGCCCGCGCACCGGCCCCCACACGTCGACATCGCGCTTGACGTCGTCGGGAGCGCACGCGACGACGACCTGACCGCCGAGGCCCGCAATCGAGGAGCGAAGCGACTCGAGCGCGGCGAGCGCACCGGGATCGACGCCGGCAAGCACTACGCCGGAGCCGACATGAGCGCGCACAACCGCATCCGGAAGGGCGCGCGCGAGCACAGCGAGCGCCTCGCACATCGCGCCGATCCGGTGCGTGAGCTTGAGCCCGACCGCCATCCCCTCCCACGGCCTCGCCCCGAACCCCGGCGGCAGAGCCGAGCCGGCGTCGCCACCGATCGCGCCGACCACCCAGTCCGCCTGCTGCTCGGCCGCCGACTCGATCGACTCGAAGACGGTGGTCAGCGTCGATCCATCCCACTCGGCCGCGGTCGGCTCCGCGCCCGTCTTGGTGACCGCCTGCAACGCGGCGGACGGATCGTCGGTGCTCGTCGTGACGACGCGGAGTGCGGGCGGGCGCGGGTGCAGCCGGAAGGTGCACTCCGCGATGACGCCGAGTGTGCCGAACGATCCGGTGAAGAGCTTGCCGAGGTCGTAGCCCGCGACGTTCTTCACGACCTTGCCGCCTGAGCGTGCGACGGTGCCGTCGGCGAGCACGACGGTGATGCCGATCAGCAGGTCTCTCGGTGTGCCGAAGCGCAGTCGGCGCGGGCCGGTTGCCGCGGTGGCGATGACGCCGCCCACCGTCGCTCCCGGCTCGGGTGGATCGAGGGCGAGCCACTGACCCGCAGAACCGACCGTCCGCTGCACCTCCGCGAGCGCGACTCCCGCCTCGACCGTGATGACGAGGTCGCCGGCGGCATGTTCGACGATCCGGTCCAATCCTCGAGTGCTGAGCACGACGTCGGGTTCGACACCCGCGGCGCCCCACGTCTCCTTCGAGCCCGCGCCGCGGATGCCCACTGTGCGGCCATCGCCGGAGGCGGTCGCGAGCATCTCGCCGAGCCGCTCGATGGAGGTCGGGCGGAACAAGTCAGAAGACATCCGCAACGCCCGCCTGCTGGAGCGGGTGCGCGCCGCTGCGACGGCCCGGGCGTTCGCCACACAGTCGCGGCGTCGGGAAGACCTTGCCGGGGTTGGAGATCCCGGCCGGGTCGAATGCGCAGCGGACGAGCTGCATCACATCGAGATCGACCGGCGAGAACATCTTGCCCATGTGCACGACCTTGTCGTGGCCGACGCCGTGCTCCCCCGTGATCGAACCGCCGTGTTCGAGACAAAGCTCGATGATCCGGTTGGACACCGCTTCCGCACGCTCGGTCTCGCCTTGGGACTCGTCGAAGAGGACCAGCGGGTGCAGGTTGCCGTCGCCGGCATGAAACACGTTTGCGACCCGTAGGCCGGCTTCTGCCGCGACGTCGTCGATCGCCTGCAGCACCTCGGCGAGGGCGGTTCGGGGGATGACGCCGTCCTGGACGATGTAGTCGGGACTGATCCGCCCGACCGCCGCGAACGCCGACTTGCGGCCCTTCCAGATCAACCCGCGCTCCGCCTCGCCATCGGCAATGCGGATGTCGAACGCCTGTGCCGATAGGCACAAGCGTTCGACATCCGCGAGCTGAGCCACGACCTCGCAGCTCGGACCGTCGAGCTCCACGATCAGCACTGCTCCGGCGCCGGCCGGGTAGTTGGGGTGCACCGCGGCCTCGGCCGCCTCGATCGCGAGGGCGTCCATCAACTCGATCGCGGCGGGCAGGACACCCGCGGCGATGATGGCGCTCACCGCGTCGCCCGCGGCCTCGATGGTCCGGAAGGCAGCCAGGACCGTCTGCACGGACTGTGGGGTACGCAGCAGCCGGACAGTCACCTCCGTCACCACCCCGAGGGTTCCCTCGCTGCCGACGACCGCGCCCACCACGTCGTAGCCGACAGGATCGGGCGCCATCCCGCCGAACTGCTCGGTCGACCCGTCCGGCATCACCACCTCGAGCCCGGTCACGTGGTGTGCGGTGAAGCCGTACTTCAAGCAGTGCGCGCCGCCGGAGTTCTCCGCGACGTTCCCGCCGATCGAGCACACCTGCTGGCTGGAGGGGTCCGGCGCGTAGTAGTACCCGTGCGGCGCCGCCGCGCTCGTGAGGTTCGCGTTGATGACCCCTGGCTCGACGACGGCACGTTCGTCGTCCGGCGCGAGGTGAACGATGCGGTTGAGCCGTGACGTCACGATGAGGACGCCGTCGGTGCGCGGGAGCGCCCCGCCCGACAACCCCGTGCCCGAGCCGCGCGCGACGAACGGAACCCCCAGCGCCGCGCACCGCCCGACGACGTACGCGATGTCGTCGGTGGACTCGGCGAGGACGACCACGCCAGGCGTGCTCCGGTACGACGACAGCCCGTCGCACTCGTAGGTGCGAAGCTCAGCCGGCTCGGTGATGACCTGGCTCGGCTTCAGGCGCGCACGGCAGTCGGCGGTGAGCTCAGCCAGCGCGGTCATGTGCGAGACGTTAGGTCAAAACCCGCAACGACCCGGGGATGGCCGCCGCTTGCGGCGCTTTCCGCTCCCCGGCGGCGGTGATCTTCGCCGAGGTCGACGTAGGTGGCCGCCACAGGTGCTCCATGCGCCCTCAACGTCTACCTCGCGGTGCGGGCGCCGACCTAGTCGAGCAGGGCGTACGCCGGCAAGGTCAGGAAGTCGACGAAGTCGTCGGCCAGGGCGACCTGCTCGAACACGTTGCGAGCATCGGCCCACCGCCCCTTCTCGAACGCCTCCTCGCCGGCCTCGCCGCGGATCTCCGCCATCACGTCGTCGATGACCTTGCGGACCAGATCTGCGGTGACCTGCTCGCCGGTGTCGGACAGCACGACGTCGTTGTGCACCCACTGCCACACCTGCGAGCGGGAGATCTCCGCGGTCGCGGCGTCCTCCATGAGGTTGTGAATCGCCGCGGCGCCGACCCCACGAAGCCAGGACTCGATGTAGCGGATGCCGACGTCGACGTTCGTGCGCAATCCGGCCGCCGTCTGGTCGCCCGGCGTCTTGTCCGCAGCCAGGATGTCGGCCGCGCTGACGTTGACCTCGGGCCGGAGCTTGTCGATCTGGTTCGGCTTGTCGCCGAGCACCGCGTCGAACTCCGCCATCGCGACCGGCACGAGGTCGGGGTGCGCCACCCACGTGCCGTCGAAGCCGTCGTTGGCCTCCCGCTTCTTGTCCGCCGCGACCTTCTCCAGCGCGACCTTGTTGATCTCCGGGTCCTTGCGGCTCGGGATGAACGCCGCCATGCCACCCATCGCGAAGGCACCGCGCTTGTGGCAGGTCTGCACCA
>JAICMG010000205.1 GCA_025929365.1 Frankiaceae bacterium
TACTCCGCGCTCGTTCCCAACCTGCGTGGCGCACAGCGCGCGCTCAGCGCGGGCTTCCGCGACATCGAAGTCGTGGTGTCCGCGTCGGACACGCACAACCGCAAGAACATCAACCGGAGCACCGAAGAGTCGCTGGACGAGATCGCCGAGCTGATCAGCCTGGTGCACGGCATGGACGGTCGAGTCCAGGTGATCGTTGCCACGGCGTGGGGTTGCCCGTACGAGGGCGACGTCGCGGCAGATCGCGTGGTGTCGGTGGCCGGGCGAGCGGTTCGTGATGGAGCTGACGGGATCGCCTTCGGCGACACCACAGGGATGGCCACTCCCGGCCGGGTGACCCGTCTCGTCGGCGACTTACGGATGGCAAACCCCGACGTTTCGCTCAACCTGCACTTCCACAACACCCGCGGCACGGGGCTCGCGAACGTGCTGGCCGCGATGCAGCTCGGAGTCGACGACTTCGACGCGAGCGTCGGTGGGCTCGGTGGATGTCCGTACGCGCCGGGTGCGAGCGGCAACGTCGCGACCGAAGAGCTGATCCACATGGTGGAGGACATGGGAGTGTCCACGGGGATCGATCTCGACGCCATGATCGACGCCGCCGCGACCGCCGAGCGGATCGTCGGGCGCACGCTGCCGAGTCAGGTCCTTCGCGCTGGTCCGCGCACCCGCACGACACGGGTGTGACCGAGGTCCGCGACGCGGTCGGTGCCGACCTTCCGGTCCTCACGTCGATCTACAACCACTACGTCGAGCACTCGCCGGCGACCTTCGACATCGAACCGTTCACGGTCGACACGCGTCGGGCCTGGTTCCACCAGTACGCCGGGCCCGGCCCGTACCGACTGCTCGTCGCGGTCGATGACGGCGAGGTGGTCGGTTACGCGAGCAGCAGCCGCTTTCGCCCGAAGGCGGCGTACGACCCGTCCGTCGAGGTGACGGTCTACCTGCGTCCCCACGCGATCGGGGGCGGCATCGGTTCCGTCCTCTACGAGCGCCTGTTCGCCGAGCTCCGGGCGCAGCCGGTGCACCGTGCGTACGCCGCGATCACACAGCCCAACCCGGCCTCGGTTGCGCTGCACCGCCGGTTCGGGTTCGAGGACGTCGGGACGATGTCCGAGGTCGGGCGAAAGTTCGACCAGTGGTGGGACGTCCTGATGATGCAGCGCGCGCTCCCGTAGCCTCACCTCCGTGGCTGACATCCGGAAGCTCCGCGACGAGATCGCGCGGGGCGGCGATGAGAAGTACCACGCCGCGAACGCCGAGAAGGGAAAGCTCTTCGCGCGCGAGCGGATTCGGTTGCTGGTGGACGAGGACTCGTTCATCGAGGACGGCGAGTTCGCCAACGCCTTGGCCGGCGACCTGCCGGCGGACGGTGTCATCACTGGCACCGCGCGCATCGCCGGCCGCCAGGTGTGCCTCATGGCCAACGACTCCACCGTGAAGGCCGGTTCGTGGGGTGTGCGCACCGTCGAGAAGATCGTGCGCACGATCGAGCAGGCGTACACGCTCGGCGTCCCGATGGTGTGGCTGGTCGACTCGGCCGGGGCGAGGATCACCGACCAGGTGCAGATGTTCCCTGGTCGCCGTCACGCCGGGCGCATCTTCTACAACCAGGTCCGGGCGAGTGGCGCGATCCCACAGGTCTGTGCGCTGTTCGGGCCGAGTGCCGCGGGAGGGGCCTACATCCCCGCCTTCTGCGATGTGGTCGTCATGGTCGAAGGCAACGCCTCGATGTACCTCGGCTCCGCCCGGATGGTCGAGATGGTGGTCGGGGAACAGACGACGCTCGAGGAGATGGGCGGCGCGCGGATGCACTGCAGCGTCTCGGGTGTCGGTCATTTCCTCGCCCCGGACGAGCCGAGCGCGATCGAGACGGTCAAGCGGTATCTGTCCTACCTCCCGTCGAACTGGCAGGGCGAGCCGCCGGCGGCGCCGGCCGCGGAGGCCGGCCCAGGCGACCTCCGCGCGATGGTTCCCGAGAACGACCGGCAGGCCTATGACATGCGCAAGTACGTCGCGGCGCTGCTCGACGAGGGGTCCTTCCTGCCGGTTCACGAGCTGTGGGCGAAGGAGCTGATCGTCGGGTTCGGCCGACTCGACGGCGAAGTCGTCGGCGTCGTCGCGAACAACCCCCTGGTCAAAGGCGGCGTGCTGTTCGTCGACTCTTCGGACAAGGGCGCGCGGTTCATCCAGCTCTGCGACGCGTTCAACGTCCCGCTGCTCTTCCTCGCGGATGTGCCCGGATTCATGGTTGGCACCGCGGTGGAGCGACAGGGCATCATCCGCCACGGCGCGAAGCTGATCACGGCGGTCTCGGAGGCCACCGTCCCGAAGATCTCGGTGATCGTGCGCAAGGCATACGGCGCGGGGCTCTACGCGATGTCCGGACCGGCGTTCGGGCCCGACGCGACGATTGCGCTCCCTACCGCGAAGATTGCCGTGATGGGAGCCGAGGCGGCCATCAACGCCGTGCACTACCACCGGATTCAGAAGATCGAGGACGAGGCTGAGCGCGAGGCCTACGTGATGAAGCTGCGCGAGGAGTACGAGCAGGACATCGACATCGTCCATCTCGCCAGCGAGCTCGTGGTCGACGCGATCGTCGAGCCTGAGCAGCTACGTCACGACCTGATCAGGCGGTTCGCGGCGTACCGCAAGAAGGACCGCAGCTTCTCGCATCGGCGACACGGCGTAACGCCGGTCTAGGTCCAGGTGGGATGCCTAGACGAGCGCGGACTCGGCGGCGTCCTCGGTTCGCGCGGGATCGGGCTCGAGGAAGACCCACTTCCGGAATGACCAGAACCGCCACACCGTGCCGAGCGCCGTCCCGATCAGCGTCGAGGAGATGTTGTAGGCAATCTTCGAGTGCAGGCCGAGGGCGTACTCGCTGAAGCCGACCGGAACCTCGGAGATCGCAAGGCCGACCGTCGACAGGACCAGGAACATGGACAGCCCCCGCCCGAGGCCGATGTCGTCCTTGTGCTTCCAGGTCCAGTGGCGATTCGCGAAGTACGACGCGGTGGCGGCGATGATCGTCGCCAGACCGAAGCTGGTGAGCGGCCCGAGATTCAGCGCGAAGTGGAAGAGGTTGTTGAGGACCGTGGTCAGGACGAAGGCGGCTGCTCCGACCACGCCGAACTTGGCGATCTCGTGGATGAGGTGCTCGAAGGTCAGGTAGAGGTGTCTGACCCGGGCGTGGACCACTGCTCGAGGGTACGGGTCTCACCTGAGCCCGCCCTAAGAATCATGCGAAAATCGAGATGTGGATCACCGGCTGAGCGAAGAGCACGAAGCGCTGCGCAAGAGCGTCGAGACCTTCGCCCGCGAGGTGGTGGCACCGCAGGCCGCCGAAGCCGACCGGACAGGAGAGTTCCCCTACGCGGTCGTCGCCGCGATGGGGGAGATGGGGTTGTTCGGGTTGCCGTTCCCCGAGGAGTACGGCGGCATGGGCGGGGACTTCCTGGCCCTGTGCTTGGCCATCGAGGAGCTTGCGAGGGTCGACTCGAGTGTGGCGATCACGCTCGAGGCCGCGGTCGGACTCGGATCGATGCCGGTGTACCGGTTCGGCACGGAGGAACAGCGCCAGGAATGGCTGCCGGCCCTGTGCAGGGGTGAGGCGCTGGCCGCGTTCGGCCTGACCGAGCCCGGCGGCGGATCCGATGCGGGCAACTCGCGGACCAGCGCGGTGCTCGACGGCGACGAGTGGGTGCTCAACGGCACGAAGGCGTTCATCACCAACTCGGGCACCGACATCACCACCCTGGTCACGGTGCTGTGCCGGACCGGCGCGCGCACCGACCGCAAGCCGGAGCTGACGTCGATCATGGTGCCGGTGCCCTGCGAAGGGTTCACCGCGTCGAACAAGTACGACAAGGTCGGCTGGCACGCGAGCGACACTCGCGAGCTGTCGTTTCGGGACTGCCGGGTTCCCACCAGCAACGTGCTGGGCCGTCGCGGCGAGGGCTACGCCCAGTTCCTCTCGACCCTCGACGAGGGTCGTATCGCGATCGCCGCGGTCGCCGTCGGGCTGGCACAGGGATGCGTCGAGGAGGCGGTCCGCTACGCCAAGGAGCGCGAGGCGTTCGGGGCACCGATCGGGAGCAACCAGGCGGTGGCATTCCGCATCGCCGACATGGAGATGCGCGCCCACGTCGCCAGGTGCACGTACCGCGACGCCGCCTCGCGGATGCTGGCCGGCCCGCCGTTCAAGCGCGAAGCGGCGATCGCGAAGCTCTACTCCTCCACGATCGCGGTCGACAACGCCCGCGACGCGACGCAGGTGTTCGGCGGCTACGGCTTCATGAACGAGTTCCCCGTCGCGCGGCACTGGCGCGACTCGAA
>JAICMG010000030.1 GCA_025929365.1 Frankiaceae bacterium
CCGGCTGGCGATCCGCCGGATGGCGGAAGCCGACGACGCGGGTCAGGCGGGCGCGCCCGCCAGCCATTCGGAGTCGCCGAGCTCGGCGCGGTAGATCTCGTCGGAGTGCGGCGGGGACGCGAGATCGATGAGCAAGGAGAGCGGGACGCCGTCGGAGAGCAGGCGCAGCGCGATGTCGAACTCGCGTCGGCCGCTGCTCGTCAAGCGGTTGTGATCCATCACCGACTGGTCTACCCCGAACTTCGTCACGCTAAATGTCGGCAGTCGGGTGATTGTTTCCTAGTGGGCGAGCCGACCGAGGGGTCCGTCGCCCACGACAGGGGCGTGGCGCGCTAGGGGCGGCCGAGGGCCCGGTAGGTCCAGCCGGCCGCGCGCCAGCGATCCGGGTCCAGGGCGTTTCGGCCATCGACGATGTTGGGCGCGGCGACGACCTCGGCGAGAACGGCCGGGTCGGCTTCGCGGAACTCCAGCCACTCGGTCAGCAGCAGCACCAGGTGAGCGCCGTGCGCCGCCTCCAGGGTGGAGGCGGCGTAGGTCAGGTCGGGATAGCGGATCCGGGCGTTGTCCATCGCCGCCGGGTCGTAGACCACCACATCGGCGCCGGCGTGGTGCAGGCGTGTCGCGACGTCGAGCGCGGGGGAGTCGCGGATGTCGTCGCTGTTGGGCTTGAACGCGGCGCCGAGAATCGCGATCCGTCGATGGGCCATCGTGTCGTCGAGCAGCTCGCGGGCGAGGTCGACCATTCGGGCGCGGCGGCGAAGGTTGATCGCGTCGACCTCTGTGAGGAAGGTCAGCGCCTGGTCGACTCCGAGCTCGCCCGCGCGCGCCATGAAGGCCCGGATGTCCTTCGGCAGGCACCCACCGCCGAAGCCCAGGCCGGCATGCAGGAAACGGCCGCCGATGCGCGAGTCGTGTGACAGCGCTTCGGAGAGCTTGGTGACGTCGGCGTGCGTGGCCTCGCACACCTCCGCCATCGCGTTGATGAACGAGATTTTCGTGGCGAGAAAGGCGTTGGCTGCGACCTTGACCAGCTGCGCGGTGGCGAGGTCGGTCACGACGACGGGAGTGCCCCCGGCGATCACCGGCGCGAACGCCTCGCGCATCGCCTGCTCGCCGCGCTGCGAGTCGACACCGAACACGAGGCGGTCCGGATGCAATGTGTCGTCCACCGCGAACCCCTCGCGGAGGAACTCGGGGTTCCACACGACCTCGACATCGTCGCCCGCCGGCGCCGAGGCCGCGATCCGGGAGGCGATCCGCTCGGCGGTCCCGACCGGCACGGTCGACTTGCCGGCGAAGGTGCACGGGCGTGTGAGCAGCGGCGCGAGGGTCGTCACCGCCGTGTAGACGTAGTCGAGGTCGGCGGCGTACTCGTTGTCCTTCTGCGGCGTCCCGACGCACAGGAAGTGGACGTCGCCGAACTCCGCAACCTCCTCGTACGACGTCGTGAACCGCAACCGTCCGCTCGCGAGGGTCTTGCGAAGGAGTGGTTCCAGCCCGGGTTCGTAGAAGGGCACCTCGCCGTTTGACAGCCGCGCGATCTTGGCCGGGTCGACATCCAGGCCGAGAACGTCGAAGCCCAGCGACGCCATGCACACCGCATGGGTGGCACCGAGGTAGCCGGTGCCGAGCACCGTCATCCTGGGAGCGGCCACCAGGCCAGGGTAAAGGGCGAGCGGTAGGAGGACGTCCTAGTAGCGACACCTACGATGTGAGGGTGAATCCAGGGTTCGATCTCTACACCCTCCCCGAGGAGCACGAGCTGCTCCGCAAGACGGTGCGCGAGCTCGCCGACGACAAGATCGCGCCGCGAGCGGCGGAGATCGACGAGGCCGCCGAGTTCCCGTGGGACGTCCACGATGCGCTGGTCGCGGCCGAGCTGCACGCCGTCCACGTCCCCGAGCAGTACGACGGCGTCGGAGCCGACGCTATTGCGTCGGCAATCGTCATCGAGGAGGTGTCCCGGGCCTGCGCGGCATCGGCTCTCATCCCTGCGGTCAACAAGCTGGGCACGATGGGCCTGATGCTGTCGGGCAGTGACGAGCTGAAGAAGGCGTACCTGCCGAGACTCGCCGGCGGCGAGGGCATGTTCAGCTACTGCCTGTCCGAGCCGGAGGCAGGCAGCGATGCCGCGGGAATGAAGACGCGGGCGGAGCGTGACCGCGACACCTGGGTTCTCAACGGCGTCAAGCGATGGATCACCAATGCCGGGGTCTCGAAGTTCTACACGGTGATGGCGGTGACCGATCCGGACCGCGGCGCGAACGGCATCTCGGCGTTCGTCGTCGAGAAGGAAGACGGCGGCGTCAGCTTCGGCGCGCCGGAGAAGAAGCTCGGCATCAAGGGTTCCCCCACCGCCGAGGTCTACTTCGACAACGTCCGGATCCCGGCCGATCGGATGATCGGCGAGCAGGGCACCGGTTTCAAGACGGCGCTGCGGACGCTCGATCACACCCGGCTGACGATCGGCGCGCAGGCACTCGGCATCGCCCAAGGTGCGGTCGACTACTGCACTCGCTACGTCCAGGAGCGCAAGCAGTTCGGTAAGCCGATCGCGGAGTTCCAGGGCGTGTCCTTCATGCTCGCCGACATGGCGATGAAGACCGAGGCGGCAAGGTCGCTCATCTACACCGCGGCGGCGCTCTCGGAGCGGCTCGCTCCCAACCTGACCTTCATGTCCGCGGCCGCGAAGTGCTTCGCCTCCGATGCCGCCATGGAGGTGACGACCGACGGCGTCCAGCTGCTCGGCGGATACGGCTATACCCGTGACTTCCCGCTCGAGCGGATGATGCGCGACGCGAAGATCACGCAGATCTACGAGGGCACCAACCAGATCCAGCGCCTCGTGATGTCACGCAACCTTCTCAAGGCGAACCCGGTCCGCTGACCCGTGTCGCGTTCCACGCGCTAGGGGCAGGGATGTACGACGCGCTGCTCGTCCTGTCATTCGGCGGTCCTGAGGGCCCCGACGATGTGATGCCATTCCTCGAGAACGTCACGCGCGGTCGCGCGGTCCCCGCGGCGCGGCTGGAGGAGGTCGCACAGCACTACCTGCACTTCGGCGGGGTCTCGCCGATCAACGCGCAGAACCGCGCCCTCGTCGCAGCGATCGACGACGACCTCTCGGCGCACGGCATCGAGCTGCCGGTGTTCTGGGGCAACCGCCACTGGTCGCCGTACGTCGGCGACGCGGTGCGGGAGATGGCGGATGCCGGCGTGCGCAACGCGTTGGTGTTCGTCACGTCGGCCTACGCGTCGTACTCCGCCTGCCGGCAGTACCAGGACGACCTCGCCGCAGCGGCGGCTGGGTTGGGCGCGGCGGCACCGGAGCTGCACAAGCTGAGGCACTACTTCGACCACCCGGGCTTCATCGAGCCGCAGCGCGACGCCGTGCGGGCCGCCCTCGGCGAGATCGATGCGGGCCGTCGCGCGACGACGAGGCTTCTCTTCGTCGCGCACTCCGTCCCGGACGCGATGGCGGCTGCCGCGGGTCCCCACGGCGGTCTGTACGTCGCGGAGCTGGAGGCCGCGTCGGCTCTCGTTGCCGCGGCCGCACCGGACGCCGAGTGGCGGCTCGCATACTGCAGCCGGAGCGGCGCTCCCTCCGTGCCTTGGCTCGAGCCGGACGTCAACGCAGTGATCCGTGACCTGGGCGCCGGCGACACCACTGATGTCATCGTCGTGCCGATCGGGTTCGTGAGTGACCACATCGAGGTGCGCTGGGACCTCGATGTCGCTGCCGCGGCAACAGCCCGGACAGCCGGTCTCGCGTTCCGGCGCACCGCTCCGCCCGCCGCCGATCCCCGGTTCGTCGCGATGGTGCGCGAGCTCGTCAGGGAGCGACTCGATCACGGCGCGCCGCGGCGTGCGCTTTCCGGTCTTGGACCGTCGCACGACGTGTGCCCGGCGGGCTGCTGTCGCGTCCCGACTCGTTAGGTTTCGCACGTGGTCAGCGAAGGCGATCTGCTGTGGGCTCCGAGCGCCGAACGGATCGCGGCGTCACGCCTTGCCGACTTCCAGCGCTGGCTCGGGTCGGAGCGCGGGCTGACCGTCACGTCCTACGCCGAGCTGCACCGCTGGTCGATCGAACAGCTCGACGAGTTCTGGGGAGGCTTCGACGAGTGGGCCGGCATCCGCTGGTCCACTCCGTACGACCGCGTTCTCGCGAACCGGGAGATGCCGGGTGCCACGTGGTTCCCGGGCGGCCGGACGAGCTACGCGGAGCACCTGCTCTACCCGTTGCAGCGCGTGGGCCCGGAGGAGGTGGCGGTCGTCGCGGCTCGTGAGGATGGCCGTCTCGTCGAGGTCACCTGGCGCGAGCTCCGCACGCAGGTTGCCAGTGTCCGGAACTGGATGGTGCACCAGGGGATCGCGCGAGGGGACCGCGTCGTCGCGCTGTTGCCGAACGGTCTCGAGGCGCTCGTCGCGATGCTCGCGACCGCATCGCTCGGCGCGATCTGGGCGAGCTGCTCCCCGGACTTCGGCCCCACCGCAATCGCCGATCGCTTCACGCAGATCGAGCCGGTCCTTCTGCTGACCGTCGACGGCTATCACTACGGCGGCAAGCAGTACGACATCACCCGAACCGTTGCCGAGCTGCGCGCAAAGCTGCCGACGCTGCGCAGCACAGTCCTCGTGCCCTACCTCGACGAGGCTGCCGCACTTCCGGCTTCGACGCCGTGGGCAGAGCTGCTGGCTGTCGGCGGCACGATCGCCTTCGAGCCGATGGCCTTCGACGACCCGCTCTGGGTTCTCTACTCGTCCGGCACGACCGGCTTGCCGAAGCCGATCCTGCACGGGCACGGGGGCATGTTGCTCGAGCACGCCAAGCAGCTCGCGTTGCACCTCGATCTCGCTCCCGGAGATCGCTTCTTCTGGTTCTCCACGACCGGTTGGATGATGTGGAATCTGCTCGTGTCGGGCCTTGCCGTCGGCGCCTCGATCGTCCTATACGACGGCAACCCGGCGTTCCCCGACCAGATGGCGCTGTGGCGGCTCGCGGAGCGCACGGGGATCACCTGCATGGGCTTGGGCGCGCCGTTCATCCAGGCCTGTGAGAAGGCGGGTCTGCGCCCTGCCGAGGACGCCGACCTGTCCAGCATCAAGACCGTCGGTTCGACGGGAGCGCCGCTGCCGCCCGAGGGTTTCGCATGGGTCTATGACTCGATCGGCAACGACGTGATGTTGTCGTCGTTGTCGGGCGGCACCGACGTCTGCACGGCGTTCGTCGGCGGTGCGCCCAGCCTCCCCGTCCGGGCCGGAGTGATCCCGGCCAGCCTGCTCGGATGCGCGGTTGCGGCATACGACGTGGACGGCAATGAGGTCGTCGACGAGGTGGGGGAGCTCGTGATCACCGCGCCGATGCCGTCGATGCCGGTCGGGTTCTGGGGTGACCGCGACGGCTCGCGCCTCCGCGCGTCGTACTTCGAGGCCTATCCCGGCGTGTGGCGCCACGGCGACTGGGTGAAGTTCGCCGCTGACGGCTCGTGCGTCATCTACGGTCGCAGCGACGCCACTCTGAACCGCGGTGGCGTGCGCATGGGGACGTCGGAGTTCTATCGCGTCGTCGAGTCGCTGCCCGACGTGGTCGACTCGCTCGTGATCGACACCTCGGCGCAGGCCGGCGAGGGCAAGCTGCTCCTCTTTGTCGTCGTGCGTGACGGCGCCTCCCTCGAGGATCTGACGGCCGACGTCCTTCGGCTGACCCGCGCCGAGCTCTCGCCACGGCACGTGCCCGATGAGGTGATCGCGGTGCCCTCGGTGCCCCGCACGATCAACGGCAAGAAGTGCGAGGTACCGGTGAAGCGGGTGCTCGCAGGCGTCCCCTTGGACAGGGCGGTGTCGCCGGGCGCCCTCGCCGATCCGGCATCGATGACGCCGTTTGTCGAGCTGCGCTCGCAGTGGGCGCAGCGCTAGTCGAGCCGCGGTAGTCCCGGCGCGTCGACGCCCGCGGTGTGCGTCACCCGCTCTGCGGCCGCGATGGAGTCGAGGTTCGCGGCTCGACTCGCATACACCAGTGAGCCGCCCGCGGCGAGCGGTGACAGCAGGCCGTAGCCGATGCCCGCCCGGTCCAACGGCAGCGCGCTGAGGATCCTGGCACCGGCGGGCACCGTCGGGGCGGCGGCCACCACTTCATGGCCGCCCGGCTCGGCCGGAACATAGCTGTCCGGGTAGCCGGCGACGAGCCGGCTGAACGCGGCGCCCATTGGATCGAGCGGGACGTCTAGGCGGTCCGCGCGCGGCGCCGGTCCGAGGACAACCTCGGCACCGACGGCCCACGCGGCGAGGAGCGCGACGGCGGTGAGCCAGTGAAGAACCGGGTCGACGGCAACTCCGTCACCGGGCTCGATCCCGAGCTCGTCCGCGAGGTAGCCCGTCGTCTTCGCCACCCAGTTGGCCGTCGTCGCCACCGACAGCTCGACCCGCCCACCGTCGCCGTCGTAGGCCGTGATGAGTGGGCGCGCGCCGTCCCGGCGCAGTTCCTTCATCAGGAGGTCGGTGGGCGTGGTCACGCCTCGAGGATTACTGATGTCGTGTCGTGATCACACCTCGGGTCAGGAGGGATCCAGCAGGGCTACGCTGAAATACGCAAGCGACCAACTACGAGATCAGACGGGGAGGGAGCCGCTCGTGGCCCCCCGAGTGCTGGTCGACGCGACCGCCGTGCCCGCCGACCGTGGTGGGGTGGGGCGCTACGTCGACGGCCTGTTGGGCGCGCTTGGCGCCGCCGGCGCGGACCTTGCGATCGTCTGCCAACGAGCCGATGCGGAGCGCTACGCCCAGGTCGCGCCGCAGGCGACCACGGTCCCTGGGCCGCCGGCCATCTCGCATCGACCGGCGCGCTTGGCGTGGGAGCAGACCGGATTGCCGCTGGTCGCCCAGCAACTCGCCGTCGATGTCATCCACTCCCCGCACTACACGATGCCGCTGCGAGCCGGCCGCCCCGTCGTCGTCACGATTCACGACGCGACGTTCTTCACCTCGCCCGACGACATCGCCGCCGTCAAGGGCACCTTCTTTCGCTCGGCGATCCGGACCGCGCTGCGCCGGGCGAGCCGGGTCATCGTGCCGAGCAAGGCAACCCGCGACGAGCTGGTGCGGGTGCTCGACGCCGACCCCACGATGCTCGACGTCGCCTACCACGGCGTGGACCCGCAGCTGTTCCATCCGCCGACGGAGGCCGAGAAGGCCCGGGTCGCCGCCCGGCTCGGCATCGGAGGGGAGTACGTCGCCTTCCTCGGGGTGCTCGAGCCGCGCAAGAACGTGCCCGCGCTGATCCGTGGCTGGGTGGAGGCCGTGAGCTGGCGGGACGACCCGCCCGCCCTGGTGCTCGCCGGTGGCCGCGGGTGGGACGAGGACGTCGACGCCGCGGTCGCCGAGGTCCCCAGCCACTTGCGGGTGGTGCGGCCCGGCTATCTGCGCTTCGCCGACCTGCCCGGCTATCTCGGCGGGGCGATCGCGGTCGCCTTCCCCAGTCACGGCGAGGGGTTCGGCCTGCCCGTGCTCGAGGCCATGGCGTGTGGCACCCCGGTCCTGACCACGCAGCGGCTGTCCCTGCCCGAGGTCGGAGGCGACGCGGTCGCCTACACCGAGCCCGACGCGACGTCGATCGGCGCGGCACTGTCCGCGCTCCTCGACGATGCGGCGCGACGCCGCGCCCTTGCCGACGCCGCCCTCGCCCGAGCGCACGAGTTCACCTGGGCAGCGAGTGCCGAGGCGCACCTCGCCGCCTACGCGCGCGCGGTCTCGCAGGCCTGAGCGACCGGGCTGTGGAGGCAGTTGTCCTCGTCGGAGGACAGGGGACCCGCCTGCAGCCGTTGACGCTGCGCACACCGAAGCCGATGTTGCCCTTCGCGGGCTCACCCTTTCTGTCGCATCTGATCACCAGGCTGCGTGCGGCCGACGTGGATCACGTGGTCCTGGCGACGTCGTACCGGCCGGAGGTCTTCCACGAGTTCTTCGGCAGCGGCCGCGACTTCGGGATGCGCATCGACTTCGTCACCGAGACAGCCCCGCTGGGCACGGGAGGAGGCATCCGCAACGTCGCACGCCGGCTGGAGTCCGGTCCCGACGATCCGGTCCTGGTCTTCAACGGCGACGTGCTGTCCGGGCACGACATCCGGGCGCAGCTGGAGATGCACCGCCGCCGCGAGGCGGCCGTCACGCTCCACCTCGTCGAGGTCGACGACGCGCGCGCCTTCGGTTGCGTCCCTACCGACTCACATGCGCGCGTCACGGGATTCATCGAGAAGTCCGACTCGCCCGTGACCAACCGGATCAACGCCGGCTGCTACGTCTTCACCCGCAAGGTCATCGACCTGATCCCGGAAGGTCGTGTCGTGTCGGTGGAGCGGGAGACCTTCCCTGGGCTTCTCGAGACCGGCGAGATGATGCTGGGCTACATCGACACCTCGTACTGGCTCGACGTCGGCACCCCGGCCGCATTTGCGAAGGGCAGCGCGGACATCGTCACCGGCGTCCTCGAGTCGCCGGCGCTCATCGCACCGCCGGGTGAGGCGCTGTTGCAGGAGGACGCCATCGTCCATTCGGGCGCGGTCGTCAACGGCGGTTCGGTGATCGGCCCGCGCACCAAGGTGGACGCGGGTGCGCAGGTGACCCGCTCGGTGATCGCAGACGGTGTGCACATCGCGGCAGGGGCGACGGTGTTCAACTCACTCGTCGGTCGGCGCTCGAAGATCGGTCAGCGAACCGTCGTCGCCAACGCCGTCATCGGCGAGGGCGTGTCGATCGGCGCCGACAACGAGCTCACCGGCGGGGTCCGAATCTGGAACGATGCCGAGATCGCAGACGGCGCGATCCGGTTCAGTCCGCTCCCATGACCTCGATGCGGGCGCCGTCCGTCGTGGGCTCCGGTGCGCTCGCCCGCAGTCCTTCCGTCGCGAGCGATGCCATCAGCCGACCCAGCACGTAGCCCACCTCGAGCGCGGTGCCGATGGCCGCGATCGACCGGCCGTCTTCCGCGACGCGCAGCCGTGCCCGCGCCGGGCCGATCGCGTCGATTGCTCGCTGCATCGCGGCGTGGTCCGGCTTCGACGCTGCGCTCGCCGGCCTTGGCGCGCTGTCTCGCACCAGCTGGTTGACCGCCTCGCGGGTGCCGGCGGAGAACATGTCGTCTGCCGCCGGACGGATCAGGGGTCTCGCGCCACGGTCGTCGACGGGTCGGCGTACCGGGAAACCTCGAACGACCGCGACCGGGCGGCCCGACAGCTTTCCCTTGACCAGGTCGGCGGCGGCGGCGAGCTCATCAGCGTGAGCGGTGACGGTGACCTCCAGCAGGTGACCGAAGGAGTCCGTGCTCCCGCGAAGGTCCTCGAGCACCTCGATGCCGGCAGCACCGATCGCGGTATCGACGACGCCGTCGCGCCAGGGCCGCCCCATCGTGTCGGTGATCAGCACGGCGACATCGACGCCGAGTCGACCTTGCAGGTCCGATCTGATCCGGCGCGCCGACGCGTCCGGATCGACGGGCAACAAGGCCACGGTGCCATCGGGCACGTTGCTGCCGTCGATTCCGCCGGCCGCGAGCACGAATCCGTGACGGGTCTGCACGATCTGCGTGTGCCCCCGCCGGGCCACGACCCGCACGGTCTCCGCGGCGAGGTGCTCCTCGCGACTGCCGGGGACCAGCCGCCCCTCGGCCTTGGAGACGATCTTGCTGGTGACGACAAGGACGTCACCGTCGCGAAGCTCGACCCCGGTGGCGATGATGAGCGCGGCGAGATCGTCGCCCTGCCGCACCTCCGGGATCCCCTCGAGCGCCCAGATCTCGATCGGCCCCGTCACCGCGCGTCCTCCAACCCCTCGGCGAGGTCGATCGCCGCGTGCGCCATTGCCGCGGTCGCCGCAATGTCGTGCATCAGCAACGGCACCGCCCGGCAGGCGAAACCTGAGTCGGCCAAGGCGTCGACGACGTCGCGGTCGGCGTCATCCACCAGCCACCCGTCGATGACGCCGCCGTCCCGTCGGGTGCCGTAGTGGCGTGCGACCGCGTCCGCGGTCGTCGCGACTCCGATCGCGCTCAGGCACGCGTCCGCCATTCCGCGGACCGGCGCGCCACCGACGATGGGTGACAGCCCGACAACCGGTGCAGCCGTCGCACGCAGTGCAGCAGCGATGCCAGCGATTTGCAGGATGATCCCGATCGAGACGACCGGGTTGCTCGGTGCGAGCACGACGACGTCCGCCTCCATGATCGCTTCGACGACGCCGGGCGCCGGCTTCGCGCCCGCCGCGCCCTGTACGTCGAACCCCGTCGCCGGGAGCTGAGCTCGATGGCGCACCCACCATTCCTGGAAATGGATGAGTGAGCCGTCGCCGAGTCGTACATGAGTCTCGATGCGGTCGTCACTTGCCGGGACCACGCGGATTCCGGTGTGCCACCGCTCGCACAGCCATTGCGTGACGGTCGAGAGCGACACCCCGTCAGCCAGCCACCGGCTGCGCAGCAGATGCGTTGCCAGGTCGAGGTCGCCGAGCCCGAACCAGGAGGGCACGAGGGGCTCGGCCGCCGCCACACTGCCGGCGTACGCGGCCAGCTCGTCGCGGACCCGGAAGGTCTCGCCCTCGCGTCCCCAGCCTCGTTCCACCGAGACGCCGTCGCCCAGCGTGTAGACGATGCTGTCGAGGTCCGGGCAGATCCGCAGCCCGAGGACCGTCATGTCGTCGCCGGTGTTCGCGATGGCCGTGACGTCATGCCCGAGCGTGCGCAGGCCGAGCAGGAACCGGGCTCCCCCGATTCCGCCGCACAGAGCCGTGATCCGCACGACTGGCAGTGTTGCGTACTCGTCCGCAGTAAGGTTCGGGGCACCAGAAGCACTCGGGGAGTCAGCGTGGACAGCGAGACAAACGCCGGCGAGACCGCCGAGCAGCCGGCACTCATCCACCGGCTCGAGGCGCTGGTCGGACGGCCGGCCACCACCAACGGTGAGTCCGGTCTGCCGGTCGGCCCGGTCGTGGCGGCGTCCCTTACCGGTCTTCGTGCGGAGATGACCGGTCTCGAGGAGCGGCTCGCGGCGATCGAGGACACGGTCGACGTCCTGGCCGATCGCCTCGAGTCGCGGATCGCCTCGCTCGACGACCGGCTTGCGGCGCTGCTGCAGTCGATGAACGCCGAGCGCGCCGCCGCGTCCACGCACCGGGAGCGCAGCTCGGAGGCGCTGCAGGAGCAGGCGGCGGCCCTCGACGAATGGGCCGAGGCCGTTCGGGGGGGTCTCGAAGACCTTGGTGAGGCGGTTGCGAGCAGCCTTGGCACTCTGGGCGAGACCTTGCAGGACCCGGCATCGCGCGACGCCGACCGCCGCCACGTCGAGGCGCTCGTCACCGAGGTGCTCACCGCGATCGATGAGTCGACGCGACCGATCGACCAACATCTGTCAACGCTGCAGGCGGGCATCCTCGACGGGTTCGGGGACGCGCGCGAGCGACTCGTCGAAGAGCTCAGCGGCGTACTCGGATCGCTGGAGCGGGCGAGCGTCGAGACCCGTGACAACGTCGAGAGCCAGCTGATCGAGCTGCGCAACGACTTCGCGGACGCACTCGACGAGGTGCGCGAGCACGTCGACGACACGGTCGGCACCGCGAGCACCACCGTCGCCAACGCGCTCGGTGAGCTTCGCAGCGACTGGACGACGAGGGCCGACATCGTGGTCGAGGAGGGTCGTGCCGCCGCGGAGGGCGTGCTCGACGACGTGCAGGCCGAAGTACACCGAGCGATGGCCGAGCTCTCCAACACCCTTGCTGAGCAGGTGGCAGCCATCGGCGGCGTGACCGGCACGATCGGCGGTGGGACCGAGCGGCTCGTGGCCGCCGGTCAGGCGTTGCTCGCCTACCTTGCCGACCGCGACCGCACCCTCGAGCGCGAGCGGGATCGCGTCCTGCACGAGGTGCTCGAGGAGTTCGCCCAAGGGCTGACACCGAGAGAGCGCCGAGCGGTGGCAAGCCGTGTGGGCGAGGCGGTCGACCGTCATCGCGACACCCGAGATGCGGCGCGCTACCGGCGCACCCAGGCGGGGCAGCCGGAGCCGGACGTCCCGTCGGTGCCGGGTGTGGTCGCCCGGCTGAACGAGCCCGTCCCCGCCCCTGCTCCGCCTCGGCGATCTGCGCTGCGACCGACACAGGGAGCGCCCGCGCGCGCGAGGAAGGCCGCATCACGGCCGCCGGCGAAGGCGGCTGCGCCCAAGCGCGCGGCGAAGCAGGCCGCCCCGGCCAAGAAGACCGCCCCGGCCAAGAAGACCGCACCGGCGAAGAAGACGGCCGCGGCCAAGCGGTCCGCCCCGGCGGCCAAGCGGGCGCCGGTGAGGCGCCAGGCCGCGCCGCAGGCCCCGCAGCCGGCCGCTCCGCGTCCGCCTGTGGAGCCGGCGCCGAGCCCGTTCACCGCGGTCCCGAGCCCGCCGACGACGCCGCCTGACAAGTCCTGAGCGCGGCCCATCGCCAGTCGGCGAGTGGAGCAATTACCACCACCCCCCTTGACTTTTGGGTTACGACGCGCATGTAATTCCACGCGTGTCATTCCCCACCGGGCGGCCGGCGTTCTGGATAAGCGCCGCGTCGACCAGGACACGCCGGGCCTCGCGGCCGAGCCGGCCGCGAGCAGCTGACGTGGAGGCGCCATGACCGAGCAGTTCGTAGTGCTGGGCCCAGAGGACGAGACGATGCCCCTGCCGTGGCAGGTCGAGGCGCTGTGTGCCCAGACCGACCCGGAGGCCTTCTTTCCGGAGAAGGGCGGCTCGACCCGGGAGGCCAAGCGGGTGTGCGGTCGCTGTGACGTCCGTGGTGAGTGCCTGTCGTACGCCCTGGCGCACGACGAGCGGTTCGGCATCTGGGGCGGGCTCTCTGAGCGCGAGCGTCGCCGCCTCAAGCGCCAGGTGGTCTGACCTCTAGGCTCATAGGACCGGCTGCGGGCCGGGTTACCTATGGCTCCCACCTCTTCGCGCACCCGGCACCCCGGGCATGTCGTCACGGCGATCGTGATCTGCCGTGACGGTGCCAAGCGGCTCCCCAAGACCCTCGACGCCCTCGCCCTCCAGGTCCGCCGGGTGGACCGAGTCGTCGCCGTCGATCTCGGCAGCTCCGATCGCTCGGTTGCCGTGGCGACCGAGCGGCTCGGCGCGGCGCACGTGGCGAAGGTCGATGCCGGAGCGGGGATCGGTACGGCGATCGCTGCCGGCCTGGAGCTCGTGTCGAGGCGTCCCGACCGGCGCCGGCACGACGACGCGCCGGTCGAGTGGCTGTGGCTGCTGCACGACGACTCCGCGCCGGAGCCGGACGCTCTCGACGAGCTCCTGCTGCGGGTCGTGCATTCGCCGTCGGTATGGCTCGCCGGGCCGAAGGTGCTCGACTGGAGCGGCGCCGTGCTGGTGCAGGCGGGGCTGGCGATCGACGCTGCCGGACACATCGAGACCGGTATCGATCGGCGGGAACCCGACCAGGGCCAGCGCGACGATGTCGACGAGGTCCTTGCGGTCGGCGTCGCGGGCTCCCTCATCCGGCGTGACGTGTGGGACGCCCTCGGGGGGATGGATCCGCAGCTGGCGGACTACGGCGCCGAAGTCGACCTCGGGTGGCGGGTCAACGCCTCCGGCGGGCGGGTCGTCGTCGTCTCGCGTGCAGTGCTGCGGCATGCCGGTGAGGAGTGCGTCGGCGATCGCCCCGGCGGTCCGGCGTTGCGGGCGATGGCGATCGAGCGTCGCAACGGCATGCGGGTGGTGCTGGCCAACACGGCCGGGTGGCTGGTGCCGTTGTTGTTGGTCCGCTATCTCCTGGTCGGCGTGCTGCATTCGCTGGCGCTCGTCGTCCTGTCACGACGGCCGCGTGAGGCCGCCGCCGAGCTACGTGCCGTCGGAGTAGTCCTCGCGACGCCCGGCGCGATCGTCGCGGCCCGACGTTCGCGGGCCGTGGCGCGCGAGGTCGGCTACGGCGATCTGCGGCGCCTGTTCCCGCCATCGGGCCGGTGGATGTCGAATGTCATGGCGGCGCGAGCGCACTCCGGCACGGCGCCCGATGCGCCGCTGGCGCGCCGTCGCGTGGCGGTCGAGTCCGGTCCGGTCTCCGAAGAGGTGGAGTCGCTCGCCGACGAGATCAGCGCGGTCGGCGAGTTCCTGCGCCGACCTGCAGCGCTGCTGGTGATCGTGATGGGCCTCCTGGCCGTCATCGCGGACCGGCACCTGCTGTCCGGCACGGTGCACGGTGGCCGTCTGCTGCCGGTCCCTGCCGGCGCGAGCGATCTGTGGTCGTCGTACTTCAATGCCTGGCATCCGTCGAATGTCGGATCGACCGCGCCGACCTCGCCGTCGATCGCGCTGGTCGCACTGCTCGCCACGATCCTGCTCGGCAAGGCGTGGCTGGCGGTCGACATCATCGTTCTCGGTGCGGTGCCACTCGCCGCGTTGAGCGCCTACACGTCCCTTCGCCTGCTCACGACCGCCGTGCGGATCCGGATCTGGGTGTCGGTGGTCTACGCGCTGCTTCCGGCGGTCACCGGCGCGATCTCATCCGGCCGCCTCGATGTCATCGTCGCCGCGATCGTCCTGCCCCGCGTCGTGCGCAGCATCGCGATCGCCTGGCAGCGCGATTCGGTCGCGCCGCTGCAAGGACGCGTCCTGCGTGCGGGTCTCTGGCTCGCGGTCGCGGCCGCGTTCGCCCCGTTGCTCTGGGCGCTGGTGGCCCTCGTGTGCGGGGCGGTGCTCGGCGCGGAGCGCAGCAGTGCTGCAGACGCGATGCCTGATCGGCTCCGCGCGACCGCGGGCGTTCTGGTCATCCCGCTGATCGTCCTCATGCCCTGGACCTGGCACGTCGTTGCGCATCCGAGCCTGCTGTTCTCCGGCAGCGGACTGCCGGAGTTCTACGGTTCGCACTCGCCGCCATCCGGAATCCTGCTCGCGCTGCTTCACGCCGGCGGGCCCGGCCAGCCACCGTTCTGGGTGGGAATCCCGATCGTGGGTGCGCTCGTCTTCGGACTGCAACGCGACAGTCGAGTCGCCGTGGCACGCATCGGAGCGGCGGTCTTCGTGCTGGGTCTGGCGATCGCCATCATCGAAACGCGCGGCGCGAGTGTGACGACGGGCTTCCCCACTACGCGGCACTGGCCGGGCTTGGCACTCCTGGTCGCCGGAGCGGGCGCGCTGGTAACCGCGGTCGTCGCCGCGGTCGGCGCCCGCCCGGCCCTGCGAGATCGAAGCTTCGGCTGGCGACAGCCAGCCGTCGTCGCGGTGGTCGGGCTTGCTGTCGTTGCGACTGGCACCCTGGTTGTCGGATGGGTGTCGGGGGGTGTCGACAAGCCGCTGCGTGGTGGGGACGCGGCGGTACTGCCGCTCTATGTCCAGGCCGAGCTCGCCCTGCCGACGTCGAGTCGTGCGCTGGTTCTCGGGGGCGACGCGCATCTCGTGCACTTCGCGCTCGTCCGTACGCCGCACGGACCGTTGCTCGGCTCGGGAGACGCTGCCCCGTCGGGCCGGATGTCGGATCGTGCGAACGCCCGGCTTGCCGACGCGGTGCAGGATCTGGTCGCAGGGCGTGCGGGCGCGGGGGCGGAACTGGTGCCGTTCGGTATCGACTACCTCGTGGCGCCGCAGTCCACGGCGCGCCGCATCGCCTCCCAGCTCGGTCGAGCCAGCACCTTGACCGTCATCCCGGTTCCGAGTGCGACGGTCTGGCACTCCTCCCTGGCGACGGGTGAGCTCACCGTCCTGAGCGGCGCGGCGGCCACTGTGGCGAGCGAGGGATCGGTTCCCCAGACCGCGCCGGTCCAGGTGCTGAACGCGGGCAGCGGGTCGTCCACGGCGCGGGTCCCGAGCGCGACGACCAGCCGGCTCCTGGTCCTCGCCGAGCCGGCCGACTCGCGGTGGCGGGCGACGCTGGCCGGCCAGTCGCTGCGGCGCGCGACGGCGTACGGCTGGGCGCAGGCGTTCGTGCTGCCGCCGCGTGCCGGCACGGTCCACGTCAGCTTCGACAGCAGTGGTCGGCACTGGTGGCTGATCGCGGAGCTGGTCGGTCTGGTCGGCGTGCTCCTCGTCGGGGCAGGCGCCGCGCCGCACGGTCACCGGCGGGGTGCGCCGTGAGGCGCGATGCGCCGATCCTTGCGGGGCTCGTCGGCGTGGCCGTGCTGCTGTCCTTCTTCACCGGCTCGACTGCCGCTCGCCGGGTGACGAAGCCGGCCGGCACGGCGCCCGTCGTCGCCCGGACCTTGGTGTGTCCCGTCGTGAACGGTCTGCCCCGGCACACCGCGTCAACCGCCACGGTGTCCGATGTCGGGCCCGCGCTGCCGACTCCGCCGCACGGGGCCGGCACCGTCACGTCCACAGTCCTCGCCGGCGCCAAGTCGGTCACGTCGACGGTTCGGGTCCGGCCTTGGGCTGCGGTTCACAGCCGCGGGTTGCAGAGCGAGGCGGTGGCCTTCTCGGTCAACGGAACCCTCGCCGCGAGTCTCGCGGCGGACGAGGTCATTGAGACCACGGCCGGCCGCTACCGCGGTCTGGCCGGCGGTCCTTGTTCGGCACCGGCAACCGACTGGTGGTTTGCCGGTGGCAACGGCAAGCTCGGCTTCACCGACCGGTTGATCCTCGCCAACGCGGCCTCGACGGACGCCGAGGTAGCGGTGACTCTCTGGACCCCCTCCGGGCCCGACGCCGCACCGCGGCTGGCGGCAATCCGCGTGCCCGCCCGATCGCGGGCGAGCATCGGCATCCTTGCGGTCGCGCCCGACATCGCGACCGTCGCAATGCACGTGCACGCCGACAGCGGCGCGATCACCGCCGCGGTCGTCGATCGGCGCAGCACCGGCCTGCAGTCGGATGGTGGCGACCTGGTGCCTCCCACGCTCCCGCCGTCACGCCACCTCGTGATCAACGGCTTTCCCGCGGGGCCGGGCACCCGCGGGCTGGTGGTCACCAACCCCGGATCCGCGGACGCGACGGTGTCGGTGAAGGTCGTGACACCGAGTGGTGAGTTCACGCCCTCGAGCCTTCAGCAGTTCGTCGTCGGTGCGGGCAAGACGGCGACCGCCGACGTGACGAAGGCGTTGAGCAACCACGCGGGCGCCGTGATCCTCAGCAGCGACCACCCCGTGATCGGTGCCGGTGAGGCGATTGTGGTCCCGGGTGGTCGAAGGCTACGTCCAGATCTCGAATGGCTGGCTGCGACGAAACCGATCACCACGCCGACGGCGGCGGCCGTCGGCCACGAGCCCGACGGGGGCCGCTGCTATCTGGTGCTCAGCGCCCCCGACGGGGCGGGTGAAGTGAGCGTCACGACGCCGTCGGGTCGCAAGACCACCATCTCCGTGCCGGCCGGACATGCCGTCACCGCCGACATCACCTCGACGGTGAAGTCGGGCTCAGGCCCTTGGTCGTTCGTCGTGTCCGCGGTGGGCAGCGCGCCGGTGTACGCAGTGCGGGAGCTCGAGTTCGATGGCGCACACGGGACCATGATCACGGCCGAGCCGATGACGCCATTGCCGCAACCGATCCCGCTGCCCGCAGTGCGACAGGATCCGCGGCTCGCCGCTCGCTAGCCCTCGAAGCCCGGATCGACGACGCCGGGTTCGAGCCCGAGATAGTTCGCGATCACGTGGACGACCAGGTCGTGGACGAGGTCCTCGAGATCCTCGCTGTCGCGGGCACGCAGCTCGATCGGCTTGCGGTACAGCACGATGTGCGTCTTCTGGCGACCCTGCGCCGGGAAGATCTGCGCGAGCAGCACGCCGTCGGACTCGATCGAGCCTTCGGCGGGTCCGGCGCCGTCCGCGAGACCGCCCGGTGGCACCAGGTCGACCGCGAACTCCACGTTGGCCAGCTGGTCGCGCCAGCGGTGTTCGACATGCTCGACCGCATCGCTGGCGAGCCGGTCGAAGCGGTCGGCGGGACCGGCGGCGATCGGGACGCCGGCCGGTGCGAGAACGCCTCGCACGCCTCGGCCATGGCGATCCCGCCTAGCCGGCACGGCGGTCACGCCTCATGGGCAGCAGGGTATGGCCGGCGGATGAATCACCCGCGCGACACGGCCGTCGGTGATGGCGACCGGGCCGCCCCGGGCAGTACCGTCGCGGCGTGAGCCCTCTGCGCCGCTGCTCGCGGACCGCATGCGGCCGTCCGGCCGCCGCCACGCTCACCTATGCATACTCCGACTCCACAGCGGTCGTCGGCCCCCTCGCGACCTACGCCGAGCCCCATTCCTACGACCTCTGCGACGCCCATGCGGACCGGCTGACGGCGCCGCGAGGGTGGGAGGTCGTGCGTCTCGATGTCGATGCCGACACGGCGCTTCCTGGCGAGGATGACCTGGCCGCGCTCGCCGAGGCGGTCCGGGAGGCCGCGCGGCCGCTGCCACCCGTGCCGGTGGTGGCCGCGCCCGAGCCGGCCGAGTTCGGCCGCCGCGGCCACCTGAGGGTCATTCCCCCGACGAGCTAGGCGGTCGATGTCCGGTTTGTACCGGAATCTCCCCGTTTTCAAGTCCTCCGGCGGTTCCGTCGATGAAGGTCGGGTCCCCATCGCCCCGGTGCCCACCTGGAGCTGACGCAATGCCCTCCCACTCGATGCCTTCCCACCAGCGCTCGATCGACCTCACCATTCCGGACCAGCGCAGCGGTGCCGCGTCCTCGCTGACCCGGCCCGGCGCACGGTCCGGTGCGACCTGCCCCGCGTGCGGCAGCGAGCGGCTGACCGCGCTCGCCATGACGCTGACGGACGGTACGCCGGTGAGCTTCAGCTCGTGCCACGACTGCGAGCACCGGACGTGGTCCGACGCGGCCGGTCAGCTCGACTTCGCGGACGTGCTCGTTCGCACCGCGAAGCGCAAGTAGCGTCCGGAGGTCCCAAGCGGGCCAGTAGCGTCGAGGCGTGAGTCGGCTCGAGAAGATCGTCAAGGCCTATGACATCCGCGGGCTCGTGCCCGAAGAGCTCGATGCCGACATTGCCCGCAGCCTCGGGGCCGCGTTCGTGCGCTTTCTCGGTGCTGACCGGATCGTGACGGCGTATGACATGCGCGAGTCCTCGCCGGGTCTCGCGGCGGCATTCGCCGCCGGGGCGACCGCACAGGGCGCCGACGTCATCGATGCCGGTCTGGGTTCCACCGACCTGCTGTACTTCGCGTCCGGCACGCTTGGCGTGCCGGGTGCGATGTTCACCGCGAGCCACAACCCCGCGCGCTACAACGGCATCAAGCTGTGCCGGGCGGGCGCTGCTCCCGTCGGACAGGAGAGCGGGCTCGCTGACATCCGCGATCTGGCCGACGCCGGTGTTCCGGCGCACGGCGGTCCGGCCGGCGAGGTGTCCCAGCGGGACCTCCTGAGCGCCTACGCGTCGTACCTGGTCGACCTCGTGCCGGGAGTTCGCGACGCGCGCCGGCTGTCGGTGGTCATCGACGCCGGCAACGGGATGGCCGGCCTCACCGTGCCGGAGGTGTTCGCGGCCCTGCCGGCCGATGTGACACCGATGTACTTCGAGCTCGACGGGAGCTTCCCCAACCACGAGGCGAACCCGATCGACCCCGAGAACCTTCGTGACCTGCAGGCAGCGGTCGTCGAGCGCGGCGCCGATCTCGGCCTCGCCTTCGACGGTGACGCCGACCGCTGTTTCGTCGTCGATGAGCGGGGCGGCATCGTCTCGCCATCGGTGCTGACCGCGCTGATCGCCGACCGGGAGATCGCGCGCGAACCTGGCGCGACGGTGATCCACAACCTGATCACCTCCCACGCCGTGCCGGAGCTCGTCCGCGAGCGGGGGGGAACCCCGGTGCGGAGCCGGGTCGGCCACTCCTTCATCAAGGCGACGATGGCCGAGACCGGGGCCGTGTTCGGAGGCGAGCACTCCGGCCACTTCTACTTCCGCGACTTCTGGGGGGCCGACTCGGGAATGCTCGCCGCCTTGCACGTTCTCGCGGCCTTGGGCAGCCAGAGCGGCACCCTGTCAGCGCTGCTCGCGCAGTACGAGCGGTACGTCGCCTCGGGCGAGGTCAACAGCGAGGTCGCGGACGTCGCGTCGTCGCTGGCCGCGGTCAAGGCCGAGTTCGCATCGCGGCCCGGCGCACGAACGGATGAGCTGGACGGCTTGACCGTCGAGCTCGACAACGGCGGCTGGTTCAACGTCCGTCCGTCCAACACCGAGCCGCTGTTGCGCCTCAATGTCGAAGCGCCCGACCATGCGTCGATGGAGAAGCTGCGCGCGGAAGTTCTGGCGGTGATCCGTCGGTAGTCTTTCGGGTTGTGAACCTCGACCCATCGTTGCTCGAGATCCTGGCCTGCCCGAACTGTCGCGCCGAGCTTCGTGTCGACGACGCAGCGGGCGAGCTGGTCTGCGCCGGCTGCGGCTATGCCTACCCGGTGCGTGACGACATCCCGGTGTTGCTCATCGACGAGGCGCGCAAGCCGGACGCCTGAGCCTCCGCCGACTTCGACCATGCCTGCCGTCGCACTCGACCGTCTCGACGATCCCGCCGCGCTCGAGAAGCTCGACGCCTCCGGCATGCTGCGTGCGGTTGCGACCTCGGGCTCCCAAGTGCGGGCCTCACTCGCCGCAGCGGAGGAAGCTTCGCTCGCGCCGCTCAGTCTCGACTCGCGGCCGCGCGCGATCGTGGTGGCCGGCATGGGTGGCTCCGGAGTTTCCGGTGACGTCCTCGCGGCGCTGTCCGCGGCGAAGAGTCCGGTCCCGGTCGTCGTCCATCGCGGCTACGGCTTGCCCGGATGGGTAGGCGCCGCCGACCTGGTCATGACGGTGTCCTGCTCCGGCACGACGGCGGAAACGCTGAGCAGCGCGGTCGAGGCGGCGCGTCGCGGCACGCGGCTGCTCGGAGTAGGTGCCGAGGGATCCCCGCTGGACTTGCACTGCCGCTCCGAACACGGCGCGTTCATCCCGGTGGTCGGCCAGCTGGCCCCGCGGGCCTCGATGTGGGCGTTGGTCGTCCCGTTGCTGGTCATCGCGGAGCGCGCCGGTCTGCTCGATCTCGGTCCTGGGCGCGCAGACCTCGAGGCGGCCGCAACGCGCCTCGAGTCGATCGCCTCGGCGTGCCGTCCTGATCTTGAGTCCTTCGTGAACCCCGGAAAGTCGCTCGCCGCCGAGCTGGTCGACACGTTGCCGATGTTCTGGGGCAGCGGCGAGCTCGGCCCGGTTGCCGCGCTGCGGGCCGCGAGTCAGGTGATGGAAAACGCCAAGGCGCCCGCCTTGGCCGGCGCCTTGCCGGAGGCGCACCACAACCAGTCGGTGTCGCTGGACGGCAGCCTTGCCGGCGCGGTTTCCGGCGACGACATCTTTCGCGACCGGGTCGAGGACCCCGACCCGCTCCGGCTTCGCCTGGTCCTGCTGCGGGACGACGACGGCGCATTCGCCACGGCGCGCGCCGACGCTTCGGAGGAAGTGGCGAGCGCGAGAGGTGTCGGTGTCACCGTGGTGCGCGCGGAGGGGTCGTCGGCCTTCGAGCGTCTCGCGTCGATCGTGGGGGTGGTCGACTTCGCCAGCGTCTACCTCGGCTTGGCGACCGGGTTCGACCCCACCCCGATCGCACCGATCGACGAGCTCAAGGCGCGGCTCGAATCCCGCGACTAATCTGGTTGTTCGCCAGCTTTCCCGCCCCCCCACGACGGAGCCCTGATGGACTACAAGGTCGCCGATCTCTCCCTTGCCGACTTCGGCCGCAAGGAGATCGCCCTGGCCGAGCACGAGATGCCCGGCCTGATGGCGATGCGGGCGGAGTACGGAGCGGCGCAGCCGCTCGCCGGGGCGCGGGTCACCGGCTCGCTTCACATGACGATCCAGACCGCGGTGTTGATCGAGACGCTCGTCGCGCTCGGTGCGGAGGTCCGCTGGGCCTCCTGCAACATCTTCTCGACACAGGACCACGCGGCGGCGGCGGTCGTCGTCGGGCCCGACGGCACCACCGACAACCCGTCCGGCGTGCCTGTCTTCGCCTGGAAGGGCGAGACGCTCGAGGAGTACTGGGAGTGCACTGAGAAGGCGCTGCTCTGGCCGGACGGCTCTGTTGATGGTCAAAACCAGGGACCGAACATGCTCCTGGACGACGGCGGGGACGCGACGCTGCTGGTCCACAAGGGCGTCGAGTTCGAAAAGGCCGGCCGCGTTCCGGACCCGTCGACCGCAGACTCGGAGGAGTACGCCGTCATCCTTCGCCTCCTCACCAAGTCGCTGTCCGAGGACGCCACCCGGTGGACCCAGATCTCCGGCGGCATCAAGGGCGTGACAGAGGAGACCACGACGGGGGTGCATCGCCTGTACCAGATGCACGAGCGTGGCGAGCTGCTGTTCCCCGCGATCAACGTCAACGACTCGGTGACCAAGTCGAAGTTCGACAACAAGTACGGCTGCCGGCACTCCCTTGTGGACGGGATCAACCGCGGCACCGATGTGCTGATCGGCGGCAAGGTCGCGGTGGTCTTCGGCTACGGCGATGTCGGCAAGGGCTGCGCCGAGTCGCTGCGTGGCCAGGGCGCGCGCGTGATCATCACCGAGATCGACCCGATCTGCGCCCTGCAGGCCGCCATGGACGGGTTCCAGGTCCTGACGCTCGAGGATGTGGTCGAGACCGCCGACATCTTCGTGACCGCGACGGGCAACTTCAACATCATCAAGGCCGCCGACATGGCGCGCATGAAGCAGGGCGCGATCGTGGGCAACATTGGGCACTTCGACAACGAGATCGACATGGCGGGACTCGCCGGCCTGCCCGGTGTCCGTTGCGTGAACATCAAGCCGCAGGTCGACGAGTGGGTGTTCGCCGACGGTCACTCGATCATCGTGCTGAGCGAGGGCCGGCTGCTGAACCTCGGCAACGCGACCGGCCACCCCTCGTTCGTGATGAGCAACTCGTTCACGAACCAGACGATCGCGCAGGTCGAGCTCTTCACGAAGACCGACGAGTACCCCATCGGCGTGCACGTCCTCCCGAAGCACCTCGACGAGAAGGTGGCACGGCTGCACCTCGACGCGCTCGGGGTGAAGCTCACGACACTGACGGACGAGCAGGCGGACTACATCGGCGTGCCGGTCGACGGTCCGTACAAGAGCGACGCCTACCGCTACTAGGCCTCTCACTGCTCGACCTGCACCATGAGCGGCGGGTCGAGAGTGGCGGACATCCACACCGCTGCCGCAACCAGCTCTCGCTCGATGCGGCGGCGGAGCTCGTCGGCTTCGGTCGTTGTCAACGGCTGCTCGGTGTAGGCGACGACGGACCAGGCGTCGATCAGGACTCGTGCCATGCCGCAAGGGTGTGGCGCGGCCGCGACGAGTCCGGGGAATCGGCGTCCTGCGGCGCAATGCTGGGGACGCGGGACGCCTCGCGCCGGACTGGGGATCAGCGCGGCCTACGTGAGCGGTGCCACGATGGTGGGGTGAGGGCGCGCGTGCTGGTGGTGGATGACGACCCAGCGCTGTCCGAGATGCTCGGCATCGTCCTGCGCAACGAAGGCTTCGAACCGTCGTTCGTCGGTGACGGTGACGGTGCGCTGGCCGCGTTTCGCAGCACCAAACCCGACCTGGTCCTCCTCGACCTGATGCTGCCGGGCACCGACGGCGTCGATGTCTGTCGCGCCATCCGCGCCGAATCCGGCACACCTATCGTCATGTTGACCGCGCGCGCCGACACGGCGGACGTCGTCATCGGGCTGGAGTGCGGCGCCGACGACTACGTCGTCAAGCCGTTCAAGCCGAAGGAGCTGGTCGCACGGCTTCGGGCTCGGCTCCGCCGCAACGACGAGGTGGCGGGTGAGGTCCTGCGGATCGGTGACCTGTCGATTGACGTCGCCGGGCACCTGGTGAGCCGGGCCGGACAGGCGATTGCACTCACACCGCTCGAGTTCGACCTTCTTGTCGCGCTCGTGCGCAGGCCGCGTCACGTCTTCACCCGCGACCAGCTGCTCGAGCAGGTGTGGGGCTACCGCCACGTCGCCGACACCCGGCTGGTCAACGTCCATGTGCAGCGGTTGCGTGCCAAGGTCGAGCGTGATCCTGAGCGCCCCGACATCGTGGTGACGGTACGGGGGGTGGGGTACAAGGCCGGGCCGTTATGAGGTCGTGGGCGCTCGGAGTCGGCCGAGCGGTACGCCATCAGTGGCGCGCTTCGCTGCAGACGCGCGTCGTCGCGACGACGCTCATCCTGTCCGCCACCGTCAGCGTCCTGATCGGCGTCACGATCCTGCACCAGGTGCGTAGCGGTCTGCTCGGGTCGGCGGTCCGATCGGCGCAAAGCCAGGTGGGGACCGGGGTCCAGCATGCGCAGGACCAGTTTCTCGCGTTGCCGAACGGCGACCGGAACGCCGTCGAGCGAACGGCATACGGCATCGTCACCGAGCTCTCGAGCGGTCAGGGGGACAACGACGTCGTCATGCTGCCGTCCGCTCCTGGTCTCGCCTCCTACGGGCCGGCGGCGGCAGTCGCCAGCATCCCTACGGCGCTTCGCGAGACGGTCGTCCGGCAGGGCAGCGAGGCATGGACCTACACCCGGATCAAGTCGGGGGTGGGACCCACGGCTGCGCTGGTGATGGGCGCGCCGGTCGAGGCCGGCGCGGTGCGCTACCAGCTCTACTACGTCTTCCCGCTGACCCGCGAGGCTGCGACGCTGCGGCTGGTGGAGCGGACCATGCTGTTCGCCGGCGCCGCGCTCGTCCTCCTGCTTGTCGGCATCGCGGCGGTGGTCACCCGCGAGGTCGTGCGCCCGGTCCGGCAGGCCGCGGCAACCGCTGAGCGGCTCGCGGCCGGCCGGCTCAGGGAACGCATGCGCGTCCGTGGCGAGGACGACCTTGCGACGCTCGCGGCATCGTTCAACCGCATGGCCGACACGGTGCAACAGCAGATCTCACAGCTGCGCGAGCTGAGCCGCCTGCAGCGCCGCTTCGTCGCCGACGTGTCGCACGAGCTTCGTACGCCGATCACGACGATCCGCATGGCGGCTGACATGCTGCACGACTCGAGCGCGGACCTGCCCCCAGAGCTGGCGCGATCCTCTGAGCTCCTTCAAGCACAGCTCGATCGTTTCGAGCTGCTGCTCGCGGACCTCCTCGAGATCAGCCGCCACGACGCCGGTGCGGCGGTGCTCGACGCCGAGCCGATCGACGTGGCGCATCTCGTGCGGCAAGTGGTCGATCTCGCGACGCCGCTGTCGGAGCGACTGGGCTCGCCGATCCGGGTGGACCTACCTCCTGGCCCCGTGGTCGTCGACGTCGACGCCCGCCGGATCGACCGCGTGCTGCGCAACCTCCTCGACAACGCCCTCGAGCACGGCGAAGGGGAGCCGGTAGAGGTCGCGCTCCGGGGCGACGGCGACGCCGTCGCGATCACCGTCCGCGATCACGGTGTCGGGCTGCGGCCCGGCGAGGCCTCGCTGGTGTTCGGGCGATTTTGGCGGGCCGACCCGGCACGTGCCCGCACTCGAGGCGGCACCGGGCTCGGTCTGTCGATCGCCCTCGAGGACGTCCGGCTGCACGGCGGCTGGCTGCAGGCGTGGGGCGAGCCTGGGCGCGGCTCGGTGTTTCGGGTCACGCTCCCGGTGCACGTCGGCGGTACGGTCACCGGCTCGCCATTGCGACTCGACCCGGAGGCACGCCCTGCTTCCGGAGACGAGCCGGTGCAGGCGGCCCGCACATGACTCGCTGCTTCGGGCGGGGATGCCTCGCCGTGACGGCGGTCCTGGCCATCGCGGGCTGCGCGGGGGTCCCCGACTCGGGGCCCGTGCGCGTCGGTCACCCGGTCGCGGCCGCACCCGGTGGCGGACTCGCCAACTCAACCGTGCGGGAAGTGCCGGCGGGCCCCGAACCGGGCGCCAGCCCCGCGAATCTGGTGAGTGGCTTCCTGCGCGCGATGCTCGACAGCGAGGGCGACTATGGCGTCGCCCGGTCCTATCTCGCGCCGGGCACCAGGTGGTCCGCGGGCGGCACGATCACTGTCTACGCCGAGCCGACCCATGTGGTGCGCGTGGGGCGCGACTCGGTGATCATGCACGCGGCACGGGTCGGTGTGGTCGGGTCACACGGCGTGTACCGCGTCTCACCGGGAGCGGTGAACCGCCGGTTCGGAGTCGCCCGTCGCAAGGGCGAGTGGCGCATCACCCACCTCAGGCCGGGGATCCTGCTGTCGTCAGACGATGCCGGGCGCCTGCTCCAGCCGGCGGCGCTGTACTTCCTCACCCCCGAAGGCAACCGCCTCGTCCCCCAGCCGGTGCTGGAGCCCCCTCAGGAGCCCGGGCTCGCGACGGTCCTCATGCGGGAGCTGCTTGCCGGACCGAGTCCGCTCCTCGCGTCCGCCGTCCGCACCGCGGTCCCGCGCGGGACGACCCTGGTCGGGAATGTGCCCATCAGCACGGACGGCGTGGCCGACGTGGACCTTTCTGCCGGGGCTCGCCAGATCGGTACTGCGCAGCTGGTAAGGCTGTCGGCTCAGGTGGTGTGGACGCTGCGCCAGCTGTCGTCTGTGCGCGCAGTGCGGCTCCTCGCGAA
>JAICMG010000079.1 GCA_025929365.1 Frankiaceae bacterium
CGCAAGTGGGCCGAGGCCCGGTGGGACCTCCTGCCATCGTCAACGACAGCGGAGCAGGTGCGCGAGGCAACCTCGGCCGCCACAACGGGAGGCGACCGCTACGTCGTACTCCTCAAGCCCCAGCTAGGAGACTTCCTCCGAGCAGTAGCCAAGGCCTAGCCGGTTTGTGAACCGCTAGCCGGTCCAGGCTCCGGCCAGCAGTTCACAAACCGAGGTCGGGCTAGCTGCTTGCGATGAAGTCGGCGAGGTAACCGGCCAGCTCTTCACCCTTGTCCTCCTGCAGGAAGTGGCCGGCGTTCTCGATCGTGCGATGCGGCTGACCCTTCGTGCCGGGGACCTTCTCCAGGAACAGCCGGTCGCTGCCCTTCGTGACCGGGTCGCTGTCGCTGAACAGCATCAGCATCGGCTTGTCCCACTTCGCGAAGACCTCCCACGCCGCGCGGTTGGCCTCTGATGCCGGGTCATCCGGGGAGATCGGCACCAGGATCGGGAACTGCCGAGCGCCCGCCTTGTAGCTGTCGTCCGGGAACGGCGCGTTGTACGCCGCGAGCACCTCGGGCGGCAACGGGTTCACGACGGCGGAGCTGACGATGAAGCCGGTGTCGAAGTTCGGCGTCTCCTGCGAGAACCGGCGCCAGTTCATGAAGGCCTCAGTGATCCGCGCATCACCAGTGGGAAGACCGGTGTTGCCGATCGCGACGCGAAGGAAGCGGTCGGGGTTCTCCGCCACGACGCGCAGCCCGATGAGGCCGCCCCAGTCCTGGCCGAAGAACGTGATGTCCGACAGGTTCAGCTGGTCGAAGAGGAGGCTTCGGATCCACTCGACGTGACGGGCGTAGGAGTAGTCGTCGCGCTCGGCCGGCTTGTCGGACCGGCCGAAGCCGACGAGGTCGGGCGCGATGCATCGCAGTCCGCGCGCGACGAGGACGGGGATCATCTTGCGGTAGAGGAAGCACCACGACGGCTCCCCGTGCATGAGCAACACGACGTCGCCGTCGCGCGGGCCCTCGTCGAGGTAGTGGATCCGCAGCGAGCCACCCTCCCCGTCGGGAACCTCGGCGTAGTGCGGCTCGAACCCGAAGTCGGGCAGCCCCTCGAAGCAGCTGTCAGGTGTACGCAAGGCCCTCACGGCGTTCCCCTTTCGGTGTGCTCGGCCGTCGTCTCAACGCGGCAGCAGCCGGTCGAGGGACAGCTTGATGGTCTCGGCCGCGCGGTCGGAGGTGAGCTGCTGGTCGATGCGCAGCACCTCCAGCGCCTCGAAGGACGTCAGCACGTCGGCGGCAGCCATGACCGCCGCTGCGGTGTCGGCGTCCAGGGTTGCCAGCTCCGGCGCGAACTGCTGTTCGACCATCGCGCGAAGGAACTCGCGTCGATGGCGCAGCGCGGTGGAGATCACCGGTTGGAAGGGCGCGCGAATCAATGCCGCGCGCATCACCGGCGCGACCTGCTCATACAGCGCGACGCGCTGGTCCACCAGCGCGTCGATCCGGTCCGCGCGCGGCCCTTCTCCCATGTTCGGCAGCTCGAAGAGGTGTCCGACCCTCTCGAGATGACGCCCGATCGCGATCCGGCCCATCTCGTCGAGATCGTCGAAGTAACGGAACACGGAGCGAAGTGACACGCCCGAGCGCTCCGCGACGGTTGCCACCGATGGGCTCAGCTCACCCTCGCGAAAGAGCTCCAGCA
This sequence comes from Frankiaceae bacterium, assembly GCA_025929365.1. Taxonomy (GTDB): domain Bacteria; phylum Actinomycetota; class Actinomycetes; order JAFAQI01; family JAFAQI01; genus DASZTV01. Next base: position 1,687 of record JAICMG010000079.1, read on the forward strand.
GGGCGTCGACGACGGCTTCGCGATTGCGACCGCGGCGCGCACGGCGACCGTCGAGGTCCGACGAAGCGGTGGTCACGGCACTCCTTCCGCGCGAGTGTATTGACAGTATACATGCCAGTTTCTAGGGTTGCCCGGTGACCTTCGCCATCGACATCCCGAAGGCCTTCACCCCGCCCGGCGGATGGCACGGGGAGATGCCTCCACCGATCCTCGCCGGATGCACCGAACCGCTCGCCGACGGCGCGCCGGACCTGCGCGGACTGTGGCGCGCGATCGAAGTGACCGACGACGCCGGCACCCCGCTCCCCGATGATCACCCCGTCCGCAACTACGAAGAGCGGATCGAGCAGGCCGGCAACCGCGTCATCGTCACCTCGGCCGGCATCATCCACGACATGCTGGCGGACGGGACGTTGGAGAACGGCTGCCATGACGTGATGCAGACCGACTTCACCACTCGGATCGACGTCGTCGCGAGCTACGAGGACGGCGTACTCGTCCTGCGCCCGGACGGCTTCCCCGGAGTCGAGATCCGCCGCTGGCGCGAGGGCGAGCTGCTTCGCTGGCGCTATTTCACACTCTTCACGGCAACGCTCGAACGCGTCGGCTGAGCCGGGCCTACCGCACCTCGCGATAACGGAGGAAGACGACCTTCGACGCGAGAACGCGCGAGTCGACCAGCTCGAGATCCGCCCGACGCTCCCGGTGGGAGAAGAACGGCGTGCCGCCGCCGACCAGCACCGGAAACACGCGGACCCAATATTCGTCGATCAGTCCCAGATCGGCCGCCTGGGCGGCAAGGGTCCCACCGCCGATCGCGACGTCACCCTCCCCCGGCTCGGCGCGCAGCCGTTCGATCTCCTCCGCCAGGCTGCCGGCGGCAAGGCGAGTGTTGCTGCCCTGCACCTCCGACAGGGAGGTGGAGAACACCACCTTGGGTAGGGCCTTCCAGAGCCGCGTCCACTCGCGCTCCGCATCCGTCAGCGCGGGGTCCTGCTCCGCCGTCTCCCAATAGAGCATCGTCTCGTACAGCCGCCGTCCCAGCAGGTGGACATCGACGTGCTGAATCTCGTCGATGGCGAACTGGAAGACCTCTTCGTCGGGCACGGTCCAGTCGAAGGTGCCATCTGGTCCGACGATGTAGCCGTCGAGCGAAGTCCCCATCGAGTACGTCACGCGGCGCACCAGGGACACTGTAGTCCGATACGTCAACCTACGGTTGACGTTTGCCGATCGTCAACCTACGGTTGACGCATGGCTGACTTTCCGCTGAAGCTCGATGACCTGATCGAACATGTGATCGCGCAACACCCGGACGGCGATCCGCTGCACTTACTCGGACATGCCGTCCAGGAATCCAGCCAGCTCGGCGAGCTCGCGGACCACCTCGTCGGCCACTTCGTCGACCAGGCGCGCCAAGCCGGCGCGTCGTGGACCGAGATCGGCTCCAACATGGGAGTCACGAAACAGGCGGCCCAGAAACGCTTCGTCTCCGCCCGTCAGTGGGCCGACCCCGAGGACCCCGACTTCCCCGACCGCGGTCCTCTCAGCCGGTTCACACCCCGCGCGCGCAGCGTCGTCGCCATGACGAAGACCCAAGCCGGCACGCTCGGCCACGGCGAGGTGACGAACATTCATCTGCTGCTGGGTCTGCTGACCGAGCCCGCGGGGCTCGCGGCGCAAGCGATCAAGGCCGTCACCGGCTGCGAGCTCGACCGGGTCCGCGACACCGTCCTGGCAACGCAGACGAAAACTGCCCGCAAGGCCCGCAAGTCCGTGCGCTTCAGCCGCGAGACGAAGAAGACATTGGAACTCGCGCTACGCCAGGCGTTGCGAATGGGCCACAACTACATCGGCACCGAGCATCTTCTGCTCGGCATCCTGCAACAGAAGGAGGACCCCGCGACGGAGGTGCTGCGCGGTATGAAGATCGGATATGACGACGCGTGCCGCTGGCTCGAGGACGAGCTCGAGAAGATCCTCGTCGCTCGCCAGGCCGCGGCTAGGCGAGCAGAGCGGTGACGATGCCGGCAAGCATGGGGTTCAGTACGTCGTCGACCGCGTCGGGCTCACGGTCTGCGGCCATGTATCCCGCCAGCTCGAGCATGACGAAACCATGCGTCGCGCTCCACAGCTGCGCGGCGATCGCGTTGGCGTCGCCCGGCTTGAAGATTCCCGCGTCGATCGTGCGCTGCGTCGCCGCAACGAGGACGTCGTAGGTGTAGCGACCCTCATCGAGCTCGTCGTCGTGCAGCCGGTAGCCGCCGAGCGATGCGCTGCCGAACATCACGGCGTAGAGCTGCGGGTTGTCGTGAGCGTTCGCGCGGTAGGCCTCGCCGAGCGCGGCGAGGTCGGCGAGCGAATCGTCGGTCTCCGGGACGGCTGCCATGTGGTCCGCGAGGCGCTTGAAGCCCTCCCGTACGACTGCCTTGACCAGCTCAGGCAACCCACCGAAGTGGGTGTAGACGGCCATCGTCGAGGTCCCGACCTCCGCCGCGAGCCGACGGGTCGACAGCGCCGCCGGGCCTTCGTCGGCCAGCAGGCGGGCCGCAGCCTCGATCAGCCGCTGCGGCACATCCGCAGTCGGCGTGACCTTCGCCACACGAGCCCTGCCCACGCTTGCCATTTTCGCATAACAGCGTTATAGATATCCATAACGACGTTATGCCCAATCTAGGTATGGAGCGGATCGGATGCCGGCCAACCAGTACCTCGAAGCCAACTTCGCGCCGGTGCGCGAGGAAACCACCGCGTTCGACCTCGAGGTCACCGGTGCGCTGCCGGAGCATCTCGACGGGCGCTACCTGCGGATCGGCCCGAACCCGATCCACGACGCAGACCCCGCGACGTACCACTGGTTCCTCGGCGACGGCATGGTCCACGGGCTTCGCCTCGGCGACGGCGCCGCGAAGTGGTACCGCAACCGCTACGTGCGCTCCGCCGACGTCGCCGACGCCCTCGGCGAGCCGCGCCGCCCCGGCCCCCTGCACGCCGGCTTCGACATGTCGCCCAACACCAACGTCATCGGTCACGCCGGACGGACCTTTGCGATCGTCGAAGCCGGCCCGCGGCCGTACGAGCTGACCGACGAGCTCGACACGATCGGCCCCTGTGACTTCGACGGCACGCTGCGCGGCGGCTACACCGCGCACCCGCACCGCGATCCGGAGAGCGGCGAGCTCCATGCGGTGTCCTACTTCTGGGCGTGGGGCAACAAGGTCCGCTACACCGTGATCGGCACGGACGGCCTGGTACGACGCACGGTCGACATCCCGGTCCACGGCGCGCCGATGATGCACGACTTCTCGCTCACCGAGAACCACGTCGTCCTCTACGACCTGCCGGTGTCGTTCGACACCAAGACCGCCGTCAGCGCGGTACCGGCACCGATCCGGCTACAGGCACGCGCGAGCATGGCAGCCATCGTCGGTCGGCGGGCGATCCCCGAGCGTCTTGCCAAGGCGATGATGAGCAGCAGCAATGGCGCGCGCTACTCGGCCTCGTCGTTCCCCTACCACTGGGACCCGAAGTACCCGGCGCGGATCGGGATCTTCGCCCGCGAGGGCGACGGCTCGGACATCCGCTGGTACGACGTCGACCCCTGCTACGTCTTCCACCCGCTCAACGCTTACGAAGACGGCGACGACTTCGTGCTCGACGTGGTGCGGCACCCGAAGATGTTCGACGCCAACCGGGTCGGGCCGGACGAGGGTCCGCCGACGCTCGATCGCTGGACCGTCGACACCCGCGCCGCCAAGGTGCTCGAGTCGCGCCTCGATGACCGGCCGCAGGAGTTCCCGCGGATCGACGAGCGACTCACCGGCCGCCGCCACCGCTACGGCTACGCCGCCGCCGCCGGACCGGAGGGCTTCGACGGCGCAGTGCTCAAGCACGACCTAGTGACCGGCTCGACACAGTCGCGGGACTTCGGCGCCGATCACCAGGTCAGCGAGTTCGTCTTCGTGGCGTCACCGAACAGCAACAGCGAGGACGATGGCGTCGTCATGGGCTTCGTCTACGTCCGCGCCGAGGATCGCAGCGACCTGGTCGTCCTCGATGCCGCAACGCTCGAGGACGTCGCGACGGTGCACCTCCCGGCGCGGGTGCCGCAGGGATTCCACGGCAACTGGGTGCCCACGACGTAATGCACCACAGATCCATCTAAGGTCCGACGCTTCGCGACCTTCCGGCGTGCAAACGTGGGTACTGAACCCGATCATGAGACGCCGAACATCTGGATCCGACGACGAGCCTGCGCTCGATCGCGCGACGCTCGGCCGGCGCAGCTTGCTCGCGGCCGGCGGCGCCGGGTTCGCCGCGATCGTCGCCGCATGCGGCGAGTCGTCAACCCGGGTCGCTTCGCCGGCGACCAGGCTCGGCACGCGCTCACCCGCGCCGTCCGGCTCCACGACGCCCGGCCTACAACACGCAGCTCGACGTGCACCCTCCGGACCGGCCAAGCAGATCACGCACGGTCCGCACACCAGCCACGAGGTCGCGCTCACGTTCCATACCGCCGGCGATCCGGCTGTCGTCGACGCCGTACTGCACGCCGCGAAGAAGACGGGCGCGCAGCTCACGATGCTCGTCGTCGGGACGTGGCTCGCGCAGTACCCGACCTACGCGCGCCGGATCCTGGCCGCCGGTCACGACCTCGGCAACCACACCTGGACACATCCGGTCCTGGCTGACGACGACGCGCAGCAAACCCGCGTCGAGATCACCAGGTGCCGCAACCTGCTGCGGCGCCTGACGGGCGACGGCGGGCGCTGGTTCCGGCCGTCGGGCACCCCGACCGCAACCTCGCTCATGCTCCGCGAGGCGGGTGCGGCGGGCTACCCGACGGTGCTTGCCTACGACGTGGACCCGCTCGACTACACCGACCCGGGGGCAGCCGCTGTCACCCAGCGAGTGCTTGACGCGGCCCGCCCGGGCGCGATCGTGAGTCTGCACACGCTGTACGCCGGAACCGCGCAAGCTCTTCCCGACATCGTGCGTGGGCTTCGAAACAACGGCCTGGAACCGGTTACCGCCAGTCGACTTTTGGCAAAGAACAACTGAGATGCCAATCCTCCGCTCCGTACGTACTCGCGATCGCTTGCTCGGGCTTGCGTCCATCGCGGTCGCTGTCGCGGGCTGCTCTGCTGCCCGTTCCATGGCTGTCGTCCAGCCGCCGTTGGCGCAGCCTTCGACGGTGCAGCCGGGGACGGTCGCATCCAGCGCACCGCGGCTGCTCAGCCGGCCCGGGCTACTTCCTGGGATGCCGCCGCTGCTGAACCCGCACAACATCTACTCCGCCGACCGGGCGAACCTGCTCGCCCCGGCGACTCGTCACGACCGCCCACTGGTCTACGTGCCGAACTCGCAATCGAACACGGTCAGTGTCATCGACCCGCGCACCTATCGCGTCATTGCGACACATCATGTGGGCACCTTGCCGCAGCACGTCGTGCCGTCGTGGGATCTCAAGACGCTCTACGTGCTGAATGACGAAGGCAACAGCGTCACTGTCATCAACCCGCGCAATGGCGCCTTCGGTCCGACCGTCCCGGTGGCGGACCCGTACAACATGTACTTCACACCCAACGGCAGGTTCGCGATCGTCGTCGCGGAGCGGCTTCGCCGTCTCGATTTCGTTGATCCCCACACGATGGTTCTCAGGCACGCGCTTTCCGTCCCGTGCGCCGGCATCGACCATGCGGACTTCTCCCCCGACGGCCGCTATGCCGTGTTCAGCTGTGAGTTCTCCGGTCAGCTGGTCAAGGTCGACATCGCAAGGCAAAAGGTGGTCGGCACGCTCCGCCTGCCGAACCGGACCGGTATGCAGCCGATGCCGCAGGACGTGAAGCTCTCGCCGGACGGCAAGGTCTTCTACGTCGCCGACATGGCGAGCAACGGGGTCTGGCTGATCAACGGTCGCTCGATGCACATCATCGGCTTCCGGCACACCGGCACCGGTGCACACGGCCTCTACGTCAGCCGCAACTCGCGGTTCCTCTATGTCACCAACCGTGGCGAAGGCAGCATCTCGCTGATCAATCTCGCGACGCGGAAGGTCGCGACGAAGTGGCGAATCCCGGGAGGCGGCAGCCCGGACATGGGCGGAATCTCCGCCAGCGGCAAGGTGCTGTGGCTGTCGGGCCGTTACAACGGCGTCGTCTACGCGATCTCGACGACCAACGGGCACCTCATCGCGAAGATCCCCGTGGGCAGCGGGCCGCACGGATTGTGCGTCTACCCGCAGCCCGGCAGGTACTCCCTCGGCCACACCGGAGTCTTCCGCTAGGGCGAGAAGAGCGGACCCGACTTCGCGCGGCACCACGTGGCGCGCCAGCACGGGGAGATGCTTGCCCCATCGCATAGCCTTTTGGGGGAGCTCGTCCCGCACCTTTCGCGGGAACAGCGGATCGGAAGGAGCGCGGTGTTCGGTCGGCCCAAGCCAACCGTGGGAGCCGCTGCCCAGGAACCTGAGGTGCGGACTGCGCCCGCGTATCCCGAGCAGCTCAGCTGGGCGGGGATTGCCCTCGCCGTGGTCGGAGTCGTGCTCGCGCTACACGGCAACCATGTCCGCGACCATCAGCAAGCGGCCGAAGGGCTAGCTCTCGCTGTGGTCGGTCGCGGCCTTGCGCTCGGCCGGCCGATCGTCGTACGGCACCTGCTGCTCGCGATCGGATGTCTGGTCCTCGCACGCATCTCCGCCTCGCGCGGGGATGCCGCGATCGAGCAGCTGGCGCTCGTCGTCGCCGCGTTGTGTGCGCTGTGGGCCCGCCCGGCTCCGCCGGGTACGGCGGACCAGCGCAAGCGCATCGCCGCGCTCGTCGACGCGACACCCAACGACTGCCTCGCGCCTTTCGCCCAACGGCTCGACAAGTCCTACATCTTCTCCACGGATGGGCAGGCCGCGGTGGCCTACAAGGTGCGACTGGGCGTTGCCGTCGCATCCGGCGATCCACTCGGCGCGGAGGGTTCGCAGGAGGACGCCGTGCGCGCCTACCAGCAGACCGCTGACGCCAACGGCTGGCGGGTAGCGGTTCTCGGCGCCGGCGAGGACTGGACCGCATGGTGGAAAGAGCAGGAGGGGCTGCGGGCGCTCGCGATCGGCCGTGACGTGATCATCGACCCGTCGACGTTCTCGCTGACCGGACGCGCCTTCCGCAACCTGCGCCAGGCTGTCCAGCGGACGCACAACTTCGGTGTGACCACCGCGATCTACGACGAGACCGAGCTGCCGGCCGACCTGCGCGACACGCTTCGCGCCATGGTGCAGAGCAGCAAGCGCAACCCGCATCGCGGCTTCTCGATGATCCTCGACGCCTTGCTCGAGAAGGAGCACGCCGGCACGAAGATCGTGGTCGCGTTCGACGCCGACGGCAAGGTCGTGGGGTTCCAGCGGTTCGCACTGGCCGACCGCGGCCGCGAGATCTCACAGGACCTGCCCTGGCGGGTACCCGGTGCGCCGAACGGCGTCGACGAGCGGCTCACCTACGACATGATCGAGTGGGCGAAGGAGCACGGCGCGCGGAGGGTGTCACTGTGCTTCGCCGCATTCCCGGGCCTCTACGAGGCAAAGCCGGAGCGGATGCTCGACCGGTTCGGCTACTGGGCGGCGCACCGCCTCGACCCGCTGATCAAGCTCGAGTCGCTCTACCGCTATCTGCGCAAGTTCCACGCGCTCGGCAAGCAGCGATACGTCGTGCTGCGACTGCGCGATGCGCTTCCGGTCGCGGTCGCGATGCTGACGCTGGAGTTCGGCGTCCGCCGTACCCGGCGCAAGGAGCGGCGCGGATGGCGCCTTCCCGCTCGCCGCAACGATCAGTAGCCGGGGGGCAGCGGGTAGTAGGGCCCTGAGTCCGTGGGACTCGGGCTCGCGTCCGTCGGCGTAGGTGTCGGGCCGGCGTCGGTCGGGGTGGCGGTCGGCGATGTAGTCGGTGTCGGAGACGGTGTCGGGTGGCCGATGCCGTGCGGGGTGGCGACGAACCACTCCCCGTCGACGCCCTCGCCGTTGACTTGGCCGGCGCCGCTGTCACCGGCAAAGGCGTAGAGCGGCCGGTGGTGCCAGGCGGCTTGCCGCTTGCCGCTGGGCCGCCGGATCGTCCCGAGGCCCGGGATGCCCGAGACCGTGTCGCCCTTCGGCACGATCACCGGATGCCACTCGGCGGTGCACGGGCCGGTGCAGCGGCTGACCCCCTTCGAGTCCAGCTTGAACAGATACAGGCTGTGACCGTGCCGGTTGGTGAGGATCGTGCCGTACGGCGCCACGTTGCGGGTCTTGATCTTCACGACGCCCCCGGCCGACGTCCGGTGAACACCCACCGTGGCGGTTGCCGGGTACGCCATCAGGGCCACCGCCGTCGCACTCGCGAGGAGCGGTGCCACGGCAGCTGCTGATCGAAGCCGGTTCATGCCCACTGGCACGGGTTGCGGCCATCCGCGGTTCAGCGCCGGATGCGTCGTGCGGCAAGGGCGAGCCAGACGTCTCGGTACTGCCGCGCGCGGTGCCGCTGGTCCCGCCAGGTCGTCCCGGTCACCCGGTGTTCGATCGGCACAGGCACTTCGAGCACCTTCGCCCCGTGTCGCAACGCATCGATCGTGAGCCCGGTCTCGACCCCGAATCCCCTCGCCAAGGGCTGGACGGCCTCGAACAGGTCGCGGGTGAGGCAGCGCTGACCGGACAACGGCTGGGTCGGTGTCCACCCCGTGGCACGCTCGATGCCCCTCGTCGCCAGTCTCACGACGAAGCCGTGCCCGCCGCCAGGCGTGGTCTTCGGCAAGGTCGCGATCGTCATGTCGGCGCTCCCGGCGACGACCGGCGACACCAAGGGGGCGGCGGCGGCCGCCGTCGACTCGAGATCGGCGTCGAGAAACAGCAGCGGGGCGGCGGCAAAGCCCACCGTGTGCGCCTCCCGCGCACCGGTCACCATCGCCGCCGCCTTGCCACGCCGGCTGGGGTGCCGCACGACGGTCGCGCCGGCATCGCCCGCGACGGCAGCAGTGCGGTCGGTCGATCCGTCGTCCGTGACGATGACCGCGGTCACACCAGGGATGGTCGCGGCGGCGGCCACGGTCGACGCGATCCGCTGCTCTTCGTTGAGTGCCGGGATCACCACGACGACCGCATCGGGCATCCCGTCACACTGTCACAGTGCTCCCGAACTTCATCGTCGTCGGCGTGAGCCGCGCGGGGACCACGACCGTCTTCAACACCCTCGCACGGCACCCACAAGTGCTGGCGTCGTCGACCAAGGAAACGCGCTACTTCCAGGCGGTGCGGTACGGCGAGCCGCTGCGACCGCTGGTGGAGTACGAGGCGTACTTCCGGCGCTACGACGGCCAGCCGGTCGTCATGGAGTGCACGCCCGACTACTTCTACGGCGGCGAGGCGACCGCTGCCGCAATCAAGCAGACCTGCGACCCTCGCGTGGCGATCGTCCTGCGCGAGCCCGCAAGCCGACTGATCTCGTTCTTCCAGTTCATGCAGGGTCGCTTGCAGCTGCCTGCGGAGATGACGCTCGCCGAGTACGTCGCAAAGTGCCGGGGCATACCGGCCGATGAGATGAACACCCGCGCCACCAACAACTTCACCGCGCTGTGGGGCGGGCAGTACGCGCGCTTCCTGCCGGCGTGGCTCGCGACCTTTCCAGGGCGCTGCGACGTCTTCTTCTTCGACGACCTGCGCGCCGACCCGATCGGCGTGCTCGGCGAGCAGTGCCGAGGGCTCGGAATCGACCCCTCGCTGCTCCCGGCTGAGGTGCCGGTCGACAACAGTGCGCCGGCATACCGGAGCCGGGGAGTCCAGCGGGCCGCCGCGTTCGCGGCTCGGCGGGGGCGCGCCGTACTCCATCGCTATCCGGCGCTGTATGCGAGGGCGCGCCGCAGCTACGAGGCGGTCAACAAGGCGGAGGCGCCCGAGGTCGAGGTGCCGGCGACGCTGCGCCGGGAGATCGAGGCGCTCTACCAACCGTGGAACGAGCAGCTCCGCGACCAGCTGCGTGAGGCCGGGATCACCGATCTGCCGGGGTGGCTCGCGTCGTAGCGTTGCGGCATGGCTGACGGTCGCGAGGTCATGGCGGAGTTCATCCCGGCGTCACCGCTGGTGCAGCTGCTCGGCATCCGGATCGGGTCGCTCGGCGACGGCGAGGCGACGTTGGTCCTGCCGTACCGACCGGAGCTGACGACGATCGGCGAGACCGTGCACGGCGGCGCGATCGCTGCGTTGGCGGACACCGCGGTGATGGCGGCCTGCTGGTGCGGGGCCGAGCCTCCCGAGTCGCTGCGCGGCAGCACCGTCGACCTCACCGTGCACTACCTCGCGCCAGCGAATGCGAGTGACCTGACAGCTTTGGCGCGGGTGTTGCGGCGAGGCCGGCGGATCTCCCACGCGGAGGCTTCGGTCACGGACGCTTCCGGAACCCGTGTTGCGCATGCAGTGGGGACCTATCAGCTGGGCTAGCCGGCCGAGAAAGAATGGTGTCGTGAGGAAGTACGGCTTCGGCGCGATCTGGCTGATGGCGGCCGTCCTCCTCGCCGCGCTCGACCGCCAGCAATGGTCGTGGGCCTGGCTCGGCCTGGGCCTGCTCGTCGGGGCGGTCGGCGTGGCCGGGAGCTTCGCCATCGGCCGGCGGGCTGGGATCGATGCTGATGGCTGGGAGGCATATCCGAGCTTCGTCCTGATGTCGCTCGGCGTCGCCGTTCTGTCGGCCGGTCTCGCCAGCGGGTGGCCAGACCTGCTGTTCGCGGCGTACGTCGTGGTCGCCAACTTCGCCGTACCGCTCGTTCTCCTGTCGCGGCTGCGGCGGCCTGCACCTCACGTATGTGCCCCTTCGGCGGGCTGCGGCGCGACCGCGTGCGCGAGGTGTCCACTCGCTCGTATGTGACATAGGTGTTGTGACAGGCCGCCCCTATGTCACATACGTGTCGTGATTCACCGCCCCTATGTCACATACGCGTCGGGATTCACGACACCTATGTCACATACGCGCCGCCACCGATCGCTTGTCCGGTCCGGTTCGGCGCCAAACTCGTTGGTCTGACGGCCGCGAAGGATCGATCATTCAAGAGTGATACGGCGGATTACGGCTGACGACGTCGAGGTGTTCCGCGAGACGCGGTTGCGCGCGCTCGCCGACTCGCCTTCATCCTTCGGGTCGACGTACGCCGCCGAAGCAGCGCGGCAACACGCGGACTGGATAGACCGCGTCGTCCATGCAGCGGAAGGCGACGAGCGGGTCATGTTCCTCGCGTTCGCTGGCGACGAGTGCATCGGGCTTGCGGGCGGCGGAGACGACGACTATGACGCCGATCGACAGCTGGTCAGCATGTGGGTTCACGCGTCATATCGCGGCACGCATGTAGCGACGGAACTCCTTGGTGCTGTCGTCGAGTGGGCGCGCGCGGGCGGTGCGCGAACCATCGCGCTATGGGTGACCAAGGACAACGATCGAGCGCGTCGCTTCTACGGGCGCATGGGCTTCGAGATCACCGGCGACGTCCAGCCGCTCCCCTCGGATCCGTGCAAGGACGAGATCAGAATGATCCGCGAGCTGTGAGGAGCGCCACTCGCCTATAGCCGGCGGCCACCCCGATTCGCCCGGAGAATGAGCGCATGCGCATCGCGGTCGTCGGGGCGGGCGTTGCCGGGCTCACCGCCGCCTTGGCGCTCCAACGCGACGGCCACGACGTGCGCGTACACGAGCGAGCTGCGCACCTACGAACTGATGGTTTCGGCTTCAACTTCTGGACGAACGCCGGATCGGTGCTCGGCGGGCTCGGCGTCGAGGTGCCGGGCGAGCCGTTCGATCACATGAGCTTTCGCACGGGCGGCCGGCACCGCATGACGATGCGAATGCCCGCTCCGGGATACCCGCACATGAACGTCGAGCGCGGAGCCCTGCTTAGAGCCATCCATTCATGTCTCGCTCCCGACACCGTGCAGTTCGCAAGCGGGGTCGCCGACGCCGCCGCCCTACTCGACGCGGGCGCAGACCTCGTCGTCGCCGCAGACGGGGTTGGATCACTCACCCGACCCGACGCGTCAAAGCGGCAGCGGACAAGCCGCCCGTGGGCGGTTTGGCAAGCTGTTATCCCGACCGGGGGCGACCTCATCGAACCAGGCGGCGGGGCGATCGTCCTCGGCCGACGGCGCTTCTACGGTCTGTGGCGGCATCCCAATGGCGAGCTGTGCTGGTTCGTCGAGGAGCCCTCCCTGCCGCTCGACGCGACCGCCGAGGAAGTGCTCCGACGGACTGCCTCGGACGAAGACCCACTCGTACGTGAGGTTGCTGCACGCACTCCGGTGGCGAGCCTCGGCCAATGGCTGGCCCGGGACCGCCGCCCAACCCGCCGAGTCATCGGTGACCGCGTCGTGGCGATCGGCGATGCGGCACACCCGATGTTGCCGTGCATCGGGCAAGGTGCGTGCACGTCGATCGAGGACGGCGTCGCGCTGGCGATCGCTCTTCGAGGCCGCTCGGTCCCAAAAGGCTTGCTCCACTACCGACGCGCCCGGCTGCCGATCGCGACCATTCGGGTCGCGACAGCCCATTTCGCGTGCACGCTGCGGCGCCCTAGTCCCGTCGCGACTGCGATCGCCTCGACGCCGATTGGCATCCCCTTCGCATGGACTGCCGGCGCATGGCTTCGCCGCATGAACCGCGCCGACCGTCGACTTGTGTCGGCGGCGACGATGACCTAGTCGTGGTGGAAGGTGAACCGCGCGAGCGCCGGTACGGTCCGTACCAGCTCATTGTCGAGCGCGGGAGCGGCGACGCGGACTGACCGCGGCACCGTGAGGGCGAGTGAGACGAACAGCACGGCGTACATGACCGCACAGCCGATGTCCGTGGCGCCGCTAGTGTAGGGACCCCCGAAGCCTTCGCCGACGCCCCAGATCATCAGGGCGAAGACCGTCCCGAAAACAAAGCTCACCCGCTGAAGGAAGCCGAACGCCAACGACACGCAGATCGCGGTCTCCGCACAGGCGATGAGTACGGCGAACTTCGACGGCGAGTGCGAGCAGACACGAATCCAGAAGTGCGACCACGGCTGAAGCCAACCGGGCTGGCCCATCGCCCGC
>JAICMG010000105.1 GCA_025929365.1 Frankiaceae bacterium
GAGCTGATCCATGGGCTCCCGCGGTTGCTCGGGAGCGAGGACGACCCTGATTCGTTTCAGCCGGATGACCTGCGGCTGCGCTCCGCGCATCGTCAGCTCGCCGGACTTCGCGTCCCGGCGACGGGCAGAGTGCTCGAAGCGCTGGTGCCGGCCGTCCTGGAGCAGAAGGTGGTCGGCGCGGACGCGTTCGCGGCATGGCGACGCCTGGTGGTGCGCTACGGCGAGCCGGCACCCGGACCGGCGCCCGCCGGAATGCAGGTCGCACCGGATGCGGCTACCTGGCTGCAGATCCCGACCTGGGGCTGGCACCAGGCCGGCGTCGAGCAACGTCGCGCCACCACCGTGCGGGCGTGCGCGTCGTACGCCGCCCGCCTCGAAGCCGCGGCCGCGCGCGACCCCGGCGACAACGACGAGCTGTACCGGATGCTGCAGGCGATCCCGGGCGTCGGCGTGTGGACCGCGGCACAGGTCGGTCACCGCGCCCTCGGTGACGCAGATGCTGCGCCGATCGGCGACTACCACCTGCCCGCGTTGCTCGGTCGGACGCTGGGCAACGGCAGACCGATGCCGGAGGAGGAGATCATCGGCTTCCTCGAGCCATGGCGTCCGCACCGCTATCGGCTGGTACGGCTGTTGATGCTGATGCCCGGCCCGCATCACGAACGGCGCGGACCGCGAATGGCACGCCGCAACTACCGCGCTTTCTAGCGTCTAAACCCGCGCAGGCGCGGTTATCCACGCTCCGACCAGCCAATAACTCCTTACGTAACAACGGTTGCAACCTCGCGACCGTTACCGAAGGAGATCACCATGGGTATCGGTGTTGGGTTGTTCCTCATCGCTGTTGGAGCGGTGCTGACCTGGGCCGTCAACGCCACCGTCAATGGTGTCGACATCAACACGGTCGGCGTCATCCTGATGATCGTGGGTGCCGTCGGGCTCGTGCTGGACCTGATCATCTTCGCCCCCCGGCGCCACAGCTCGCGCACAGTGACCAGCGGTGGAGTGCCGACCGCGGGCGGAACCGTGGTCCAGGAGCGTGACACCTACGTCTGATCGAGCGCTTGGCCGTCCCTGCTGAGGCTGGATCACCCCGCACAGCTAGCCCCCACTAACTGGACTACCGGCTAAGTCCCGTGGGGGCTAGCGCAACGGGGGCGTGGGGCGTACTGTAACGCCGTTACATTCGCCTCAGCGGGGACGGTCATGAACCACGAGCGCTACCTCGTCATCTCGGCCGACTGCCACGGCGGCGGCAACATCACCGACTATCGGCCCTACCTCCCCAGCAAGTGGCACGACGAGTTCGACGCCTGGGCGGCGTCGTACGAGATCCCGTACGAGGACATGACCGGGCCCGACGGGAACCGCAACTGGGACTCCGACCGTCGCCTCACCGAGCTCGAGGCGGACGGCATCGTCGCCGAGGTCATCTTCCCGAACACCGTCCCCCCGTTCTTCCCCAAGGCCAGCCTCGCCGACCAGCCACCGGCGCAGAACGCCGGTGACCTCGCTGCACGGTGGGTCGGCCTGCAGGCACACAACCGGTGGCTCGCCGACTTCTGTCGGATGGCGCCTGGCCGGCGGGCCGGAATCGCGCAGATCATGCTGCACGACCTCGACGCCGCGGTCGCGGAGGTGCGCTGGGCGAAGGAGAACGGGCTGACCGGCGGCGTGCTGCTTCCGGGAGCGCCACCCGGGTCAGGGCTGCCGCCGCTGTTCGACCCCGAGCACTACGAGCCGTTGTGGGCGGTGTGCGCCGAGCTCGACATGCCGGTGAACCACCACAGCGGAAGCGCCGCGCCCAACACCGGTGACCGGCCCGAAGACCAGGTGATCCTCATCCTCGAGGTCACGTGGTGGGCGCACCGCGCCTTCACGCACCTCCTCGTCTCGGGCGCCTTCGAGCGCCACCCGCAGCTGCGGCTTGTCCTCACCGAGCAAGGCACCGCGTGGATCCCCGAAGAGCTGATGCGGCTCGACTTCTTCTTCGACCGGTTCCGCAACGCCACCGGATCGCAGGAGGCCGAGTGGGGCCTGCCGGTTGTCGAGCGAATGAGCCTCAAGCCGAGCGAGTACTTCGCGCGGCAGGTGAGCGTCGGCTCGTCGTTCATCCGTCCCGATGAGGCAAAGATCCGCCACGCGGTCGGCGTCGACAAGATCATGTGGGGCAGCGACTACCCGCACAAGGAAGGCAGCAACCCCTACACGCTCGAGGCGATGCGGGCGAGCTTCGCCGGCATCGACCACGGCGAGGTCGAGGCGATGCTCGGCCTCAACGCCGCGCGGACGTACGGCTTCGACGTCGGCGCGTTGCGCCCGCTCGCCGACAAGTACGGACCGCTGGTCGGCGCGGTCGACGACCCGCTCGCCCCGCAGAGCCTTCCGCATGAAGCAGAGAAGTGCCCAGCTCTCGTCGGTTTCGGCCGTCCCTCGTAAAGCATCCAAGAATCCTGAAGAGGAGATCGCGATATGCCACGAATCAGGTACGGCGCCCGTTCGCTCGACGAGCTGCGCAACCGCGAGGTGGAGGCCACCAAGGTCGACACCTGGGCGACGACGCTGGTCGCGACCTATGAGACCGATCCGGAAGCAATCGCCGCGGTGCTGCCTCCCCCGCTGTCGACACCCACGGAGCCCCTCGTGCGGCTGACGATCGCAACGGTCGACGTGGGGCGCGGATATCCGGTCTTCGGCGCCGGGACGTTCGCGGTGCACGCGCGGCACGAGGACGTCGACGGCGACTACGCGCTCGTCATGCCGATGACGACCGAGCAGGCCGTGATTGGCGGGCGCGAGACGTTCGGCGAGCCGAAGAAGCTCGCCGAGATCAGCCTCGACCGCGACGGCGACAGCGTCCGCGGCCACTTCACGCGGATGGGCACGACGTTCGTCGAGGTCGTCGGCAAGGTGACCGGCGAGGTCGAGCCGTCACCGGACCGCACGCGCACGAGCTTCTACCTGAAGTTCCTGCCCTCGCCGAGCGGCAAGGGCTTCGACGGCGACCCGATGCTGGTCTACTGCCGGCGCGACGAGAAGACCCGGACGATGTGGAACGTCGACGGCGAGGTGATCCTTCGGGACTCCCGCTTCGACCCGGTGGCCGACTTCCCGGTGCGCAAGCTGCGGTCGATCGAGCTGGCCGAGCGGTCGAGCGTCCAGACCGGTGAGGTCGTCGCGACTGTGCCGGCGGACTGGGTAGCGCCGTACGTCCACCAGCGCTACGACGACCTGTCGCCGGTCGGAACCGACTAGGCGATGCAAGACGTCGCAGGCAAGGTCGCCGTCGTCACTGGCGGCGCGGGTGGCATCGGCCGCGCGATGGGTGAGGCGTTCGGCGCGGCCGGCATGAAGGTCGTGCTCGCCGACGTGCAGCCGGAGCCCCTGGCGAAGACGGTCGACGAGCTGCAGGGCCACGGCCTGAACGTCATCGGAGTGCCCACCGACGTGTCCGTCTACGAGTCGGTCACGGCGCTGCGTGACGCCGCCGTCGAGGCGTTCGGCGGCGTACACGTGCTGTGCAACAACGCCGGCATCGGCGCTGGCGCCGAGGGCCCGATGTGGGAGCACGAGCTGCGCGACTGGGAATGGGCGATCGGCGTCAACGTCTGGGGCGTCATCCACGGCATCAATGCGTTCGTCCCGGGCATGATCGCCGGCGGCGAGGAGTGCCACGTCGTCAACACCTCGAGCGGCAACGGCGGGTTGTCCCCGCTGCCCTCGACGCCGCAGTACGCCGCGACGAAGGCGGCAGTCGTGACGATCACGGAGTGCCTTTACGGCCAGCTCGCCGGCACGTTGGTCTCGGCGTCGGTCCTGTTCCCCGGGCCGCACATGCTGCGAACCGGGCTGTTCGAGTCGTGGCGGTCGCGCCCGGACCGGTTCGCGAAGACGCGGCCGCGGCAGACGCCGTACACGACGGTTGACGCCCTCGAAGAGCAGATGAAGGCGGCGGGCGTGCCGATCGCGTACACGGAGCCGATCGAGGTTGCGACAGCGACGCTCGACGCGGTTCGCAACGACCGGTTCTGGATCCATCCCGACAACCCGCGGACCGACGACGCGCTGCGCCAACGCACGCAGTCGATCCTCGATCGCAGCCAGCCCGACAGCTACCTGCGGGCGGTGCCCGGATGAAGCAATGCAGTCCCAGGTCGAGACCACGAGAAAGCCGACAACGATGAGCGACGACGTCTACACCGTCATCTCCTCCGACGCGCACGCCGGGTTGCCGACGCCGGCCTACCGCGACTACCTCGAGAAGAAGTACTGGCCGGAGTTCGACGAGTTCCTCGCCGGTCGCGACCAGGCGGTCGAGGAGATCCATCGCATGGGCACCTCCGACAAGGCGTTCGCTGAGAAGTGGTACGCCGAGAACGAGGAAGGCCTCGAGGGCGGGTGGGACGCCGAGCGGCGTAACAAGGAGATGGACAACGACGGCATCACGGCCGAAGTGATCTTCCCGGACGCCGACGCGGTCGAGAGCCGCACCTGCGCGCCGTTCGGCGTCGGGCTCGGGCTGTCCGGCGACACGGACCCCGAGCTCGGCCTCGCCGGGGCGAAGGCCCACAACCGCTGGCTCGCCGAGCTGTGCGCCGACTCCCCCGAGCGGCGCAAAGGCGTCGCGCTCGTGCAGATCACCGCCGGGCTCGACGACGTGCTCGCCGAGATTCGCCGGGCCCACGAGTCCGGACTGCGAGCCGTGATGATCCCCGCCATGTGGATGAACGCCGAGCCGTATCACTCACGGCGCTACGACCCGGTGTGGGAGCTGTGCCAGGACCTCGAGATGCCGGTCTGCACGCACAGTGGTCCGGCCGACAAGGAGTCCTACGGCGACCACCTCGGCATCTACGTCACCGAAGTCGTGTGGTGGCCGGCCAGACCGATGTGGTTCATGCTGTGGTCCGGCGTGTTCGACCGCTTCCCACGGCTGAAGTTCGGCGTCACCGAGGCAGGCTGCTGGTGGGTACCCAACCTGCTGTGGTTCTGGGACCGGTTGTTCCTCGGCCAAAAGGGCGCCGAGAAGCTGTCGTCGATGGGAATCCAGACGCAGCCGAGCGAGCTGTTCGACCGCAACTGCTTCATCGGCTCGTCGAACACGAAGCGACGCGAGATCGGGATGCGCTACGAGATCGGCATCGACAACATGCCGTGGGGCAATGACTTCCCGCACCCCGAAGGCACGTGGCCCCGCTCGCGCGAGTGGCTCGCGAAGACCTACCACGACGTCCCGATCGCGGAGACGCGGCGAATGATCGGAGAGGCGGCCGCGGAGATCTACGGCTTCGACCTGGCCGCGCTTCGCTCCCACGCGGAACGCATCAACGTCACACCGGCATCGCTGGGCCAGACCGACGACGCGACGAACGTCGCACGATGGGCCGGGCACCGTGAGGTCGGCCGGCACTGGCTGACCGGCCACGACTTCCCTTTCGCACCAGTGCCGCAGTAGCCGAATGACCCAGCGCGCGGCGCGTGAGCCCGGTGTCAGCCGGGACAGCGTCGTCGACACGGCGATTCGGATCGTCGAGGAGAACGACCTCGAGGCGTTGACGATGCGGCGGCTGTCCGCCGAGCTCGGGACTGCCGTGACGTCGATCTACTGGCACGTGGGCAACCGGGATGCGCTGGTCGATCTCATGGTCGACAAGCTGCTCGCGGACATGCGCGACGTCACCGTTGGCGGGCGCACGCCGCGAGCTCGGATCACCTCGCTGTGCAGGCAGTGGCGACAGCGGCTGTGGGACCACCCGCATCTCATCGCGCTCGCACACGAGCGGAACAAGACGCTGGCGATGTTCCAGCCGATGCAAGCCGCGCTCGCCCGCGAGCTGCACGCGGTCGGGATGCGCGGCAAGGACGCCGCCGTCGCGATCCGCGGCCTGCAGCTGCATGTCGTGTCGTCGGTGGTCATCGAACGAACCGCGCAACGAGGACCGACGACGGAGGCGACCGATCCCACCGCGTGGCCCGCGCTGACCGACGATCCTGAACTGGTCGCCGCACTCGCTGCTCCGGTCGACTACCGAGCCGCATTCGACATCGCTCTCGACGCATTGCTCGACCGAATCGTTCCGAAGGTCTAGGAATGGGGAAGGAAGATCGCAAAACCGCCGCCCCGCGACACACACGTGCCCAGCGCGGCTGAGTCAAGGAGGACTCCCTGTGCGTTTGACCAAGAAACGTGCCTACGCAGCAGCGCTGGCCGCAGCGGGCCTGGTCGTATCGGCGTGCGGCAGCAGCTCGTCAGGCGGCTCGGCCGTCGGCACCGGCAGCTCGACGCCGAGCACCGGCTCGACGTCGTCCGCCCCGAACATCACGGCAAGCTCGTTCACCCAAGACTTCTCGGCGATGGCGCAGCTGACCTCGCTCGCCGCCGCCGGCCACGGCTCGGTCGGTGTGATCCTGCCCGACACCGACACGTCCTCTCGTTATCAGGAGTTCGACGCGCCGCTGCTGACGAAGGCGTTCAAGACCGCGGGCCTGACCGGTTCGCAGATCTCCATCAAGAACGCCCAGCACAGCGACACGACCTTCGTCACCGATGCCCAGGCGATGATCACCAACGGCGCGACCGTCCTGCTGATCGACCCTGAGGACCCGGGAACCGGCAAGCGTGTCGAGACATACGCGCAGCAGCACGGCGTAGCCGTCATCGACTACGACCGGATCACCCAGGGCTCGTACTACATCAGCTTCGACAACGTGGCGGTCGGCAAGCTGATCGGCCAGGGCTTCGCCAAGTGCGCCACGGACTGGGGAGTCAGCAAGCCCAACATCATCGAGATGGCGGGCGACCCGACGGACAACAACGCGACGCTGTTCAAGCAGGGCTACGACTCCGTCATCAAGGCGAACCCGTCGTGGACCGTCGCGGCGCAGCCGGCGGGCACCTGGACGCCCAACAAGGCGCTGACCGAGTTCCAGGGCGCGTACACGGCGCACCCGTCGGTCAACTCGGCGATCATCCCGAACGACGAGAACGCGGGCCCGATCATCAACTACCTGAAGAACAAGGGCGTCAAGGCGAAGTCCTTCCCGATCACCGGGCAGGACGCGACCCTGCAGGGCCTGCAGAACATCCTGTCCGGCTACCAGTGCGGGACGGCGTACAAGCCGATCTTCCTGGAGGCGCAGGCGGCGGCAGCCGTTGCGATGTTCGTCCGCGCGGGCAAGACCCCGCCGGCCGCACTCGTCAACGGCCAGACCAGCAACCCGAACAACGGCGGCAAGAACATGCCGTCCGTGCTGCTCACGCCGGAGTGGGTGACCACCGCCAACATGGAGTCGACGGTCGTCAAGGACAACTTCGTCCCGGCGAAGCAGATCTGCACGGCGAAGTACAGCGCGGAGTGCCAGGCAGCCGGAATCAGCTAGCGGTGTCCACCAGTTCTGCGGAGGCCCGGTCGCAAGACCGGGCCTCCGCGACACCACTGCTGCGGCTGTCGAAGGTCGACAAGCACTTCGGGCCGGTTCAGGCGCTCACCGGCGTCGACCTGGCGATCTACCCCGGCGAAGTGCTCGCGCTCGTCGGCGACAACGGCGCCGGCAAGTCGACGATGATCAAGACGATCTCGGGGATCTGGGCTCCTGACGGCGGCCAGGTCTACTGGGACGGCAAGGAGGTCCACGTCCGCAACCCGCGGGATGCGTCCGCGCTCGGCATTGCGACGATGTACCAGGACCTCGCGCTGTGCGACAACCTCGACATCGTCCAGAACATGTTCCTGGGCCGCGAGCCCCGCCGGTTCGGTCTGCTCGACGAGACGGCCATGGAGATCGCGGCGCGCAAGACCCTCAGCGACCTCTCGGTCACAACGGTGCGCTCCATCCGCCAGCCGGTCGGGTCGTTGTCGGGCGGGCAGCGCCAGGCGGTCGCCGTCGCGCGCGCCGTACTCGAAGACGTCCGCCTCGTCATCATGGACGAGCCCACGGCCGCGCTCGGCGTCTCACAGACCGCGATGGTCCTCAACCTCGTCAAGACGCTCAGCGACAGCGGCGTCGCGGTCCTGATCATCAGCCACAACCTGGTCGACGTGTTCAAGGTGGCCGACCACATCGCCGTGCTGTACCTCGGCCAGCTCGTCGGTACGTATCCGGCGGGTGAGCTCGACACTCAGCGTGCGGTCGAGCTGATCACCACCGGTGCGCTCGGCGGGTCGTCCGCGGCCGAGGGAAGGAAGTAGCGGGGATGACCTCAACCGATCCGGGCGCCGTCGCCGCTCCTGACGTCCCACCTGCCGACGTTGCCGCGGTGGTTGCCAGCAACGAACTGGTCGCGGACTCCTTCAGCGAGTACTTGTCGGCACAGTGGAAGCGCATCCGGTCCGGCGAGAGCGGAACCCTCCCGGTCGTCGTCGGGCTCATCATCATCGTCGCGATCTTCCAGGCGAAGAACTCCCGCTTCGACTCGACCGGCAATCTCACCAACCTCATCGAGCAGTCGGGCGTGTTCATCCTGCTCGGGATGGCCGAGGTCTTCGTTCTGCTGCTCGGCGAGATCGACCTGTCGACGGGATTCGTGGGCGCCGTCGGGGCCGCCATCACCGCCGAGCTCAACGCGCCCCCGCACAACGTCAACTGGTTCCTCGCGGTTCTCGCCGGCCTCGCGGCGTGTGCGGCGATCGGTCTGATCCAGGGTCTGCTGATCACGCGCCTCGGCCTGCCGTCGTTCGTCGTCACGCTCGCCGGGCTGCTCGGTTGGGGCGGCTTCCTGCTCTACCTGATCCAGCACGACAAGCAGGCCACCGGCGGCAGCATCGTCATCAACAGCAGCGTGCTGAACGACATCGTGAACGGCTCGCTGTCCAACACGGCCGGCTGGATCGTGATCCTGATCGCAGTCGCGGCATTCGCCGCGACCTCGCTGCTGCGGCATCGCCGGCGGCAGGCGAACGGGCTGGTGACGGCACCGCTCTCACTGCTCGTGCTCAAGGTCGCCGGAGTCGCGGCCGCCGGCATCGTGCTCGTCCTCGTGTGCAACGCCAACCGCGGGGGTGCCCTGGTTCATCTCTCCGGAGTGCCGTGGGTCGTCCCGCTGCTGGCTGTCGTCCTCGTCGTCTACTCCGTCCTGCTCGGGCGGATGCGCTTCGGCCGCTACGTCTATGCCATCGGCGGCAACGCCGAGGCGGCGCGTCGCGCCGGCATCCGGACGAACCGCGTCCGGCTGCTGTCGTTCGTCCTGTGCAGCTTCACCGCCGGCCTCGCGATCATCCTGGTGTACTTCTCGGAGCTCGGCTCGATCTCGAGCGACTTCGACGGCGGCAACTACGTGCTGTACGCCGTCGCGGCCGCGGTGATCGGCGGCACGAGCCTGTTCGGCGGCCGCGGCAAGATGAGCTTCGCCGTGCTCGGTGGCATCGTCATCGCCACGATCTACAACGGCATGGCCCTGATCGCCATCGGTGCCGCGGGGCAGGAGATGGTCATCGCGATCGTGCTGCTCGCGGCCGTCACCGTGGACGCCGTCGCCCACCGAGGCATCTCTCGCCGGTAACGACTGACCTCGAGGCACCGCGTGTGAAGTGCGCGGACCGTGCCGTGGTGCGGGCTCCGGATTAGCCGACAATGACCCGCTGATGACCGGTGCTCGTGACGACCACGAGCTCCGTGAAGTAGCGGTTGCCACCGGCGAGGTGTTTGCCAACGACGATCTTGCCGAAGGCGGCGGTCGGCGTGCCGATGCCGAAGGTTCCGGGAACGACGGTGGTCTTGCCTTGTGGGGAGACGATGACGAGCCGATGGCTCGGGCACGGGGAGCCGTGCTGGACGACCCAGGCCATCGAGGAGCCATCAACAGCGGGCACTCCGCTTTGCGGGCAGTGGCGCCTGGTCCGGACGATGAGATTCCCGGTCACGCTGAAGAGCGCGTTCCTGTCCGCCGAGCCGGATGTGCCGCATGCCACGAACTTGCCGGTCACGCTGTCGCAGCGCGCGGTCACATCCTTATCACTCGCGGGCACCAGCGGATGGAACGTGCCGGGATGACTGAGCGCGACGTACTCGGCAGTGCCGTTGCCGACGTCGTCGTAGGGGCTGCTCGCGACGACCGTCGAGGCGCTGACGCTGAGTGAGAACCCGCTGCCATCCGGGTGCGGGCTGCCAAGCCGCGTCCGACCGCCGGCCGCGTGATACAGGTACACGACCTGAGCGTGGGGCGCTGCCGCGGCAATCTTCGTGATGATCCACCCGGTGGGCGCCGCGATCACCGCGTTTCGGGTCTCGAAGCTTCCACGGACTCCCGTGGCCAGGTTGTGCCAGGCCACCGTGCTCGGCGCGCCCGTCTCACTGAGGCGTTCCCGGACGAGCATCGGGCCCGCGAGCGACACCTGGTCCAGCGTCCGGCTCACGGTGCCCAGGTTGCGTGGTTTGCCGTGCAGCGTCCTTACGAACAGCTCGCCGGTGGGTGCCAGGCGGCCCTGGCGCCCGAGCCCGACGGTGAACCGCCCGTACACCAGGTACTTCGCCGAGCCCGCGTACGCCGCGAGCGCGTACGTCGCGGATGCGGCCCTCGAGACGGTTGAACCGTTCGCCGAAGCCTGCGATGCGGTCCAATCCAGCGCGAGCGAAGATGATCCAATCGCGAGGGCAACGGCCGCCACCTTGGTCCTTCGACCGATCATCGCCCCACGATCCTTTCCCTCGGAAACTACCTGTTCAACGCGCCAGGGGCCCGTTCGGTTGACGGCGCGTACCCCCGTCGCGGCGTGTGGTGGTGGCGGCAACGGTGGCGGAGCTACGCAGCCGTCTCGGGCAACGCCCCCGAATCGTCCGCGCACCGCGGCACGTATGTGGCGAATCACGACACGCATGTGACATAGGGGCGGCCCCGTGCTTCGTCGTAGTACTTGTCGCACCATTCGCGGAAGCTGAGGTCCGAATCGGGTGAAAGTCCAGCGCTGTTTGCCTTTATTTCCACCGAAGTCTCGTCCACAGCTGTGGACAAACAAGAGTCCGATCCGACCTCCTCGTCTGCGTCATGCTTGTCCGAGGCGAGGAGGCACCGGATGGTCTCGGGGAACACGTCAGATGCGGTCGCAACGATCAAACGGTTCATGGCTGCGTTCATCCAGGCATGGCCAACCGGTGACGCCTCCTCACTATCCGGCTTCTTCAGC
>JAICMG010000211.1 GCA_025929365.1 Frankiaceae bacterium
CCGACTGCTTGCGCGATGGGCGGCGTACCGGCCTCGTACTTGTGCGGCGGAGCGGCGTACGTCGACCGCTCCATCGTCACCTCGTCGATCATCTCGCCGCCGCCGAGGAACGGCGGCAGCGTCTCCAGCAGCTCGAGCCGCACCCAGAGCACACCGATGCCGGTCGGCCCGCACATCTTGTGGCCCGTGAACGCCAGCGCATCGACGCCGAGCGAGGTCACGTCGACGGGCAGGTGAGGCACCGACTGCGAACCGTCGAGAACCGTGTACGCACCGACGTCGTGCGCCCGCCGGGCGACAGTCGCGACGTCGTTGACCGTCCCGAGCAGGTTGGACTGGTGGACGAATGCGACGACCTTGGTGCGCGCGGTGACGATCCGGTCGAGGTTGCTGAGATCGAGGCGTCCGTCGTCGGTGAGGCCGATCCACTTCAACGTCGCCCCGGTCCGCTCGCACGCGAGCTGCCACGGCACGAGGTTGGAGTGGTGCTCCATCTCGGTGATGACGACCTCGTCTCCGGGCCCGAACGGCAAGACGTTGGCCATCAGGTTCAGCGCCTCGGTGGAGTTCTTGGTGAAGACGACCTCGCGCCGGTCAGGCGCACCGATGAAGCCCGCCACCTTGGTCCGAGCATCCTCGTACGCCGCGGTCGCCTCCTCGGCCAGTGTGTGGATGCCGCGGTGCACGTTGGCGTTGTGCCGCTCGTAGTAGTCGCGCATCGCGTCGAGCACGCGCGTCGGCTTCTGCGACGTGGCAGCGCTGTCGAGATAGACCAGCGGCACGCCCGGGCGGACCTCCCGGTCCAGGATCGGGAAGTCCTTGCGGACAACTGCGACGTCGTATGTCATCGATCTACAGAACCCTCGACCGTCATCCGCTTGTTCCGCTGAACTTTTCGTAGCCCTCCGCCTCGAGGGTGTCGGCGAGCTCGGGGCCGCCCTCGGCCACGATTCGACCGCCCACGAAGACGTGGACGTAGTCGGGCTGGATGTAGCGGAGGATCCGCGTGTAGTGGGTGATCAGCAGCGTGCCGGTCAAGCCGGCCTCGCGCACCCGGTTGACACCGGCGGAGACCACACGGAGGGCGTCGACGTCGAGCCCCGAGTCGGTCTCGTCGAGTACGGCGATCTTGGGCTTGAGCAGCTCGAGCTGCAGCACCTCGAAGCGCTTCTTCTCACCACCGGAGAAGCCTTCGTTGATCGACCGCTCCTTGAACGACGGATCGATCGAGAGCCGCTCGAAGGCGTCGTTGAGGTCCTTGGCCCAGGTGCGAAGCTTCGGCGCCTGGCCGGTCACCGCAGTGACCGCCGTACGCAGGAAGTTCGACACGCTGACACCGGGCACCTCGACGGGGTACTGCATGGCGAGGAACAGGCCGGCGCGGGCGCGCTCGTCAACACTCATCGCCAGGACGTCGGTGCCGTCGAGGGTCACGCTGCCACCTGTGACGGTGTAGCGCGGATGACCTGCGATGGAGTACGCGAGTGTCGACTTGCCGGAGCCGTTCGGCCCCATGATCGCGTGCGTCTCCCCCTGCTTGACCGTGAGGTCGACGCCACTGAGGATCTGCCGCGGCTGCGTCCCGTCGCCGTCTGCGGCGACTGTCACGTGCAGGTCCTTGATCTCCAACGTTGCCACTTGACTCGCTACTCCTTCACGTCGACGAGGACGTCGTCGCCGTCGACTCGGACCGGGTATGTGGTGACTGCCTCTGTCGCCGGTGGACCGATCGGCTTGCCGGTGCGCAGGTCGAACCTCGAGCCGTGCAGCCAGCACTCGACCGTGCCGGCATGAACCTCGCCGTCGGACAGGGCGACCTCCGCGTGCGAGCACTCGTCGAGCAGCGCCAGCACCTCGCCCTGACTGCGGGCGAGGCACACGGCGACGCCGTCGACCTCGAACGCGGTCGCGCTGTCGTCGGCGAGGTCGGACAACGCACAGACGCGGACGAAGCTCATCGCGCCAGCTCCCCCTCGACGGCTGCCAGTAGCCGGTCGCGGACCTCCGGGACGCCGATGCGATCGACGATCTCGGCGAAGAACCCGCGGACGACGAGGCGCCGGGCCTCGTCCTCGGGAATCCCGCGTGCCATCAGGTAGAACAGCTGCTCGTCGTCGAAGCGTCCGGTCGTGCTCGCGTGCCCGGCGCCGGTCACCTCGCCGGTCTCGATCTCGAGGTTGGGGACCGAGTCCGCTCTGGCGCGTTCGGTCAGCAACAGGTTGCGATTCTCCTCGTAGGTGTCGGTGCCGGTCGCCGCCGCGCGGATCAGCACGTCGCCGATCCACACCGTGCGAGCCCCGTCGCCCTGCAACGCGCCCTTGTAGGCCACGCGGCTGCGGCAGTTCGGCTGGTCGTGATCGATGAACAACCGATGCTCGAGGTGCTGGCCGGCGTCGGCGAAGGACAGGCCCAGCATCTCGGCGCTGCCGCCGGGGCCGGCGAAGCTGACCGTGGGCGTGAGCCGGACCAGGTCGCCGCCAAGGCTGACGATCGCCGAGGTGAACGAAGCGTCGCGGCCGACCCGCACGGCATGGTGCTCGAGGTGGACCGCGTCGTCATCCCAGTCCTGCAGGCTGACGAGCCGCAGCCGCGCACCGTCACCGACGATGACCGACAGCAGCCCGCTGAACGTCGCGCTCCCGGTGTGGTCGATGACCACGGTCGCGGACGCGTTGGCCGCGAGGTCGACGATGAGGTGTCCCCACGTCGGCTCGGCGGTGCCGTTGCCTCTGCGCTCGATGATCGCCGGACGTGAAAGCTCGACATCGGCAGGAATGCGCAGCGCAGTGGCACCCTGCGTATGCAGGTAGGCCAGCGCTGCGGCGCGGTCGGCCGGCGCCGGAGCCTTCGTCCGCAGCGGATCGTCGGCGGCGAGCTCGACGAGCTCAACCCCCTCCGGGAGATCCGCGGTGTACTTCAGCCGCTGCGTGCTCGGACCCGCGTCCAGGATGCCGCGCAACCTGCGCGTCGGGGTGAACCGCCACTCCTCCTCGCGACCGCTGGGCAGCGGAAAGTCCGCGACGTCGTACGACGCGAGCCGCTCTGCCGCGGAGCGAAGCGGCGGCGAGCCCGGCCCAGACAGCCGCTCCCCGGCGGGAGACGCCAGGGTGGTGGGAGGAGCCATCAGCCGACGGCTCCTTCCATCTGCAGCTCGATGAGGCGGTTCAGCTCCAGCGCGTACTCCATCGGCAGCTCGCGCGCGATCGGCTCGATGAAGCCGCGCACGATCATCGCCATCGCCTCGTCCTCGGACATCCCGCGGCTCATCAGGTAGAAGAGCTGGTCCGCGTTGATCTTGCTGACGGTCGCCTCGTGCCCCATCTGCACGTCGTCCTCGCGCACGTCGACGTACGGGTAGGTGTCCGAGCGGCTGATGCTGTCGATCAGCAACGCGTCGCACTTCACCGTCGACTTGGCGTGGTGCGCGTTCTTGTTGATCTGCACCAAGCCGCGGTACGAGGTGCGCCCGCCTCCTCGCGCGACCGACTTGCTCACGATGTTGCTCGACGTGTTGGGCGCGGCGTGCACCATCTTCGAGCCGGCGTCCTGATGCTGGCCTTCGCCGGCGAACGCGATCGAGAGCGTCTCGCCCCTGGCGTGCTCGCCGACGAGCCAGACGGCGGGGTACTTCATCGTGACCTTGGAGCCGAGGTTGCCGTCGATCCACTCCATCGTCGCGCCCTCATGCGCCATCGCACGCTTCGTGACGAGGTTGTAGACGTTGTTCGACCAGTTCTGGATCGTCGTGTAGCGGACGCGAGCGTCCTTCTTCACCACGATCTCGACGACGGCGG
>JAICMG010000133.1 GCA_025929365.1 Frankiaceae bacterium
CCTTAACCATCTGCACATGCTGTTCGCCTCGGCGAACTGGCTGATGCGGGCTCGTGCCGTCGCCCTCGCGGGGTGACGGCAGGGCGCAAGCCTGCCCGAAACCGGCCCCAAAGCCCAACATCGGGGCCAGCGGAGCGGGACAAACCTCCCCCTAAGCCGTTCAAGGCCCCCCAGGCGAGCCCCGCCGGCCATCACCCCCCAAACGACCCGTTGATCAGCGCATCCCTAACGCGCGTCCCGAACCTTTGACTCCTGGAGCGGAGTCGCCAGTAGCGTCGAGTCTCCATGGCGCGGAGCTTCAGGCGCACTCTGCGGGAAGTCATCCACGCCCTCCAGCGGCGCCGCCGCCCGCACGCCAAGAAGGAGTAAGTCGGCTGCGATCCGTCACGCGGCATCCTCAGGAACGGCCGTCTGCTTGATGTGCTCGAGTGTGTCGACGATCACCTCGACGTCGGCGTCGGGGAAGAAATAGTCGGGGCCAGTGGGCGCGTGGTCCGTGTAAGGGGACTCGAAGAGGCGGGCCGGTTCCATGACGCCGTTCTTGGTGAGCTCGTCGATGATCAGGTTCACGAAGCGCACCTGGTCGGCGGAGAACTTCGTGTTGTCGAGGTAGTTCTCGAACGCCTCGAGTGCCGCGGACCTGTCGAGGCCGACGAGGCTGCGGACGAAGATGCTGAGGCCGCCGCCCTGCTCGGTAGCCCAGGCGATGTCGACGTGCTGGCCGCCGGAAGCGACGAGCATCTGCTCGAGCTCGGTGAGGTCGTCCGCGGTGAGCTGCTTGTTGCGGTGGAGGCGCTGGAGGGCGAGGTTGTCGAGGTGCTCGCGCAGGTAGGCCTCGGCCTTGGCGCGGAACCGCTCGAAGTCCGTGCCGGGCGTGACTCTGGGTAGGACGACCTCGATGCCCTCGCCGAGGGTGTCCTCGAAGTCGGTGTAAACAGGGTTGCGCGACGTCTTCTCGATGAAGCGGACCAGGCCGCGCAACTTCCGACGCGCCTCCTCGAGCATGGGAAGAGCGACGTCGATCCACCACTCGTCACCGGCCAACGACTCCAACAGCACTGCGTGCTCGGCGACACTCGGGATGGTTGTCTTGGTGCGCAACGCTGCCGCGATGCGCTGAACGGTCTCCCGCAGTCGTTCGGCAAGGACGGCGTCTCCGTCGAGCTGAGCGAGCTGGCGGCGCAGGATGAGCAGGTCGAAGCGCTTGGCGTCCTCATCCTCGTCGTGAACTGTCGAAGGAAGTCCGGCGAGCGCGAGGAGTGCCTCGGTGTCCTCCGCCGCGATCGACCGCCAGGCGTCGGTGGCGGCATACTTCTCGACTGCCTTGCGGTGCGGGCGGACCACGAAGTTGTCGAGGTTCATCCCGGCGACGACCTCGTGCAACGTCGAGACGGTCGAGGTCCGCAAGTCGGGCTCGGTGTCACCCAACCCGACCACCAATCCGAGGCGCGCCTCGAAGAGACGCTGCGACAGCGACTTCTGGATCTGGCCCTGCGAGCCGGGGAGGTCCTGGCTGAAGTACTCGAGGTTGCCGCAGAAGTCGAAGACGAGGAAGTCTTCCTTGTCCTCGTCCGGGCCGAACAGGTCTGGGCACAGGCGGGTGCCCCGGCCGATCATCTGCCAGAACTTCGACTTCGAGCGCACCATCTTGAAGAAAACGAGGTTGACGACCTCGGGAACGTCGATGCCGGTGTCGAGCATGTCGACGCTGATCGCGATGTGCGGCGCCTTGTCCTTGACCGAGAAGTCGTCGATGAGCGATTGCGCGTACGGCGTGCCATGGGTGACCACGCGGGCGAAGTGGCCAGCGAGCTCGGGATAGGCGAGGTTGAAGCGCTTCTCGATGAACTCGGCGTGCTTCTGGCTCTTGGCGAAGATGATCGTCTTGCCCAGTCGGTCGGCGCCGGCCACCTTGTAGCCCTGGATCATGAGGGTTTCGAGAACCTTGTCGACGGTGTCCTCGTTGAAGAGGAATCGGTTGAGGTCTTCGGCGTCTACCTCGTCGGGCGGACCGTCCTCGCCCCAGTCGAGGGCGTCCCACTGGTCCTTCTCCTCCTCGGAGAGGTCGTCGTACTTGATGCCCGAACGCAGGAACTGGGTGCCGACACTGATGCCCTTCGGTGGCACGAGGTAGCCGGATTCGACGGCCTCGTCGAGGGAGTAGTTGTCGGTGGGTACGCCGTCTTCGAGATGGAACAGTCGATAGGTGTTGTGGTCGACCTCGTCCTTCGGCGTCGCCGTCAGGCCGACGAGCATCGCGTCGAAGTAGTCGAAGATCGCGCCATACTTGGCGTAGACGGAGCGGTGGGCTTCGTCGATGACGATGAGGTCGAAGTGCCCCGGCCCGAAACGACGGAGACCACCGTCGACCTCGTTGATGAGGTTCATCATCGTCGGGTACGTCGAAACGTAGACCCGGCCTTCGACGGCCTTCTCACTCACGAGGTTCACGGTCGTCGAGCCGGGCAGGTGCTCCTTGAATGCGTTCGCTGCCTGGCGCACCAAGGCCGTGCGGTCGGCGAGGAACAGCACCCGCTTGACCCAGTTCGCCTTCTGGAGCAGGTCGACCAGAGCGATGGTGGTGCGGGTCTTGCCCGACCCGGTGGCCATGACCAGGAGCGCTTCACGCTGTTTGCGGTCGAAGGCATCTCCCACAGCCTTGATCGCACGCACCTGGTAGGGCCGGCCAGCGATGTCGGTGTTCACCTGCGTCGCGGATAGCGGCAGCTTGGTCTGCCTGCGCTGGATGAGCAGTTCGAGCTCGTCGCGGGTGTAGAAGCCCTGGGTCTCCCGTGGCGGGTAGCCGCCGGCGTCGTCCCAGATCCGATGCTCGTAGCCGTTGGTGTAGAAGATCACCGGTCGGCGCCCGAACTGGGCCTCGAGGCAGTCGGCGTAGAGCTTGGCCTGCTGCTGTCCGACCTCCGGGGACTTCGAGGTGCGCTTGGCCTCCACCACCGCCAGTGGCAGGCCGTCGGCACCCCACAGCACGTAGTCGACGAAGCCCGTGCCCTCGGCGTTGGGCATGCCCGTGACCTCGAATTCGCGGTCACGCACCTCAGCCAACTCCCAGCCGGCTTCGTGGAGAAGGACGTCGATGAACAGGTCGCGTGCAGCTGCCTCGTCGTAGTCCCGGGTGTCCGGAGCGGCTGCGGCCTGGGCGGCCGCGATCTGCTGCTTCAGGTCGGCGATCTCGGCCTCGTGTGCTGCGAGGCGTTCGTCCTTCGCGGCAAGCTCGCGAGCGTGCGTCTCATCCTGCTCCTTGAACTTCGCCGCGAGGCGGGAAACCTCGTCGCGAGACAGCGGGGCAGCCTTGGCGGCGACCGCCGGGTCGAACTGCGCCTGCAACGGCACCACGCCTGGTTGCGGGGAGTGGTGATACGAGGTCCACACCACAACGTTGAACAGCTCACGCAGCACCGCGAGGGAGACATCCGGGCGGATCTTCCGGTTCTCGTGGACGGCTGTGTTGGCGATGCGACGGATCGCCGTCAGCTTCTGGGTGATGCCTTGCGGCACCTTCGACTTGAATGCTGCGTCGTTGATCTTTGCGGCCAGGTCGTCGCGGTAAGGGATGGGCAGCGACAGGACTTCATAGAGATAGCCGACCAGCTCCTCGACGACGCGCCGGCTGTAGAAGCACGCCGACCGTGGATCCGACGACAGGTACGACTCAGCCCGGGTGCAGTCGTCATGCAGTGACGGCAGCGTTTGGCGGACGAAGTCGAAGTTGCCCATGGCGATCGATCACTCGCTGTCGCTGTCGATGTCGAAGTGGGTGGCAAGGCGCTCGAGAGTGAACTCCTGCCTGAGTTTGCACGCGCTGTGCTGGCTCGCGAACATTCCCTTCTCCCAGTAGGCATCGCTCTCCGGCCGGGCGTCGATCCACTCCACGGGGACAACCCACTCCGCCTGGTCGTCCTCGGGGTGATCGAAGCGAGCATGCGGCTGGGACTCCAGATCCTGCTCGGCCAGCTGTGCCCAAGCGCCGTCGACCTTGACCTTCGCATCCACCCATCTGCTGGCGGCCGATAGCGTTCGGCCGACCGCGACGTAGCCAGTCCCTGGGAGGTTGACCCAGACGCGTGCGCCCTCGGGCAGCGAGCGCATTGTCTGGCTGTAGAACCTGCCGCCACCGGCGGCAATGAAATTGAACCGCCGGGCGTCGGCCCAGTTGCGACCTCCGCCGTAGGAGACGTACCAGTCGATCTGGTTCCACGGCGCCCGCTTGCTCTTCTTACTGCCCTTCGGAGCGGTGGCCGTCTCCTCGTCGGACGCGGCGAGCCACGACCTAGCGAGATAGCGCCGGTTGTCGTCCTCCAGATACGAGAAGAGGACGGCATTGACCGGGACCCCGAACCCGCGCAGGTAGTTGACGATCCGCTCAGAGCTGGCGTCGAGTTCGGCAGCCACGATGGTCAGGCTCAGCTCGCCGTTCAGCTCGTCGGGTGGAGCACTGCCGAAGACGTCTTCGAATGCGGCCTCGAACGGCTGGTCGAGGTGCTTGGTGGCGATGTCGATGATGTCGTCGCGCGACAGTGTCGATGCCCACGAGCCGTAGTCGAGCACCTGCGCGACCACTTCCCGCGGTGTCTTGTCTCGCTTGAGCTCTAGCAGGTGCAGGTTGCCGTCCGCGTCAATCGCCAGAAGGTCGAGACGCGGCCCGTACGGCGTGATCACCTCGCTACCGATGACAAGCAGCCGCTCTCCCAGCAGCGAAGGATCACGCTTGAGGAACTCGTGCAGATCCTTCTCTGCGGGGAGCACAGACGTCGTCAGCGGCTTCGGTTCCTCGCCGTCGATCCGCCACATCCTCATCTCAACGGGCATCAGTCACAGCTCCCCTCGAAATGCGCGGGCTTCGAGAGAGGCGAAGAGCTCGTCGTCTTTGGTCGCGGCTCGCCGCACAGCGTTGAGAGACTCATCGACTGCCCGCAGAGCTTCGGCGAACTCTGCCTGGGCCCGGTCGGATGCCCTAGGCGCCGGGGACGTCTTCACGATGGTGGCGTTCAGATTCGGGAGCGTGGCGCCGAGGGCGCTCCGCTCCAAATGCGACTTCATCCGAGGCGAGGTGACGACCGAGTGAAGGAAGCGGCTATCCACGCCGCGCGGCCGAAGAATCAAGGAGCCGGTTCCGCAGAGCATGCCAACGTGCCCGGGTCCGGCGACGCCGGCGCGACCCATTTCACCTCGTCGCCCGAGAACGACGTCCCCTTCGTGAAGCCGGTAGAGCGAGAGCGAAGCGGCCTTGGTATCAGTCACAGAAAATTCGCCGTCTGGTTGCAGGTGTCCGTCCCGAATGTGCATCGGGTTGATGACGGGCACGCCACCGGAGACGTAGTCCTCCTTGTGAAGCAGCGAGCCGAAAGGGCCGATCTGGACGTTCGCGATCTCACCGAGTGTCGAGCCCCAGATCTCGCTCACGAACATGTCGTTGAAGATTGACTGCGTCAACGCGTCAACGTGGGTGAGGACCTGTCTACGCTTGGCGCGGAGGGTGTCGGCGTGGTCGAGGATCCCGGCGATGCGGCGCTGCTCGGCTATTGGCGGGAAAGGAATCGGAAGGTTCTCGAGCACACGAGAGTCGAGCTTCTTCGTGCCGTGTGCCGCAGTGCTGATCTGAGACAGGATCGTGGCGTGCTGAGCTCGGAGCATCGCGGCGAGGAAGGACGTGTCGACCTCGCGCTTAGGCAAAAGCGCCTTGAGGTCCTGGTTGATCGCGGCGTCGACGTCGAGGATCGAGATCGGGACCGTGTGGGCAAGGATCATCCCGCGTACGACCATCGCGACCGTTCCCGCGGGGAGCTTGCGCAACGACGTCGAGCTGAAGACTTCCTCGGACACGTGGTCAGCTGAGTCGGTGAGTCGGGGCCGCTTCATGTCCTTTGCGCTGAACCACGGGACGTCGCCCTGCCAGAACGCGGCCTTGGACTTCGAGGGTGTGCCACCGCTGTAGAAGTCGACCATGTCGCCGAGCGCAATCGTCTTCACGACAGCATCGCCTTCAACTCGGCAAGCCCCTTGGCGATCTCCTCTTCGAGCATCTCGATGTCGGCGATGATCTCCAGCGGGGCGCGGTGCTGGATCTCGTCGTGGACGATCCCCTTGTAACGGTTGAGCGAGAGGTCGTAGCCCTGAGCGACGATGTCGGCCTTCGGGACGAGGAAGGACTGGTCGGTGCGGGCGCGGTCCTGTTCATCGGCGAGTGACTGCCAACGCTTGAGCACGTCGGGCACGTCGTTGGCTTCAACGGGGGTCCGCTTGTCGTCAAGGGAGAAGCCGTCGGCGCGAACGTCGTAGAACCAGACGTCCTCGGTCCCGCCAGAATTCGTCTTGGTGAAGAACAGGATGGCGGTGGAGACGCCGGCATACGGCCGAAATACCCCAGAAGGCAGCTTCACGACGGCGTCGAGCTTCTGGTCCTCGACCAAGATGCGCCGCAGGTCCTTGTGCGCTTTCGAGGACCCGAAGAGCACACCGTCGGGGACAATGACCGCTGCCCGGCCGCCGGGCTTGAGCAGCTTCAGGAATAGAGCGAGGAAGAGCAGTTCAGTCTTCTTCGTCTTGACGATCCGTTGGAGGTCCTTGGCCGTGGACTCGTAGTCGAGGGACCCAGCGAACGGCGGATTGGCCAGGATCAGCGTGTACTTGTCTGCATCTCCGGCTGCACCCTCGGAGAGGGAGTCTCGGTATCGGATGTCTGGGGACTCGATGCCGTGAAGCAGCATGTTCATGCTGCCGATGCGCAGCATCGTGGAGTCGAAGTCGTAGCCATGGAACATCGACTCGTGGAAGTGCTTGCGCTGTACGGAGTCGAGCAGCGCCTCGGCGTAGGTGTCGCGGACGTATTCACTGGCGGCGACGAGGAAGCCGGCCGTGCCGCAGGCAGGGTCGCAGATCTCGTCGATCGGCGTGGGTGCCGTCATCTCCACCATGAGCTTGATGATGTGCCGCGGGGTGCGGAACTGGCCGTTCGTGCCGGCTGCGGCGATCTTGGACAGCATGTACTCGTACAGGTCGCCGTTGGTGTCACGATCCACCATCGGGATGTCGTCGAGCATGTCGACGACCTTCGACAACAGCGCCGCGGTGGGGATGGTGAAGCGGGCGTCCTTCATATGCTCGCTGTAGGTGGTGCCGTCGCCCAGGCTGCGGAGGAGCGGGAACACCTCCTCGGCGATCGTCTTGTGCATCACCTCGGGGGAGGTGTTCTTGAACTGGTTCCACCGCAGGTGTGCCTGGCCCGGCATGAAGACGGGGTTGTCGACCTTGGTCTCGGTGACGCGCGCCTTCCGCTCGGCGAGTGTCTGGACGTCGTCGAGGCGACGAATGAACAGCAGGTAGGTGATCTGCTCGATGACTTCGAGCGGGTTGCTGATGCCGCCAGACCAGAAGGCGTCCCAGACGCGGTCGATCTTGCTCTTGAGCTCTCCCGTGATCACTCGCGCAACTCTAGTGAGCGCACGGCGTTCGGACCGGGACATTGGCCACCTCCTGCCGCCGGGATCTCCGCGCAGCCCTGCAGGATGGCCGTTCCCACCGACAGGTGGTCAGGTCGCACACGCGATGGCCACTGGCTGATGCGCGTCTGCCTTGGGGGATGAGGGCGGCCAGACGGGTCGCCACCGACCCAGGAGGCCCCATGGCTACCACCATCACTCGCAAGCTCGTGTCGCTGACCGACGCGGCCGACATCCTCGCTGTGTCGACGAAGACCGTGCGTCGTTACATCGCCGACGGGCACCTCGACGCCGTACGGCTCGGGCGCAAGACGATCCGGGTGAAGGTCGAGTCGATCGACAGGTTCATCGACGCGCGGCCGGTTGGCGGGTGGAGGCGCGCGGGGTGAGTGGGGCAGCGGTTTCGAGACGGGCGCTGCGCGCCCTCCTCAACCAACGGAGGCCGGGGGCGTGGTCAGAACCGGACAGAACGGCCCGATCCTTATTCCTCGCAGGTTCCTCGAAATGGAAAGAGACCCTCGAAAGGGCCTCTGACCTGCGGTTTCTCTGTGGGCGATACTGGGTTTGAACCAGTGACCTCTTCCGTGTCAAGGAAGCGCGCTACCACTGCGCCAATCGCCCGTGACGACCCGCGGCCCCGAATCGGAGCCCGAGCAGTCGAGGTGGAGACGGGATTTGAACCCGTGTAG
>JAICMG010000171.1 GCA_025929365.1 Frankiaceae bacterium
ATCGACTACGTGCGCGAAGCCCGCCATCGCAAGCCACTGCATGTTCGGCTGCGGGTTGCGAGCATCGGTGCGACGTCGGTGACCTACGAGCAGGCCGCCTGGCAAGGCGACGACTGCGTCGCGCTCGCCGAGGTCGTCGCGGTATGCCGGTCCGCAAACGGCGCCGCGGAGTGGCCCGAAGAAGCCCGCGCAGTGCTGGATCGGCTCACGAACCGGATCAAGTCCTAGAAGCCCGGACTTCGACCTCGGCTGAATCGGTGCAGTACAGCTAGGAGCTTGCCGCCACGCGCTTCGACCATTTCGCCGAGGCGAGTTTTAGAACCGTTCGTCGACGCGCCTGGTCCGGAGGGCTATCCCGACTCCGACACCGATGGCAACGGTCGCGAGGACACCAAGATCATTCTCGGGCAGTCCAGTGTTCGGGAGGCGCTGGCGACGATCGCTTTGCGTCCCAGCCTTTGGCGACACCACGACCGAGCCATCCGCAATGTCGGGCCTTCCAGGCGTATGCCCTATCACTAGCACTCGTCCCAACGGCGTGTGTCGCGGCACTCGATATGCGGCGTGGAAGGTCTCGTGGGGACCGTGACCTTGGACCCGTCCGAGGACGACGCGGAATCCGTGGGCGCGCCAAACGAGAGTGGTCCAGCGACGGCCGCTTCCCCCACCGCTCACGGATGCGCCGCCGGGCCCGCCCTGAGCAACCTCAGCGCACGGTGGATGGTGACATGGAGGTGGCCCCTCTAAGGGAACCTGACCGCTCACGTAAATTACTTCGCCGGGAACGACGTGGTGCGGAGCAACGGCCAGATATCCGCCATATCCAGCCGCCGCACTTGCTTCAGTTGCGGCCGACAGGATCGCGGAGACCGGCAGGGCGGCCAAGCCGAGTAACCCGCAAGCGCGGCGGACGATCATCTGCCGACAACCGCGGTGCTCCAGTCGGTGCACTGTTGCTTGCTCAGTTTGCACGTCCCGCCTGTGCCGATCTCGCCGACAATCCATACCTTGCCTCCGCTGGGGTCGGGCGACGCACCGGAGTAGTCACCGGATCGTAGGTCCTCGATCGGCCCGAACCAGGAGGGCTGTCCCGAGTCCGACGCCGATGGCCGCGCTCGCGAGGACACCAAGAGCATCCTCGGACAACCCAGTGTTCGGGAGTCGTTGCCGACGACCGCGGCGCTCCAGTCGGTGCACTGTTGTTTGCTCAGCTTGCACGTCCCGCCTGTGGCGGTCTCGCCGACAATCCATACCTTGCCTCCTGGTGCACAAGCGTGACGGCCTTTGTGCGATGCTGGATCTGGCTAGGCGTTGACGATTCCGGCTTGCCACCGCCTGGCGCCGAATGCGACAGCTCCGATAACGGTGACCGCTGCGACCGCTAGCGCGTCACCGGAGGGCAGTGTGGTGAGTTGTTGGATGCCCGCGCCGGCGAGGGCAGCGGCTGGGATCGTGAGCAGCCAGGCGATGAGAATGTTGGCGGCGATGCCCCATCTGACGGCGGAGAACCGGGTGGTCGCGCCGGCGCCGAGGATCGCGCTAGATATGGCGTGGGTGGTGGAAACGGGGAATCCGAGCCTCGCCGTCACGTACAGGATGCTCGCGGTCGCGGTTTCGGCCGCGAAGCCGTGGGTGGGCTCGAGCTTCGTCACACGCTGGCCGAGCGTGCGGATGATGCGCCACCCACCTACGTAGGTTCCAAGTGCCATGGCGGTCGCCGACGCGAGAATGACCCACGTCGGCACGTGGAATGACGACGAGGACACGTGTCCGGTGGTGACGAGCGCGAGGGTGATGATGCCCATCGTCTTCTGTGCGTCGTTGGTTCCGTGGGTCAGTGACACGAACCCGGCAGACACGAGTTGGAGCTTGCGGAACACCCGGTTCACCGCGCCGGGAGCGCGCCGCCGCACGATGGAGATCACGATCAGTGTCATCAACGCCGCACCTGGGATCGCAAGCAGTGGGGCGACCAGCGAGGGGACGAGCACCTTCTGCGTGATCCCGTGCCACTGGACCACGCCGAAACCGCCGGTCGCCGCCACGCTCGAGCCGAGTATTCCGCCGACCAGTGCGTGGCTGGAGCTCGAGGGGAGCCCGACGAGCCAGGTGACGAGGTTCCATGCGATGGCCCCGACGAGACCCGCCAGCACCACGCTCAAGGTGATCGCCGAGGGATCAACGATGCCTTTCGCGATCGTCGCCGCCACCTTCAAAGACAAGAAGGCGCCCGCGAAGTTGAGTGACGCCGAACCCAGGACGGCTAGGCGCGGGGAGATGGCGCGGGTTGAGACGCTCGTCGCGATCGCGTTCGCGGTGTCGTGGAATCCGTTGGTGAAGTCGAAGAACAAGGCGACCACAACGACGAAGACAAGAGTGGTGTCGGCGGTCACGCGTTCTTCACCACGATGTTGCTGATCAGGTGCCCTGAGGTGTCGCAGGCGTCGAGGGCGTCCTCCAATGTCTCGAAGATGTCCTTCCATTGGATGATCAGCCGCGGTGAGATGTTCTCATCCTCGAACAGGGCGGCGACCGCATCCCGGACGACCCGGTCGCCGTCGTCCTCGCGTGACTTGATCCCGGCGATGTGTCGCTGGATCCCGCGCAGGTTGCGCAGATTGCCGAGCGCGGCGGCGAGATGCTCGGTTGCGCCGACGAGCAGATGGCATTGCTCGATCGCCTGCTCCATAGGTGCCTCGACCCGGTACAGACCCAGCAGCTCGGAGGCCCGCTCGGCGTAATCGACAACGTCGTCGATGGCACGAGCGAGATTCTGGATGTCGTCACGATCGAACGGTGTGACGTACTGCGTGTTCATCAGCTGATAGAGCTGCGCCGTTAGCCGGTCTCCTTCGTGCTCGAGATCTTTTACCTTGCCGTGGTCGATGCTGTCCGGGAACGACACGAACCGTTCCAGCACCAGCAGCGCGGTCTCGTGCGCGTTCTGCCCTAACTCGGCGAACACCAGGTAGAAGTCCTGCCGACGGGGAATCAGGCTCAACCGCATGTGCCCTCCTGGAAGATCGTCATGCCCCGACGTTAGGAAGGCGCCGCCGACTATTCGGTGACAACGAGGTGACAAGCCGTTACAACCCAGTGACAGCCTCGTCAGCGATACGGACATCAAGCGCGTATCCCACGCCGGGGTGGGTCCGAATCTCGGCCGCGGCGCCAGCGCGGTGGAGCTTGTCGCGAAGTCGCTTTACGTTGACGTCCACGGTCCGGTCGCCGCGCGGCATCGACCATCCCCACACCAGCCGGTAGAGCACCTCCCGCCGAACCGGCCGCCGATGAGAGGCGGCGAGCACCTGCAGCACTTCGCCCTCCCGTGCCGTCAGCCCCAGGTGTCGACCGTCCCACTCGGCGACCCGATGCTGCGCGTCGACGCGAAGCGGCCCGACCGTGAGCGCCGAGCTCCGCCCGTCATCCGCGCGACTCAGGCAGACACGGAGCCGGGCCAGCAACTCCTCGTCGCCCATCGACGCGTCGAGCACTTCGGCCGCCCCCGCAACCAGCAAAGCCGCCACGACCGGCGAGGACCGGCTGCCGAGCCAGCCCACGCAACGTGTGCCCCCGCGCTCAGACAGCACGATCGGAAAGTCCGTACCAGCCACGGACGGGTCGAACACGACAACCTCAGGGCCCCGCGCCGCGACCGCCACCTCCGCCTCCGCGAGCGTGTGAACGACCAACGGCGGACGCGAGGCGATCTCAGCCAGGGTCGCCAGCAATCGCGGCAACCACCTGTCGCCGCCCCGCGCCACCACCACGGCATCCATCAGGACGCCCTCCCGTCGCCAACACCATTGTGCGCGGCGCCGGACCGCCGGGCGGCACAACCTGCACCGCCCCGACGTGTTCGACCCGAAAGGTCGGCGGCCGCTTTGACTTTCGTACTTCTCTCTCTCTCATCGCCCGTTGATCGGTGCGATCATGCGAACCATGCCGACAGCGACGACAGGTACGGCGACTGTTCTCGTCGGGGCGCCCGCCGCGGAGGTCTACCGGCTGGTCGCCGACGTGACGGCGATCGGTGACCGAAGCCCGGAGTGTTACCGCACCGAATGGCTGGCGGGCGCCAAGGAGGCGACCCCCGGCGCGCGGTTCAAGGGATGGAACAAGCTGGGTCCGCTGCGGTGGTCGACGGTCTGCCAGGTCGCCGTCGCCGATCCGGGCCGTGAGTTCACCTTCCATGTCGTGAGCCCGGACGGCCGCGAGCAGACGCGGTGGAGCTACCTGATCGAGCCGGCTGAGGGCGGCGTACAGGTCACCGAGTCCTACGAGTTCCTCTGGTGCCCGATTGCCGCCCGCATCGCGGAGCTGCCCTTTCCTCGCGACGCCCAGCTCAGGCGCGGCATGCAGCGGACGCTGGCCGCGCTCAAGTCGGCCGCCGAAGGCGACCGCTCCGTCGAGAAGCCGCAGACGGCCTCTCGCGGCTGACCGGTCATCAAGCACGGTCGCTGCTCAGCGCCGAGTCGGCATCCGAAGGAGCGGAAGTGACCGAAGCAGACGAGGCACAGTGGCCCGCGCCGGTGACGTTCCCGCAGCGTGGAGCTGACAAGGAGGCGCTGCTCGCCGAGCTCGTCGCGAATCGCCACGACGACGCGGATTGGCGCGCGGGCCGGGTCTTCAGCCTCGTCTACCACCCGGACAGCCCGGAGCTGGAGGAGACGCTCGCCGCGGTCTCACGTGAGTACCTCGCCGAGAACGCGCTGAACCCGTTTCGCTTCCCGTCCCTTGCGCGGCTCGAGCGGGAGACCGCCGACATGGTGGCCGACCTGCTGCACGGCCCGCCCGGCGCCGGTGGCCTGACCAGCGGGGGCACGGAGTCGATCCTCGTCGCGGTGTACGTCGCGCGGGACCTCGCCCGCGAGCGCGGCAACAGCGAGCCGGTTCTCGTCACCGGCCTGACCGCGCATCCCGCATTTGCCAAGGCCTGCCACCTGCTCGGGGTCGAACAGGTCAGAGTCGCCGTCGGACCGGACCACCGGATCGACGTTGCTCAGCTGTCCCAAGCACTCGACGAACGCACCATGATGGTGGTCGCCTCCGCACCCAACTACCCGTTCGGCGTCATCGATCCCGTCGAGCAGATCGCTGCCCTCGCCGCGGAGCGCGGGGTCCTCTGCCACGTCGATGCCTGCCTCGGCGGACTGCTGCTCCCCTTCTGGGAGCGTCTCGGGGAGCCGGTGCCGCTCTGGGACTTCCGGGTGCCAGGTGTCACGAGCATCAGTGCCGACATCCACAAGTACGGCTACTCCTTCAAGGGCGCCTCGGTGCTGCTGCATCGCGACCCGGACGGCTATCGGCGCCAGTGGTGGTTCGACGATGGTGCGTGGGGCGGCGGGATCTACGGCTCGCCGACCCCCGCCGGCACCCGACCGGCCCCGCCGATTGCCGGTGCCTGGGCAGCGTTGCGCTTCCTCGGGGCTGACGGGTACCTCGACCTGGCGCGGGTGCTCCGAGATACTCGTGACCTTCTGCTACGGGGCATCGAGCAGATCGACGGGATACGTGTGACTGCGCAACCCGACCTGTCGATCTTCGAGGTGGGCAGCGACGAGCTCGACATCTCGGCCGTGGGCGACGCCCTCGTCGAGGCGGGCTGGTATCCGGACCGGCAACCAGGAGGACTGCACTTCATGCTCTCGCCCTTCCACGCCAAGGTCGCGCCGGACTTCCTCACGGCACTTGCTGCTGCCGTCGCCGCCGTACGCGGCGGACGGACGAGTGACGGCGCGACCGCGACGTACGGCTCGACCGGCCCGTCGGGCGCGCAGGCGTGAGTACGCCGTGGCTGGGTGACGCCTGTTCGCTGGTCGACGCGTTCCGCGCCGGCGAG
>JAICMG010000220.1 GCA_025929365.1 Frankiaceae bacterium
GGCCAGGTCATCAGCGAAGAGGTCGGGCTCAAGCTCGAAGGCACGACGCTGGACCTGCTCGGCAAGGCTCGCAAGGTCGTCGTGACCAAGGACGAGACGACGATCGTCGAGGGCGCAGGCGACACCGACCAGATCGCCGGCCGCGTCAACCAGATCAAGGCCGAGATCGAGAAGTCGGACAGCGACTACGACCGCGAGAAGCTGCAGGAGCGGCTGGCCAAGCTGGCCGGCGGCGTTGCGGTCATCAAGGTCGGCGCCGCGACCGAGGTCGAGCTCAAGGAGCGCAAGCACCGCATCGAGGACGCCGTTCGCAACGCGAAGGCGGCCGTCGAGGAGGGCATCGTCGCGGGTGGTGGCGTCGCGCTGCTGCACGCGTCGAAGACCGCGTTCGACAAGCTCGAGCTCGAGGGCGACGAGGCGACCGGCGCCCGGATCGTCCAGCTCGCACTCGAGGCTCCGATCAAGCAGATCGCCTTCAACAGCGGTCTCGAGGGCGGCGTCGTGGTCGAGAAGGTCCGCAGCCTGAAGGTCGGCTGGGGTCTCGACGCGGCGACCGGTGAGTACGTCGACCTCATCAAGGCCGGCATCATCGACCCGGCCAAGGTGACGCGCTCCGCGCTGCAGAACGCGGCCTCGATCGCTGCACTGTTCCTCACCACCGAGGCCGTCATCGCGGACAAGCCAGAGAAGGCTGCTCCGGCGATGCCGGGCGGCGGCGGCATGGGAGACATGGACTTCTAAGTCCG
This sequence comes from Frankiaceae bacterium, assembly GCA_025929365.1. Classification (GTDB taxonomy): domain Bacteria; phylum Actinomycetota; class Actinomycetes; order JAFAQI01; family JAFAQI01; genus DASZTV01. Next base: position 747 of record JAICMG010000220.1, read on the forward strand.
ACTCGTTCTCAGGAGAGGGACGGCCCCGAAAGGGGCCGTCCCTCTCGTCGTTGTGACTCTGATGCTGCGTCGGCTTGACCGAGTTTCGTCCCGCAACCTCTCTCGCGGAGGCGGCAAACACCCGTCACGATCTTGGTGTGAGGAGGACTGCATGCCGCGTGCTCGTCGCGGGCGGCATCGTCGCGGCGACCGTCGGCGGATCGCCGGCTGACGCGTCAACCGCGCGTCACCTGTCGGCCTCGCCCGAGGCAGGGCGGGCTGAGTCGCCGGTACAGGTCGGGCTGTTGCTCAAGCGGCGTCATGTCGCTGAGCTCCACCATCTTGTGAGGGCGGTCAGCGATCCGGCATCGCCCGAGTATCGGCACTTCCTGACCCGTGCCGAGTACGTGCGCCGCTTCGCCGCGCCGCCGTTCGCCGCGCGCACGGTTCGCGAGTGGTTGCGCACGTCAGGCTTCAGCGCCGTCTCGACAGCGCGTGACCACGGTCTCGTGACAGCCGTCGCCCCCTCCGACGTGGCTGCGGCGGCGGTCGAGCGGGCTCCCGCGAGAGTGCGACGAGAGGTGCAAGCCGTGGTCGGGCTGACGCCGTCACCGGTGAGCCCGAATGCGGCCAACCCTCCGACAACGTCACCGACACCGTGCTCGACGTATTACGGGCAACGAACAGCGCGACCGCTACCGAGGTACGACGGTCGCCGACAGCCCTACGCCGTGTGCGGATACACGCCGGCGCAGATTCAAACGGCGTACGGCATCAACAACGATCGCTCGGGTGGTGCCGGGGCGAGTGTGGGAGTCGTCGTCGTCCCGGAGTCGCAAACGCTGGCATCAGATGTGAATCGGTGGTCCCGCGACGTGGGGGTACCGCCGATGCGGAACGGGCAACTCGAGACTGGGCCCGGACTCGGCCGGGACACCGAGAGCAACTCGACGCTCGACTCGGCGCAGGACCCAGGCCAGATATGGGCAGGCGAGGAGACGATGGACGTCGAGGCGGTGCATGGCCTGGCGCCGCGAGCCCGGGTCCTGGTCTACCCGGCGATGCTTCAGTACGGCGTCGGCGAACCGCTCGTCATCGGGATGGAGACGATCCTGCTCGAGCTGGACCAGGCGGTGGCAGACGACCGGGCGCAGGTCTTGAGCAACTCGTGGGGTGCGCCGACCGGCGAGAACGTGCCGTCCAGCGATCGCGTGCTGCTCGACCGGATCACCGACGAGGCGACCGCCGAAGGGATCACCATCACCTTCGCGTCAGGGGACTCCGGCGACGACTACTACACCCAGGCCCACCACCGGGCGGCCGACTTCCCCGGGGTGAGCCCGGGGGTTACCGACGTCGGCGGTACGACGCTTGAGGTCGCCAGATCCGGTGCGCGGATCGTGGAGACCTACTGGGGCTCGAACTCCAGGCCGTTGGTCGACGGCGGCTGGTCCCGACACGTGGGTCTCGATGGGGGCGGCGGAGGCGGCGTCAGCACGACGTACGCCGAGCCGGCCTGGCAACGCGGCGTCGTACCCAGGTCCGAGGCGACCTACGGCGGGCTCAGCAAGCCGGGTCGCGTAGTTCCGGACGTCGCGATGGATGCCGACCCGACCACGGGGCTGCTCGTGGGTCAGACGGTCGGGACTGCTTCTAAGACCACGCGCTACACCGAGTCTGTCTCTGGCGGCACCAGCCTGGCCTGCCCGCTGTTCGCCGCTGTCGTCGCGTTGGCGGTGCAGCGGGCCGGTCACGGCCTGGGGTTGATCACGCCGACCCTGTATCGAGCCAAGCGATCGGCCCGCTGGCGCGAACCGCTGTTCTACGACCCGCCGACGATCGTGGCCCGGCCTCCTTCGGTCGTCGCTGCCGATCCCTACCTGCCCGGCAGGTACGAGCTCATCACCGGCGACAACCTTGCGACTCTGCACGCGCGGGCCGGCTTCGACGACTCGACCGGGCTCGGCTCCCCGAATGCGCCGGCGCTGATCCGGGCGCTCGCCGGCGCGTAGCGCCCGACCCGTTTCGTCGTTGTTGGACGTAGACCAGGTCGGATGGCTCGGTAGCTGATGCAAGATGGGACGAACCCAGCGAAATGAGTTCGATGAATCCCTATCCCCGCTCCAGGTTCGTCGCGCTCGCCGCCGTCCTTGCGGTCGGCGCCGGCGGCGTACCGGCACTGGCAGCCGCCCACTCGCATCGCCCCCTCCGGACCCTCGTCGGGCGGATCGAGGCGATCCCGTCGTGGGCGAAGGGAGTGCCCGCGGCACTCGAGCCGGTGACCGCTCCGGTGCAGATCTCCCTCGCGCTCAAGGGGCGCAACCAGGCCGAGCTTCGCCGTTTCGTCGCCGCCGTGAGCGACCCCACGTCGCCTAGCTACCGCCACTTCCTCACCAGTGCGCAGTACGACCGGCGCTTCGCCCCAACCGCGGCGGCAGCCGACGCCGCTCGCGCGTGGCTGCGCCGTTCGGGGTTCGTGATCGACTCGACCACGGCCGACCGCGGTCTGATCACCGCACACGCACCGGCGCAGGTGGTCGGGCATCTCTTCGATACGACGTTCGGGCTGTTCCGGGTCGCGGGGTCGTTGCTGCGGGCGCCGCTCTCGGCGCCGACGATGCCGGCGGCCCTGCGACCCGTGGTCGCCACGGTGATCGGACTCGCCCAGAACCCCGCCGTGTCGGACGCCAGCCCGGCGCCCGCGTTCCTCAACGCGCGGCCGTGCTCGCGTTACTACGGTCAGAAGGTCGCGACCAAACAGCCGGCCTACGA
>JAICMG010000137.1 GCA_025929365.1 Frankiaceae bacterium
GACCGACCGGACGGTTGCTGAGCGCTACCTCGCGCTGGGCGACCGGCCCGATCTGACTCAACGGATTCTCGCCGAGCTCGACCTCACGACGTCGCTGGTGCTGGCCGTCCTCGACGTGCCGCGGCTGCTCGCCAGCCGCCGCATCCTGTCGGCGGCGGTCGACCTTCGCAACCCGTACGTCGACGCACTCTCGCATCTTCAGCTGCGCGCGCTGTCGGCGCTGCGCCGCGCGGAGTACGCCGACGACGCCGAAGAGCAACGGCTGCGCGACCTGCTGCTGCTCACCGTCAACGGTGTGGCGGCCGGTCTCCAGAACACCGGCTGACGTCGCACGGCGTGACGAGTTGAAACAGGCCCAGCCGCCTCATCGCGAGACTCCCACCGTCGTCGCGGACGCGTCGTCGAGTGCGCTGAGCGCCGCGGCGTCGAGGCGCAGGCCCGCCATCGGAAGCAGTTCCCGCAATTGCTCCACGGTTCGCGCGCTCGCCAGCGGCGCGATGACACCCGGCCGACTCGCCAGCCAGGCAAGAGCCACGGCGCCGACCGTCACCCGCAGGTCGGAGGCGATGCCGTCAAGAGCCGCCAACACGAGCTCACCGCGCTCTCCGCGGTACTGCTCGACGTACGGCGTCCGGACGGACTCGACCGCGGGCGCACCGTCGCGGTACTTCCCGGTGAGGTAGCCGGACGCCAGACCCCAATAGGGGAACACGCCGAGGCCGTGCTCCGCGACGACCGGTGCGAGGTCGGACTCGTAGGCGGCGCGATCCATGAGGTTGTACGCCGGCTGTAGAGCGACGTACGGCGCCCAGGAGTTGGCGGCGGAGCGGGCCAGCGCCGCCTCGAGTCGCTCTGCCGAGTAGTTCGACGCGGCGACGTAGCGGATCTGACCGTTGCGTTGCGCCGCGTCGAAGGTCTCGAGCGTCGCGTCGAGCGGGTCGCCGTGGTCCTCATGCGCGTAGTAGATGTCGACGTAATCGGTGCCCAGCCGGCGCAACGATCCTTCGAGGGCAGCGCGGATCGTCTCTGGACGCAGGTTGTCGCTGCCCGGCAACTGGCCGACCTTGGTCGCGATCACGACCCGGTCACGGCAACCGCGGCTGCGCAACCAGCGGCCGATGATGGTCTCGGACTCGCCGCCGTCGGTGCCCATCCAGTGGCAATAGCTGTCGGCGGTGTCGATGAGGTTGCCGCCCGCGTCAAGGAACTCGTCAAGCACGGCGAACGTCGTTGCCTCGTCGGCCGTGAAACCGAAGACGTTGCCGCCGAGACCAAGCGGGAAGACGTCAAGATCGGTCTTCGGAATCCGACGTTGCCCGGTCGAGGTGTTCGCTTCGTTCGCGGTCATGGCTGTCTCCTTCGTTGCGGGTTGACCGCACGAGCGTGTCCGCGTGGCCTTGTCAACGCCTTGCAAGTCGCTGCAAGGCCACGGCGCGCGGCCGTCGAAGCGGCTACGGTGCCGCTGTGCACGTGGCCGTGCTCGGTGAGCTACTGGTCACCGACGGGGGCAACGAGCTTGTCGTTCATGGGCCGATCCCCCGCCGGCTGGTCGCGCTGCTCGCGAACCGGGCCGGACAGTTCCTTCCTGCCGACACCCTTGCCGAGGAGCTCTGGGCGGGCTCGCCCCCACCAGCCGCGCGGGCGACGCTCCAATCGCACATCGCCCGGCTGCGGCGGGCGATCGGGGCTGGACGAATCGAGAGCAGCCAAGCCGGCTACCGACTGGCGATAGAGGAGAGCGAGGTCGACGCCCACCGCTTCGCGTCGTTGACCGAGTCCGGCCGCCGCGCACTTGCCATCGGTGACGCCGCCGCCGCGCAGGCCTGGCTCGAGGAGGCACTCGCGCTGTGGCGGGGCTCGGCGTACGTCGAGTTCGCCGGCAATCCAGCCCTGGAAGCCGAAGCCGCCCGGCTGCACCAGCTCCGCATCGAGGCCCGGCACTGGCTGCTGGAGGCCCAGGTCGACGGGCCCGGAGCGCCTCCGGTAGCCGCAATCGAAGCGTTGGTTCGAGAGCACCCGACCCGCGAGGGGCTCTGGGTGCTGCTCATGAGGGCGCTCTACCGGGCGGGCCGGCAAGCCGATGCGCTGCGCGCCTACCGGAGTGCCCGCAAGTTCCTCGTCGAGGAGCTCGGCGTCGAGCCGTCGCGGGAGCTGCGTGACACCGAGCAGCTGATCCTCAGGCAGGACACCACGCTTGACGCCGCCCTTGACCCACCAGCGATGCCGGATTCGCCGAGTGCAGCAGCTTGGAGCCAACCCGAGAACTCAGCCGACGCGTCCACACCAACCCTCGAGCGCCGCATCGTCACCGTGGTGGCCGTCGAGCTGCCACCGAACCGCAGCGCCGACGCCGAAGACGTCGCAGCACGCGGCACGTCGTTCCGCGACCTCGTGCGCGAGCGTGTCGCGGCTTATGACGGCACCGTCTACGCCGAGCTCGAGGGTCTGGTCGTCGCAATCTTCGGGCTGCGCCGTGCCCGCGCCGATGACGCGGGCCGGGCCCTGCGAGCGGCGATGGCGGTCGTCGAACGCTCTACTGCCGACCCGCGCCCGCGAGCGGCTATCAGCACCGGCGAGGCCGTCGTCACCGGAGCCGAAGGGCGCACTGAGCTGAGCGGTCAACCCCTCGCGTCCGCGGAGCGGCTGCGCTCCGCCGCGCTGCCAGGCGAGGTGCTCCTCGACGACGCCGCGAAGGTGCTCGTCGAAGAGTTCGCGGCGCTGCGCCCGGGGAGGGATGTCGGGGAGTCGGCGTGGCAGGTGACCTCGATCACCACCGGCCCTCGCCGCAGGCGCGCCGGCGCCCCTTTCGTGGGGCGCCAGCCGGACCTTGCCGTGCTGCGCGCCGCCCTGGACAAGACGATCAATGAAGGTCGACCGCAGCTCGTGACGGTCGAGGGCGAGCCCGGAATGGGCAAGTCGCGATTGCTGCAGGAGTTCGAGAGCCGACTGGCGAGCGACGGGGCCGCAGTGACCGTCCGGACCGCGTTCTGCTCGCCTAATGCCGATCTTCCGCTCGCGCCGGTGGCCGACATCGTGCGAAGTGCGGCGGAAGTGGCGGAGACGGCGGCGCTCGACGTGACGACCGCCGCGCTCCGTACGCTGCTGCCGGCTCCCGAGATCGCAACGCTCCTTCCACGGCTGGTCGCGGTGGTCGGCGGCGAGGTGAACGCCGCCGGAAGCCTGGGCGAGTCGGTCGAGGTGTGGCGACGCTTCATCGAGATCGTCGCCGAGCGGCCGTCGGTGATCGTGGTCGAGGATCTCCACTGGGCGGCGGACCTGGTCCTGGACTTCCTCGAGTCGCTTCCGGTGAGCATTGCGCCTCGGCCGTTACTGCTCGTTGCCACGACCCGGCCCGACCTCCGAGAGCGGCGTCCCTCCTGGGGGGCCGGAAGCGCGACGCTTCGCATCGCGCCGCTCAGCAAAGACGAGACCGCGGCCCTCGTGGAACACGCCACCGCGGACGCCGCGATCAGCGACTCCGCTCGGGCCGACCTGGTCGCGCGCTCCGGCGGCATCCCCCTGTTCGCAGAAGAGCTCGCGAGGCTGGAGCGCAACCGCTCGGATTGGGTCGACGACGCAGTGCCCGCCGCGCTCAGTGCCGTCATCGCGGCGCGCATCGACAGCCTCCCGGCGAACGACCGTTCGCTCCTCGGGACGGCCGCGCTACTCGGTCCGGAGTTCTGGTCGGACCAGCTCTGCTCGGTGGCAGGGATCACCGGAGTCGACGCCGCAGCGGCCCTCGACCGCCTCGTGCAGCGCGCGTTCATCGAGCCGGTGAGGCCGTCAGATCGCAGCGGGCACAAGCAGTACGCCTTCACCCACGAGCTCGTCCGCGACGCCGCGGAACGACGCCTCGCGCGGGCCGATCGAGCCCGCCATCACCTGTCGGCGTACCAGTGGTGGCTGGCTGCGGTCGCTGACGCCCGTGACTCACAGGCATCCCGCATCGCGCATCATGCGTGCCTGGCTTACGACCTCGCGAAGGCCGCCGGGCTCGACGACCTGGCGTCACGGGCACGTGCCGATGCCGGGCCGGCTGCGGCCGTCGCCGGACAGCAGCTTCAGGGCATCGACACCGACCGCGCGCTTCGGATCCTCAGCCGCGCTGTCGAGCTCACCGATCCCTCGTCAGCGGATCATGCGAGGGCCCTGCTCTGGTACGGCGCCGCGTTGGCAGACCATCGCGAGTTCGACCAGGCGGAGGGAATCCTCGCGGACGCGTTGGAGCGGTTCGAGGCTGCCGCCGACCCGCTCCGGGTCCACGCCACGATGTTCCTGCTCTCCTGCCGGTTCGCCCAGGGGCACGAGCTGGCCTCCACGGAGGCCGCCATCGAACGCGCCCGGCACCAGCTTCCGCCGTCGGAGCAGGCGGTGCGCAACCTCGGCGTCCTGGCCATGCTTCGCCTCATGGAGCAGACCACCGAGTCGCTCAACACCGCCATCGCGATCTGTGACGAAGCGATCGCGCTCGCAGACCGCCACGACACCGGCGGCGATGCGCTGGCACACGTCGTGCGCGGCCGTGCCCGGCTCAGCCTCGGCGACGGCGGCGGACTCGAAGAGCTGGAGCGCGCGCTGGACCACGCCGGCCGAACCGAGTCCGGGACGGTCGCCGTCGGCACGCGCCAGTGGCATGCCGGGGCAATGCATCACTGGCGGGGACCGGCGGCGGAGCGTGCGGCCCGGGACGCCTTGGAAGCACTCGCCGAGAAGCGCGGCATGCACTTCATCGCCTCGATGGGAATCGCGGAGGACGTGCGGGTGGCGTACGAGATGGGCGACCTGGGAGGGTCGATCGCCCTGGCCGAGGGGATTTGGGACGAGCATGAAGCTCAGCCGCGGTGGGCGGCGGTGCAGCGAGGAATCGCATTGCTCGACCTCGGCGAGCTCGACGACGACACCATGCGGCAGGTCCTTGCGACACCGCCCGCCGACGACGGCGACCTACGACACATCCTCGGCGTCGCGCTGGTGGTCGCAGGCATTGCGCTCGCCGAAGCGGACTCGGTCCGCGCAGCAGCCGAGTTGGAGAAGCTCGGTGACCTTCAGCGATTCGTCGACCGCGACGGTGCCGTGGAGCTGCTGCCGCGGCTGGCCCGCACCGCACTCGCGGCCGGTTGCTGTGACCTCGTGACAAATCTGACCGGAATCGACCGCGTCGCGACGCCGCTGCGACGAGCCATCGCTGCGACGATGTCTGGTCTCCTCGCCGAAGCGGGCGGAGAGGCCGCGAGCGCCGTCAAACAGCTGTCGGATGGCGTCGACCACTGGCACGAGCTCGGCTTCATCGTTGAGGAAGCACTGACCCTCGTCGACCTCGCCCGAAACCTCGCACAGGTCGGGTCGCCCGACGCACGCGAGGCGGCACGACGCGCCCGCAGGGCCTGTCAGGCCTTGGGTGTTCGCCCCCTGCTCGAACCGCGCTAAGGCCGCGAGGCCTAGACGATCTAGTAGGGGATCTCCAGGTCGGTGACAACCGGGTTGTGGTCGCTCGGAATCACACCGACGAAGCGGCCACGCGAGATGCGGACGAGCTCACGCCACGACTTGACGCCGATCCCGCGCGAGACGAACAGCGTGTCCATGTGGGCGAAGGAGGGCTTGGGCCGGGTGCGGTAGCGGTTGGCGGTGTTCCACTTCTCGTTCACCCGGTGTTGCGCGACGTTGTAGGAGTTGGGGATCCCGGCGGCGTTCATCGCGACGGTCGGGCCGTTCGGGTGGTGACCGTACTGGTCGGAGTTGTAGTCGCCGCCGTACACGATCGGAAGGCCGCCGCGCGCAGACGCGTATGACCGCGCCTGGCTGACGAGGCGCTTCGTCTCCTGCTCCCGCCGAACGTCGTTGGCATGTCCGCTCGGGACGATCAGGTGCGCGCTGATCATCAGGAACTCCGCTCCGGTCGACCGGCTGCGCAGGATCTGGTAAGCCGCCCAGTGGCTGTCGCCGATCGACCAGTGGTTGCCGGTCCCCACCGCCGCAAACTCGTCGTTGCGGTACAGGATGTAGTCACCCGTGCGGTGGTAGTGGTGCTGTGACGGCGGAACCTCGGTGTGCGCAAGTGACCAGCTGCTGCCGAGCGCACTTCGCAGCGAGTCCACCTGCCGCGGTCCCTTGACACGCTTGACCCACGCCGCGCCTTCCTGGATCGCCACGACACCCGCTTTTGCCTGGTTGATGAAGGAAGCGACACCGGGCTCGCGCTGCGACCAGGGCGCGACGGTGTTGCCGCTTTCACTGTGGCCATCCGTCGTGGCCTCGAGGATGTTGTAGGTCATCGCCGTGACCGGCTGTAGCGCCGACCGCGCCTGCATCGACACGGCCGGGCTGGCAGCCGATGCAGTCGATCCGTTGAGCGACCGCACCCGGTACCAGTAGGTCGCGCCCTTGCTCACCTCGTACGGCGTGAACGCTGGTGTCGGGCCGTACATCGAGTAGGTCTTCAGGTGCGCGGTCATCGACGGGTTGGTGGCCTGCTCGATCTCGTAGCCGGTCGCCGCGGTGCCGGTCCAGGCAAGGGAGTTGTGCGCGACGGTCAGCCCGGAAGGCGCCGGCGGCTCGAGCCCGGCCACTCCGATGCTTGCCGAGTAGTGGTGGCGGTGGCGGTTGATCGCCTCGACCCGGTAGTAGTACGTGGCCGAGCGGTGGGTCAGCCCGCTGACCGTCATCCGCGGGGTCTTCGACACGGGTGAGGCCTGCGCGTTGGCGAGGTTGCGCGCATAAAGGTCGCTGCGCACCGTCGAGGCGTAGAGCCGGTAGCCGTGGGCGTTCGCGGTGCGGTGGACTGCCACGGTGAAGGACGACGACGTCGCCGCCACGACCCTCATTCCGCTCGGCGTGGCAGGCCGCGCAACCGCAGCGTTCGCCGTCGCGGGGACAAGCAGCCCGATGCTCAGCGCACCGGCTGCCACCGGCACCAACAGGCGCGCGTCCTTCCGCACATGATCGTTCTCGGCACGAATCCGGGCACGCCTAAATAGCCCCCAGTAACTAAGCATTGCCACGCTGTGCCCAACGACACGCGCGATGAAACCGACGCGGTTGTGTCCGAATCGTTGGTATTATTGGCTTTTTGTCACGTTCCGGTGAGATGCAACACCGGGATGATCGCGTGTTCACGGATCGCCGCAGCGGAGAACCGGTCGTGGATCCACCGCTTCTGCGAGAACATCTTCGTCTCGTCGTCGAAGTGCGGATCGGTCGGGTCGGACGACTCCGAGTAGGTCAGGATCGTCCGGGCAACCGGATAGGGATCGCCGGACTTCCAGGTCACGGCCTGAACAAACGACGAGCCGTCGTCGACATCGCCTAGACCCTTTCCGCTGATCCACGGCGCATAGATCGCGTCGAACTCACCGTTGGGGTCGCCCTCGCCGCCCTGGATCGGGATGAACTGGCCGTGCCGATGGATGCCCTGCACCCTGACGGGTGGGACATTCAGCGACAGGCGGGCGCCGCGAAGGTCGCTGATCGCATTGCCCAACGCGAGCGCAACCTCCGGGTCGGCGGTGTTGAGGCCGTTCGGCGTGTGGACGGGATCGTTCACATCGAACGGGTGTTGCCAGAAGGGCGCCGCGCCGATCGCGCTCTCGACAAGCCCGGCCTCGGGAACGTCCCCCATCAGGTTGTCGACGAAGCGCCGCCACAGGATCGCGCCCTTGCTGGCAGCGTTGTCGTGCAGGTCCCACTTCGCGAGCACTGAACACGCGTCACCGATCGACGTCACGCCGCCGGTTGTCGGCACGATCCCTGCGGGTTCAAGCGTCTTGCATAGCGACACCAGCTGGTCGCGCCACAGCTCGCCGGCGTACTGCCGGTTGGACAAGACCATGTCGGTCATGGCGTGAAGCGTGAAGCCCTTCCTCTCGCCGATGCCCGAGACCCGGTTCTGCGTCATGATCAACCCGATGCGGGTACGCAGCGAGCGCGGCGCATTCTCGTCGCCGATGATCCGTGCGAAGCCGGTCAGCGGGTGATGCGGGTTGGCGAGCCAGTACGAGTCGTTGGAGTTCGTGACGTAGTCGCTACGGAACAGGTACGGCTCGTGTTTCGGCCCGAAGAGCCCC
>JAICMG010000217.1 GCA_025929365.1 Frankiaceae bacterium
AGTGTGAGGACGAGGGCGAACCCGACAGCGGTCGCGAGTGAGCCGCCGACGCCTTGTACGGCGCGGAAGCAGATCAGCATCGCCTGGGTCTGCGACAGGCCGCACCCCACTGACGCGATCGTGAAGCTCGTGATGCCGATGACGAAGATCCGCCGCTGGCCGTAGAGGTCGCCGAGCCGCCCTCCCAGGAGGAGGCACCCGCCGAAGGTGAGCATGTAGGCGTTGACGACCCACGCGAGGGAGGACTGAGAGAACCCGAGGCTGGTCCGGATCGAGGGCAGCGCGACATTCACGATCGTGGTGTCGAGCACGACCATGAGCGTGCCGAGGCACACCACGTAGAACGCCACCCAGCGCCGGCGCCCGTCGAACATCGTCATTCCCTCCGTAGCTGTTGCACGGTAGACGGTGCGGCCCACGGAAACTCAGCGAATTTTGTGGTCCGCGGGCAGCTCCATCGAGAGCGGATCTGCCGAGGGCTGTCCGACACCGCCGGTGAGGGTTGAAGGCGTGTGGTCGTCGTCATCGGAACCACCTTCGGTGTCAACGCTGTCCGATTTGGAATCGGCCGTGTAGGGCCTTAGGTCTCTAGGGGTGATGCCTTGCGGCTCTTCCGGCCGCATGAGACGTTCGGCCACCGTGGTCGGTATGGACGCCGACAAGATGCGCTTGGCTGCGGAGTTCGCTGCATTGGCGCCGAGCGTTCACAACACCCAGCCGTGGCGCTTCGTGGCTGGTGCCCACGCCCTCGAGGTGCGACTCGATCCAGAGCGGGGACTGGGCTATCTCGATCCCGATCGGCGTCAGATGTTGCTCAGCTGTGGCGTGGCGGCTGAGTTCGCCAGGCTCGCGATTCGGTCGCTCGGAAGTGCGTGCACGGTACGGCTGCTGCCGGACCCGGCGCAGGAGAGCCTGGTCGCGAAGCTCGTCGTCGGCTTCCGCGAGGCCCCGACGCCGGCTGAGCAGCGGCTCATCGACGCAATACCGCGTCGCTACACCGACCGTGGTCCGTACACCGACGAGCCGGTGTCTCGATCGACGCTGCAGTCGCTTCGGGAAGCCGCGACCGACCGGCACTGCTGGCTACGTGTCCTCGACCATCCGGACGACAGGCTCGCGGCGATCCGGCTGCTCGAGACCGCCGAGACCGCGGAGGCAACCGACGGCCGGTATCGAGAGGAGATGGAGCGGTGGCAGCGTTCGGGTCCGTCCCACGACGGCGTTCCCGTTGACCGCATGGCGGAGTGGGCGGCCCAGCACCGGGTGTCCGACGTCCCGCTGCGTGACTTCAGCGGGCGCGGCCGGCACCGTCATCCGGGGGCCGGGGAGCCGCCGACCGTCGAGCGGGACACGATCGTCCTGCTCGGCTCCGACCGCGACGACCCGCTGAGCTGGCTGCAGGCCGGCAGAGCGCTCGCAGACCTGTTGCTCGTCCTCACCGATGCGGAGCTGGTCAGCCAGCCGCTGGGTCCTGCACTGGACCTGCCGTTCACCCGCATGCAGCTCCGCCGGGAGCTCGGCCTCGTCGGATACCCGCAGATGATGCTCCGCGTCGGACACGGCCTTCGGGTGCCGGTCACAGGGCGGCGCCCCATCGATGAGATGTTCTCCGCGACCGGTACGCCGTAGGGTCGATCAGGTGATCGACGAGCCCGGGGGCGCGCTCCCCGGCTTGGGCCAACTCGACCTGCGGTCGCTGCTCCAAGAAGTCGTTGAAAGGGTCGAGAGCGTTTCCCTGCTCACCGACCGGCTTCAGGCGCTTCTGCAGGCCGTCGTGGCGATCGGGTCACAGCTCGATCTCTCCGCGGTGTTGCGGCGGATCGTCGAGACGGCGGCGGAGCTCGCCGACGCGCAGTACGCCGCACTTGGCGTGCTCGATCCCAGCGGGAACCAGCTGAGCCAGTTCATCACCGTGGGAATCGATGACACGGCACGCGAGGCGATCGGCGACCTGCCCCGCGGCCGGGGCGTGCTGGGCCTCCTGATCGACGAACCACGCGCGCTGCGACTGGCCAACATCGCCCACCATGAGCGCTCGTTCGGCTTCCCGCCGAACCATCCGCCGATGAGCACCTTTCTCGGTGTCCCGGTCAGCGTCCGCGGCGAGGCGTTCGGCAACCTCTACCTCACCGAGAAGCGCGGCGGGGTGGAGTTCACGAAGGAAGACGAACAGGTCGTCCTTGCTCTGGCATCGGCTGCCGGACTCGCCGTACAAAATGCGCGACTCTACGAGCGGTCGCTGCGACGCGAGCGGTGGCTCGAGGCGGCGAGCGCCATCACGACGCGCCTGTTGTCGGGCGCATCGCCCGACGACGTCTTCCCCCAGCTCGTCGAGGCGGCACGCCAGCTCGCGGACGCAGACGTCGCGCTCCTGCAGCTGCCGACGGGCGACGGGAGGATGCGGGTCGCGGCTGTCGACGGCCACGGCGCTGACGACCTGCGCGGCGCCGTCATCGAGAAGCCGCTGATTGCGATCGAAGCGATGAGCACGGGTGCGCCGGTCGCGATCCCCGATGCTCGCGCCGACCAGCGGGTGTCCGACCAGCTCCGTACGACGGGCCTCGGGCCGATGCTGTACGTGCCGCTCGGCATTGCCGACGAGGCCCTCGGCACATTGGTGGTGGGGCGCCTCGGCGATCACACCGAGTTCGGCGAGGACATCCTTCAGCTTGTCGGGTCCTTTGCCGGGCAGGCGGCGCTCACGTTGCGGCTGGGCGCGGCCGCCGCTGACCGCGAGCAGCTGGCCGTGCTCAGCGACCGTGACCGGATTGCCCGCGACCTTCATGACCTCGTGATCCAGCGCCTGTTCGCGACGGGGATGTCGCTCGAAGGATCGCTTCGCGGTATGCCGGCGGACAAGGTCGACCGAGTCCAGCAGGCAGTCGTGGACCTCGACGCCACGATCCGTGAGGTCCGCAGCACGATCTTCGCGCTGCAAAACCCGGCCCCGATCGCCGGCGAGGGCGTCCGTGAGGCCGTGCTGACTCTCACGCACAGCTATTGCGAGACCCTCGGCTTCGAGCCGTCGGTGACCTTCTCGGGCCCGGTCGACACCCTCATCCCGGCAGCCGTGGCGGAGCAGATGCTTGCGGTGCTGCGAGAATCCTTGAGCAATGTCGCGAAACACGCGCAAGCGAGTGCGGTGACGGTTGCGTTGCACGCCGACCCCGATGCCGCTGAGCTCACCGTCCGAGACGACGGCGTCGGCATTCCCGCCGGAACCCATCGCAGCGGGCTCGCCAACATGGCCGCGCGTGCGAATGACCTCGGCGGCACCTTTGAAGCGACTGCCGAGGGCAACGGCACGACCGCCGTATGGCGCGTTCCGCTGGCGCTCTAGGAGCTCGGCTCTGACTCGAGCCGTACGACGAACGCCGCGGCTTGTGTCCGGCGTTCCATGCCGAGCTTTCCGAGCAGGTTCGAGACGTAGTTCTTGACCGTCTTCTCCGCGAGGAACATGCGTTCGCCGATCTGCCTGTTAGTGAGCCCCTCGCCGATCAGGTCGAGCACCTTGCGTTCCTGGTCGCTCAGCTCGCCCAGCGGATCCTCTTTGTTCGCCGCGCTGCGGAGCTTGTCCATCAGGCGCAGCGTCGTGCGCGAGTCGAGCAGCGACCCACCTGCGGCAACGGTCCGCACCGCGCTGAGAATGTCGGCGGCCCGGACCTCTTTCAGCAGGTACCCGGCGGCGCC
>JAICMG010000154.1 GCA_025929365.1 Frankiaceae bacterium
ACGTCTCCTGTCGGGCGGCGAAGCGTGCAGCCAACGCAGTGCTGCCGATAGAAGTCACGGGCAATCCAGGCCAGGTTCATGGCCCTGCCGTCGCCGATGGCAACGGGACATCTCACCTGACGCATGTTGATTGGAAGGCCCGTAGCGGCTTCCGCGGCGCCCCGACCGCCCGACTCCTCGAACTGCATGTTGAGGCAGTGACGCCGGGCCAGCTCCAGCGTTTTGGCGTTCTCGTGTCCGAGTTGCACGGCGTTGTCCCACGTTCTGTCGAAGGACGCTGCCATAGGCTCATCATCCCTGCACTCACTGACATTCCGGAGGAGAGCGGACTCCGGGTGCTTGCGCGACCGGCTACAGCTGCACTAAAGCTTCAGGTGCCAAGCGAGCCGCACAAACTGCGGAGGACTGGTCCGGGGTCCCCCGAGGATTCGGACCTGCGCGACCGCACCGACACTCTGCTTCCTCCGCGCATGTGGTCGGCATCGGTTCGGCGGACGATCTCGGTTGGCGTCAGCACTCACGCGCCGTGCGCTCAGTCCGAACGCCAGCGCGGCGGGCAGCGTGAGCCCTCAGGGCGGGCCGTAGGTGCCTATGCGTGCCTTGGAATGCCCCCGCATGCCCGGTAGTTCACGGACGAGCCACGGACGGATGATTAAGGGGCCTGATCGCCGAGATCGGCGATCAGGCCCCTGACCTGCGGTTTCACTAGTAGCGGGGACAGGATTTGAACCTGTGACCTCTGGGTTATGAGCCCAGCGAGCTACCGAGCTGCTCCACCCCGCGTCGGCGTCGCCACGATAGCCCGACCACCGACGCGCGCCAAAAAATCACCGCAGCGAACGGGGGCCGATCAGCCGGTCGACGCGTGCAGTGGCGCATCGGCCCGGCGGGGCCGCGGGATCCGTAGTGCTCGGGTCCGCGCTTCGGCCGCGAGCCACTCGCTGAGTTCCGCCGCGGGCATGGGCCGGGCGAACAGGTAGCCCTGGATGAGCTCGCAGCCCAGGTCGCGGAGCTCACCGAGCTGTTCGGCGTCCTCCACGCACTCGGCGACTGTGGTGATTCCAAGCGTCTGGGCAAGCGTCACGACCGCGGTGATGATGGCGTTGTCGACCAGGCTCGTCGTGATGTCGTTGACGAATGACCCGTCGATCTTGACGACGTCGATGGGGAAGCGCTTGAGGTAGTTCAACGACGAGTGACCGGTGCCGAAGTCGTCGATCGCGACCCGCACGCCGATGTCCTTGAGTCGCTGCAGCGTGTGGATGGTCCATTCGGTCTCGCGCATGGCGAGAGTCTCGGTGATCTCGAGACACAGCCGCTCCGCGGGGAGGTCGGCGCCTTCGAGCGCGCGTCGGACCTCTTCGACCAGGTCACCGTCCTGGAACTGCCGCGGCGACAGGTTGACGCTGACCCCGATCCGCACGCCGTGCTCGGTCTCCCAGAGCTTGCACTGGTGGCAGGCTTCCTGTAGCACCAGGCGGCCCAGCGGGAGGACAAGCCCGGTGTCCTCGGCGACGGGGATGAAGTCTGCCGGCGAGATCATGCCGCGCCGCGGGTGCTTCCAGCGGACGAGCGCTTCGGCATCCACCGCGGCGCCGTACCTCGCGTCCACCATCGGCTGGAAGTACACCTCGATCTGATCGTTCGCGATTGCGAGACGCAGATCTTCTTCGAGCTCGAGCTGCGCGAGAGAGCGCGACGATCCGCCCGCGTACTGCTTCCAGCGGCCGAGACCTTCGGCCTTGGCCTCGTACATCGCCAGATCCGCGTCGTGGAGCAGGTCGTCTCCGGTGGCTCCGGGCCGAGCGACCGCAACGCCGACGGAAAGACTCGCGACGATGGTGCGCTGCGGCGCGATCTCGATCGACACTTCCATCTGTTTGGCGATGCGTTCGGCGATCTCGTGCACCTCGAGCGCGTCGCCCACGTCTTCGAGCAGCAACGTGAACTCATCGCCGCCGAATCTCGCGACCGTGTCGCCGTCACGTACGACGCGCTTGAGTCGCTCTGCGATCTCGCTGAGCAGCCGGTCGCCCGCCTGGTGTCCGAGGCTGTCGTTGATCAGCTTGAACCGGTCGATGTCGGCGAACAGAACGGCGGTGAGCCCGTCACGGCGTTCGGCACGGCGTAGCGCCTGGTCGAGCCGGTCGATGAACAGCCTTCGATTGGCGAGACCGGTCAGCTGGTCATGGAAGGCGTGGTGCGCGAGCTGCGCCTCGAAGTCAAGGCGCTCGGTGTCATCGCGGAACGCGAGGACGACTCCGGTCACGACCTCGTTCTCACGGGTCGGCGCGCAGGTGAAGGTCACCGGAAGCGGCTTGCCCTCACGATCGAGCAGCGTCATCGAGGCGGCAAGCGTTGAGCCGGATTGGAGGCAGCGCCGAACCGGGGCGAGCAATGTCTCGACGTTCGGGTTGTCCGAGTCGAAGGTGTCATAGGTGAGTCCGAGCATCTCCTCCGCCACCGCGTTCCAGAAGGTCGGGCGGGCGTCAGCGTCGAACGCGCATACGCCTTCGGCCAGGTTGGCGAGGATTGTCTCGACGTCGCGCCGCTGCTGGTGCACTTCGGAGTAGAGCTCCGCATTGGTGAGTGCGCCGGCAGCGACCGCCGCGATCGTGTGCAGCAGCTGCACGTCGGCCGGGTCGAACGGCTCGCCCGGATCGCGGCCATCAACCACCAGCCAGCTGTCGTGGTCACCGATTGCGGCGGACATGCCGCTCGCCCGGTGCGGGACGACGCGGGCGTCACCGCGAAGCAGCCGCGAGGCGACGGCTTCGACAGTGGAAGGCACCTGGCCGTCGCCCATGGCGCTGTGGATCTCGCGTGCCGCGTCGAGCAGGCCGAGGACACGGTCGCGGTCACGCTGGGCCGCGAAGTGGCCGGCGAGAACGTTGCGAAGCAGCAGGAAGGCGATCGGGACGACGGCGAGTGCCCAGAGATTGCTGGCGGCCGCGATGCCGCTGAGCGTGCCGGTGGTGGTTCCGACTCCGATGACCAGCAGACGGGCACCGAGACCTTCCCGCCACATCACGGCGAACGGCTGGCCGGTGATGGCGTTGAGCAACGCGCCGACGAGCACACCGTTGACGAAGACGAAGGTCGCGACCGATGCCGTGATGGCAAGCCAGAGCAGCGAGGTGGAACGGCCGGGCTGTCGGCCGATTGCGTCAGCGACGATCACGGCCGACATCGCGGACAGCGTGAACTGTGCGGTGTTGAACGCGCTCTTGACGATGTTGCGGCGCCGCCATACCTGCGCGACCAGCTGGGTGCCCGCGAACAGCAATACGACGACGGGCGATGTCAGCAGGGCGATCGCCACCGCGAGCAGGCCGTCGCCGAAGCTGACCGCCTCCGAGTAGTTACGGCCGTAAAGGAGGAGGGGGTAGCGGTCGCACACCAGAAGTGTCATGCCGACCACGGCGAGCCCGGCGATCGACCCGCTGCCGAGGCCGGCGACTCGGTTGGCTTCCCACGCCATGGCGACCGCTCCGAGCACCGTGATGGCGGCGATCAGGAGGCGGGCGCGAATCGGCAGCGTCATCGCGGACATGGTTCAGCGGCTCATGACCAGCTCGTCGCGTCCCACGAGCCGTCGTTCCAGGCGTTGGAGTTCCAGGCCGAGGAGTTCCAGGCGCTGGAGTTCCAGGCCGAGGAGTTCCAGGCGCTGGAGTTCCAGGCCGAGGAGTTCCAGGCGTTGGAGTTCCAGGCCGAGGAGTTCCAGGCGTTGGAGTTCCACGCCGACGAGCTGGGGTTGGCGCTGTAGTTGGCGGAGTTCCAGGCGCTGGAGTTCCAGGCCGACGACAGCGGGACGACCGCGCCCGACATCGGGGGCAGGGGGACCGAGGCGTACGGCTGGCGCAGCGTGATCGGCGGGCTGGTCGCCGCGTCGTACGCGTCGAGGTCACCGTGGCCCTCGGCCGCAGGGTTGCCGCTCGGGCCCGCCGTCGCGGTGGCGAGCAGGCGGGCCTTGATCTCGTTCGGCGCGGCGCCGGGGTTCTGCTGCGCCACGAGAGCCGCCGCACCGCTGGCGATCGCGGCGGAGAACGACGTGCCGGATCCGACGAAGTTGCCGCTGCCCACCTCGGCGGTCGGGTTGTTCTGATCGATGTTGGAGCCCGGGGCGCGGAGGCTGACCACCGAGCGGCCCGCGGCGACGACATCCGGCTTGAGCCAGGCGTTCTGCGCCGTCGGACCCTCGCTGCTGAACGGTGCGATCGAGTCGTCGCTGGGCGAGGCGGTCGCAGCGTCGTTCAGCGCGCCGACGGTGACGATGTACGGGTCGTCACCGGGGGAGGTGATGGTGCCCTGGCTGGGTCCGCTGTTGCCCGCCGACGCGACCACCGTGATGCCGTTGCGCCACGCGGCCTCGACCGCCTGGTCGAGCGGGTTCAGCTGGGTAGGTGCGATCGGCGTCGCGCCGAGCGACATGTTCAGGACCTTGATGCCGAGCGAACCGCGGTTGTAGAGCACCCACTGGATGCCCTGGATCACCCTGCTGACGTCGGTGATCCCCGAAGCGCCCGCGACCTTGACTGCCACGAGGTTCGCTCCGGTCGCCTCACCGGTGTACGCACCGCCGGAGGAGGCGCCATTGCCGGCGACCA
The DNA here is from genome assembly GCA_025929365.1 of Frankiaceae bacterium. Classification (GTDB taxonomy): domain Bacteria; phylum Actinomycetota; class Actinomycetes; order JAFAQI01; family JAFAQI01; genus DASZTV01. The sequence goes on from JAICMG010000154.1 coordinate 4,608, forward strand.
GGCCTGCGACGAAGGTTCCGTGACCGAAGCTGTCCTGGTACGGGTTGCCCTCACCCGAGAAGTCAACGCCGCCGATGAGTCGTGAGCCGAAGTCGGGGAGCGGGTCGATACCGGTGTCGAGGACCGCGACTCCCACCCCCGCACCGTCGATGCCGATACCCGCGAGCTTTGCCGCACCGGTCTCCTGCGGGAAGGCGTTCGTGGCGGCCACCGCGGCGGGCAGCGCGCCCGGCACCGCGGTTTCCGCAACTGTCTGGTCGGCAGTCACCGTTGCGCCGAGAGCCTCGAGGGCGTTGGCGGCGTTGGCCGACGGAAGCTGCGCGAGGACCGCGTCGATGATCGGCAGCTGCGTGACGGTCGACCCGCCGACCGCGTTGACGACGGTGGTCGCCGCGCCGCTCGAGGTGCCCTGCACGATGACCATGAGCGGGGTACCCGCGGCAGCCGGGCCGGCGGCCGCGGACAGGCTTCCCGTCACCATGGCGCCGACGGCAACCGCAGCGCCAAGGCCGCGGATGCGGGACGGGCGGGACAGCCGGCGTACGGCCATGAATCTGCCTCCAGAGTGGGCGCGCAGGGTGTATTGATGCGCTTTGGAGAGCATGTCGGGCCGGAGGCAGTGAAATGAATAGCGGGACAGTGTCATTTCGCGGCGGGCGAAGTAGTCCGGTCTAGTTATCCCCGGATGGCCAAGAGCCCGCCGGATTGCGCGCTTTGGACCGATTTCCGTGCGCCGTGGAGCGTGCGAGATCGACTACGACGATCCGTGGGCGGCGTCGGCGATTCGCTTCAGATCCCGCTTCAGCGCGGCTTCCCACCGGCCGTACGCCGCGAAGTCTCCGCCCCGTAGCGCTGTCTCGGCTCTGGCCTCGTCGCGTTGTGCCGCGGCGATCGCGTCCTGCAGTGCGGTCGACGTGACAGGAGGCGTCGGCGTGCCGGTAGCACCGCCGCCGGTCGCCACCGGAGGCGGCGTGGCGCCCTTCACCCCGAACACGATGTTGAGCGCGGTGTTCAGGGTCGACTCGTACGCCGCGTTGCCGTTGGAGTAGACGAGGAACTTTCGCAACACGGGGAAGGTCTGGCCGCCGGAGGCCTGCACGTACAACGGCTCGACGTACAGCATCGAGCCCGCGATGGGCAGTGTCAGGAGGTTGCCCTTGATGATCTTCGAACCGCCGGAGTTGAGCAGCGTGAACTGCGGAGAGATCGTCGTGTTGGTGTCGAGCTCGTTCTGGACCTGACCGGGCCCTGGCAGGCCCGCGTTGGCCGGGACGGTCAGCAGCGTGAACTTGCCGTAGTCCGATCCTGGCTGTGAGTCGACCGACAGGTAGGCCGTCAGGTTGCGCCGGCTCAGCGACACGAGCGGCGAGGTCAAGGAGAAGACCGGCGTGGTCGTTCCCCCGTCGGGTGACATCGTGAGGTAGTACGACGGCTGCGGCACCGTCGAGGTGATGGGCCCTTGCTGGAGGGTCGGGTCGTACGGCACGTTCCAGAACTCGGTCCCGTTGTAGAACGACCGTGGGTTCGTCACGTGGTAGTGCGCGATGAGTGTGCGCTGGATGTTGAACAGGTCTTCCGGGTAGCGCAGATGCGGGATCAGGTCGCTCGGGATCGCGGACTGCGGTTGCACGACGCCGGGAAAGGCCTTCTCCCACGTGCGCAACACGGGGTCGGGCTGCGGGGTCGGAGTGGCAGGCGTCTTCACCTGGTTCCAGGCGTAGACGTTGACCTGGCCGGTGTAGGCGTTGACCGTCGCCTTGACTGAGTTACGGATGTAGTTGATCTGGGCGTTGCGCTGCGACGCGACGGCCTGCGTGGTGGCGTTCAGCGACGTCCTCGTGGAGGAGCTGAGCGACTCCTGTTCGGAGTAGGGAAAGCCGTCCGTGGTGGTGTACCCGTCGACTACCCACAGGACCTGGCCGTCGACCACAACCGGATACGGATCGCCGTCAAGAGTCAGCCACGGGGCAACTTTCGCGACACGGGCGCGGGGGTCGCGGATGTAGAGGATGCGAGACGCCGAGTTGACGCCGCTCGACAGCAGGATGTTCTTGTCCTTGAACTTCCACGCATAGAGCAGCTGGCGGAACAATGACCCGATCGGTACGCCGCCGCCGCCGCGATACGTCGTGTTGATCTGGCCAGTTGAGGTGTCGTTCGGCAGATCGAGCTCGCGAGGGCGCGTGCCGGACGGGGCGCCGACGATGGAGTAGTTCGGCGCGGAGTCACCGAAGTAGATCCGAGGCTCGAAGGATTGCTTGGTGGTCGTCTGGAGTTTGCTGATCTCGCCGCTCGGCGGTAGGTCCGACTCGACGAAGTCCGGCGAGCCGTCGGCCTGCGCGCTGTCGGCCTGCGCGGCGACAACGCCGTACCCGTGTGTGTAGACGAGGTGATCGTTGATCCAGTTGCGCTGGTTGGGCTGCAGGCCGCCGAGAGAGATGTTGCGCGAGCCGATCACCACATCGGTGGGCGGACCGGACTTGGTGAGCTGGTAGCGGTCCACGTCGAGGGAGTCCTCGAACGCGTAGAAGGAGCGCTGTTGCTGGAGCTGTTCGAAGGTCTGCGACACGACGTTGGGATCGAGGACCCGTAGCTGAGCGTCCCTTGCGACGGCC
>JAICMG010000019.1 GCA_025929365.1 Frankiaceae bacterium
ATGCGCGGGCCACGAAGCACGACGAGCTGCTCGTCGACGGTGGGCGGACGCTCCGACGGCAACCAGTCGCCGAGGCTCGAGAGCTTGCGGGCTCCCATCACGATTCCGACCGCCGTCGCGACCAGGAGGTAAGCCGCCGCGACGACGATGTCCGTGCTGACCTGGCTCGGGGTGCTCACCGACCTTGGCTCGGGCACCACATAGACCGCAACGAGAAAGGTCGCGACGGCGCCCACGATGTTGGTCAGGACGAGAACAGTGACCAGCCCGACCAACGCACGCACGAGGACAGCCGCGCCGGAGCCCCACCACCGACGACGGACCTCGACGCGTTCCGCGTGTCGCTTCAAGCGCGCCGGGCAGGGATCGAACCTGCGACCCGCTGCTTAGAAGGCAGCCGCTCTATCCACTGAGCTACCGGCGCTCGTACAAGGAAAAAGGGTAGGGCGTGCGAACCTTGTCGGCATGACGGCAGGCTCGCGGGCGGGGGACGCGTTGGTCTGGATCGACTGCGAGATGACCGGACTCGATCCCACGACGCACGTTCTCGTCGAGATCGCCGTCGTCATCACCGATCCCGAGCTCAACCTGCTCGACGAGGGCATCGACATCGTGATCGGTGCGCGGCCCGAGGACCTGGTCAAGATGGATCCGATCGTGCACGAGATGCACGCCGCGTCCGGCTTGCTCGACGCGATCCGCCACAGCGCCACGACGGTGGAGCAGGCGGAAGACCAGGTGCTGGAGTACGTGGAGCGGTTCGTTCCCGAGCGGCGCAAGGCACCGCTGTGCGGCAACACCATCGCCACGGACCGCAGTTTTATCGCGCGCTACATGCCTCGCCTCGACGACCATCTTCACTACCGGATGATCGACGTCTCCTCGATCAAGGAGCTGGCGCGCCGCTGGTTTCCGAAGGCGTATTACAACGCGCCGGCGAAGAACGGTGGCCATCGCGCACTCGCCGACATCCGCGAGAGCATCGACGAGCTGCGCTACTACCGCGCCACGGTCATGGTCCCACCGCCCGGTCCCGACACCGACGCCGCACGAGCCGCCGCGAGAGCGCTCGGCCTGCCCACACCTCCTGCCAAGGGCGAGGAGCCTGAGACCTCCGACTAGACTCGGCGACGGTGGGTGTAGCTCAGCTGGTAGAGCACCGGGTTGTGGTCCCGGGTGTCGTGGGTTCAAGTCCCATCACTCACCCCAATAGACGTAGGTGTGCGAACCGCCGCCGCAGGTTGAGTCAGGACACTCGCCACCCTGCGGCCCGGTAGCCGCTCCGCCGCCCGCTGCACGCCGACAGCGACGAAGTACGCCGGAACGAGCAAGGCCACCGCCACGATGCCGTCGAGCCAGTAGTGGTTGGCCGTCACGACCACGACGACCGATGTCACCACGGCGTGGAGAACCGCCAACCAGCGCCACCGGCTCGGACTACATTTGACCACCGCGATCGAGATCAGGACCGCCCAGCCGACATGGATCGATGGCATGGCGGCGTACTGGTCGGCGATGTGGGCCGTGAACGCGTTGTAGGGCGTCGGGCCGACGGCCTGGCCGGTGTCCACCAACCCGTGGATGCCGAGCAGGCGAGGCGGCGCGACCTGCACCATCTGCATGAGCAAGGACATCGCCGTGAAAGCAGCCATCGTGTTGCGCACGATCGGATACCGGTCGCGATGCCGGAGCCACAGCCACATGAGGAAGACGACCATCGTGGTGAAGTGCGCCGACTCGTAGAAGTAGTTGGCCCACCTGACGAGCTCACGATGGCCGAGGATCAGTCGCTGGACGCTCACCTCGCTCGGAAGGTGCAGCCAGCGCTCGGCGTTCCAGATGTCGCGGCCCCGGGCCAGGCCACCCGAGGTATGTCCTCGCGCCAAACCGTTTGCGACCTGCCACAGCGCGAACAGACCACAGATGATCGCTGTCTCTCGAGCCGCGCCCGCGACGAACCGGGTCCACCTGCCGGAGAGCCGGTAAGCCGCGACCGCAACGACGGCCATCGCCATGGCGAGGACGGTCGCGCTGTGGGTGTTGAGGATCAGCCACGACACTGTTGCAGTTTCAGCCAGTCGTGATCCGGCTGACCGTGCGCTCGGCGTTCCAGTGCGTGCGGTGGTTGGCGAAGTACGGCGGCCGGCTGGTGAGCACGGTCGTCTCCAGCCACAGCCGCTTGAGGTGGCGCACCCGGCCGGCGTCGCGATCGTCGTCGTACGCCGTACGGCCGTGCAGCACGTGGTAGTTGTTGATGAACTGGATGTCGCCGGGCCGCAAGTCCATCAGCACGTGGTTCGCGGGGTCGTCGGCCATCGCGACGACGGCCTGCAGCGCCTCCCGCTGCACCTCGGTCAGCCGCGGCGCCTCCGCATGACGTTGCGAGGCCCAGATGTACGGCGGGATGCAGCGCACGAACAGCCGGCCCTCCCACTCGGTGAACACGGGCACCAGGTAGTACGGCGCGCCGCCCTCGGGCTGCTCGCCGCGGAAGTCGTAGGGAAACGCGTCGTACAGCGCAGCGGCCAGGTCCGGCCGCTCGCGCACCAGCGTGTTGTGGATCAGTACGGAGTTCGCGACCGCCGACAGCCCGCCGGCCCGCCCGTTGTCCAGGCACATCAAGCCGACGAGATCCGACCCGTCGCAGTGGAACGGCAACGCAATGCCGCCGAGCTCGTTGCCGCGGGCGGTCGGGTCGTCCAGGCTCTTCGCCTGGTCGGTGACGTCACCGAGCAGATGGCCGTGGTGGTTCTGCGCCCACGGCAGCCCGAGATGCATTCCGATCCCCCAGTACAGATGCTCCATCTCCTCCTGGGAGTACGACGACCGATCGATCCCGCGCAGCCGGACGAAGCCGCGGCCGTTGATCAGCTCATCCTCGATCCGGGCGAGCCGTCGGCTGAGCGTCGGCAGCGGGTAGTCCTGCTTCGACAGCTCGAGCAGGTCCACGGATCGCCCCATCGCGTCCCGCAGCGCAGCATCGAGCTCAGCCAGCTCCGCGTCGCTGAGCAGCTCGGTCCAGCTCTCCTCGTCGGCGACCTCGGCCGCGGTCCATTCGCACTTCGTCTCCAGAACCCGGAGCTCCATCAGGCCGCCCTTCCTCGATCCGGCTGCTCACCCCGCACCAACCGTCCCGGCAGCTCGCCGGTAGGCGCGCCGTCGACGTAAGTCTCGACACCCGACACCACCGTGTGGCGATAGCCGGATGCGTCCTGCATCAACCGCTTGCCGCCGGCCGGCAGGTCGTGGACCATTCGCGGTCGATCGAGCGACAGCGCCGCCATGTCGATGACGTTGAGGTCGGCCTTGTAGCCGGGTGCGACCAGACCGCGGTCGAGCAACCCGACCGCTTCGGCCGTGCCTCGGGTCTGGCGCGCGATCACGAACGGCAGCTCGAACGTCGTCCCGCGCTGGCGGTCCCGGGTCCAGTGGGTCAGCAAGGTGGTCGGGAAGCTTGCGTCGCAGATCGTGCCGACGTGCGCACCGCCGTCGCCGAGCCCGGGCACCGTGTGCGGGTGGCCCAGCAGCTCGGCCGCCGCGTCCAGGTTGCCGTCGAAGTAGTTCAGGAACGGCACGTACAGCAACGCCCGGCCGTCGTCCGCGAGCAGCAAGTCAACGTACAGCTCGACCGGATCGACCCCGAGCCTCGACGCGCGAGCATCGACGCTGTCCTCGGGCATCGGCTCGTAGTCGGGCGGATCGCCGAGGTCGAACACGTTCGCGAGCGACATTCGTGGCAGGTGTTCGCGGGCTTCGGCGATCACCTGCTCACGCTGCGCGCCCAACCGCCGCGCCTGCTCGGCGATGGGGCGGTCGGCCACGGCCCGGTACGACGGACAGCGCGACAGCGGGTTCAAGCTGCCCTGCAACCCGACGAGCAGTCCGACCGCACGCGCCGCCACCTGGGCGCGCATCGCCAGACCTTCCGCACACGCGCGGTCGAGCAACTCCAGCTTGCGGCGGTAGCCGTTGCCGGGCGCGGTCTGCAGCAAGGAGAACGACAGCGGCCGGCCGGACGCCCGCATCATCTCCAGCAAGGTGTCGCCCTCGCCCTCGATGCTGAAGTCCGAGACGACCTGCAGCACACCGCTACCGGTCTCGCCGATGGCCCGCGCGATCCCGACCAGCTCCTCCCGCGCAGCCGTCAACGTCGGTGTCGGCTCGCCGCGGCTGGTGCGATGGTTGAGGGTGCGTGACGTCGTGAAGCCGAGCGCGCCGGCACGGATGCCGTCCGCGGCGAGTCGGCCCATCTCCGCGATCTCGTCGACTGTGGCCGGCTCGCGGTTCGCGCCGCGCTCGCCCATGACGTAGACGCGGATCGGCGCGTGACACACCTGCCCAGCGAGGTCGACGTCGTACCGGCGGCCAGCAAGCGCGTCGAGGTAGTCGCCGATGGACTCCCACTCCCACGACAAGCCTTCATGAAGGACGACACCGGGCAGGTCCTCGACACCTTCCATGAGCTCGACCAGCAGGTCGTGGTCGGTCCCACGCACGGGCGCGAAGCCGACGCCGCAGTTGCCGGCGACGACCGTCGTGACCCCGTGCCGCGACGACGGCTGCAACCGGTCGTCCCAGGTCGCCTGGCCGTCGTAGTGCGTGTGGATGTCGACGAAGCCGGGAGCGACAACGGCTCCGTCGGCGTCGATCTCGCGCTTGCCCCCACCGTCGATGCGGCCGTCGTCGGCGGTACCGACGTCGACGATGCGGCCGCCACTGATCGCGACGTCGGCGGTCCGGCCGGGGCCGCCCGTGCCGTCGATCACCGTGCCACCGCGGATCACCAGATCGAACGTCACCCGCCCAACCTCTCACGCTGGCGCGGGCCTAGCCTTGGCAGCTGATGGAGACGCCTGAGACGCGGTTCGCCAAGCTGGCGGACCAGCGCATCGCCTACCAGGTCTTCGGAGAAGGTCCGATCGACCTTCTCGTCGTCTCGGGCTGGTTCAGCAACGTCGACGGCATCTGGGAGGAACCGTCCTCGGCCCGGTTCCTGCGGCGCCTCGCGGCATTCAGCCGGGTGATCCTCTTCGACCGCCGGGGCACCGGGGCGTCCGACCCGCTCCAGGTCTCGACCACGACCACTCTCGAGGCGTGGGCGGACGACGTTCGGATCGTCCTCGATGCGGTCGAGTCCGACCGCGCCGCGCTGCTGGCCCTCGTCGACGGTGGCCGCATGGCCATGCTCTTCGCGGCGTCCCACCCCGACCGCACCACAGCCTTGATCCTCGCGAACTCCGCGGCCCGCTTCCTGAAATCCGACGACTATCCCTGCGGGGTGCCCGAGCCTGGCGCGGCCAAGCTCCTCGAGACGATCGGCGAGAGCTGGGGGTCCGGCGCGATCATCGACTTCTGGGCTCCTACCCACATGGAGGACCCCGACTTCCGCCGATGGTGGGCTCGCTACCAGCGGATGTCGGCCTCGCCACAGATGGGTCAGTCGGCGCTGCGCATGGCGATGGGAATCGACGTCAGGCATGTCCTCCCCAGCATCCAGGCACCGACGCTCATCCTCCAGCGACGGGACAATCCACTCGTCGCGGTCGACCATGGCAAATACCTGGCGGAGCACATACCCGAGGCGAAGTACGTCGAGCTCCCCGGCGTCGACTTCTTCCTCTGGACCGCTGACGCCGAGATCGCCCTCGGCGAGATCGAAGAGCTCCTGACGGGCGTTCGCACCGACCTCGCGTTCGATCGCATGCTCGCCACCATCATGTTCACCGACATCGTCGCCTCGACCGAGCGCTTGGTCGAGGTCGGGGACGCCGCGTGGACCGACCTGCTCAACGCGCACCATCGCATCGTGCGCGACCAGCTCCGCGTGTTCCGGGGCAACGAGATCGACACCGCCGGCGACGGCTTCCTCGCGACATTCGACGGACCGGTTCGCGCCATCGAGTGCGCGTGCGCCATTCGCGACGGGGTGCAATCGCTCGGCATCGAGATCCGGGCGGGCCTGCACACCGGTGAGGTCCAATGGCGCGGCGGCGACCTGGCAGGAATCGCCGTTCACGTCGCTTCCCGCGTGGCAGGTAAGGCCGAACGAAACCAGGTGCTGATCTCCAGATCCGTCGCGGATCTGATTGCCGGCGCCGGGCTCGAGGTGCGCGACGCGGGGACCCACGATCTCAAAGGCGTCCCCGGGGAATGGGAGCTCTACGAGGTCAGCCGAGTGCAGGAGCCTGTCACTTCCGTGTAGAAGTGCGGTCCGTGAGAAAGATTGCCGCGGCAGCGTTGCTCGTCATCGGAATTATCGGCAGTGTCGGTACGGCCGTCGCCGGTCCGCACGTCAAGGCGGGGCCCCTCGTCGCGCGCGGCAGTGCGAGAGAGGTGCTGGTCACCGGAGCCGCCCCGAACGCTCCCGCCGAGCTGACCAACGCCGCCGGGCACAAGGTGGCGGGCAAGAAGGCCGACTCGCTCGGCGGCATCGTCTTCTACGGCATCAAGCCCGGGGCCGGCTACCGCGTCCGCGTCGGCGGCGCGACGAGCAAGGCCGTCACCGTGCACTCCGACGCGGGCAAGCCGTGGGACCCGAAGGTCTACAACCAGACGATCCCCGACAAGGGCTACGGCTACCTCACCACCCGCGACGGCACCAAGCTCGCCTATGCGGTCCACCCGCCGACCAGCCCCGCCGGCCTCGGCCTGCCGAATGTGACGCTGCCGCCAGGCCTGCCTGACTACGCCCCGCCGTACCCGACGCTGATCGAGTACGCCGGCTACGGCTACGCCCAGCCGTCCGGTCCGGAGAGCGGCATCGCCGTGCTGGCCAACTCGATGGGCTTCGCGGTCGTCGACGTGAACATGCGCGGCACGGGCTGCTCCGGCGGCGCGTTCAACTTCTTCGAGCCGCTGCAGTCGCTCGATGCCTACGACGTGATCGAGACCGTCGCCCGCCAGCCGTGGGTCAAGGACCACAAGGTCGGCATGGAGGGCATCTCCTACGGCGGCATCAGCCAGCTGTTCACCGCGCAGTACAACCCGCCGTCCCTGGAGGCGATCGCGCCGCTGTCGGTGATCGACGCGACGGCGACGACCCTCGAGCCGGGCGGCATCCTCAACGACGGGTTCGCGGTCGCCTGGGCCAACGAGCGGCAGCACGATGCGATGCCGGCCTCACCGAACGGCGGCCAGCCCTGGGCCTACCAGCGCATCCAGCAGGGCGACAAGGTCTGCAAGGCCAACCAGGTGCTGCACGGCGAAGCGCAGAACCTGCCCGCGACGATCGCGGCGAACACGCACTACCACAAGAAGTTCGCCGACTCCCTCGACCCGATCACCTTCGTCCACAAGATCCATGTGCCGGTCTTCATGGCCTGCCAGTTCGAAGACGAGCAGACCGGCGGGCACTGTGCCGACCTCGCCGAGCACTTCACCGGCACCACGCACAAGTGGTTCACCTTCACCAACGGTGCGCACATCGACTCCCTCGATCCGTACACGTACAACCGCTGGTACGACTTCCTCGAGCTGTACGTCGCGCACCAGGCACCGATGCTCAACGCCGCCGTCATCGACGCGGCCGCCCCGGTCGTCTACCAGATGGCGATGGGGCTGCCGCAGAACGACGTCGTCACGTTGCCGCCCGACCCGATCCAGCTCGAGCCGACGTACGACGCCGCGCTCTCGGCCTTCAACAAGCTGCCCTCGATCCGGGTGCTCTTCGACAACGGCGCCGGAAGGTCACCCGAGGGGCAGTTCACCGCGGGCAACCCGTACCCCGGCTACGAGCAGTCGTTCAGCCGGTTCCCGATCCCGGGCACCGTCGCGCAGCGGTGGTACCTCGCGCCGCACGGAGTCCTCAGCAGCCACGCGCCGTCGACGCGCGGCGTCGACACCTACGCCTCGGACGCGCACGCCCTCCCGCTGAACGACTTCACCGCCGGCACGGGCGGCGGCGGCCTGTGGGGCAATGCCTCCCAGTGGAAGTGGAACTGGAAGCCGAACCCCAAGGGCACGGCGATCTCCTACCTCACTCCCCCGCTCAAGCACGACACGACTGTCATCGGCGCAGGGTCCATCGAGGTGTGGGTGAAGTCGTCCACACCGGACGTCGACCTGCAGGCGACGGTCAGCGAAGTCGATCCGCAGACCAACAACGAGATCTTCGTCCAGAACGGCTGGATGCGCGCCAGCGAGCGGAAGCTCGCGACCGGCGTGCACAACATCTTCGCCCAGCGCAGCACCGTGCTCGCTCCGGTGCCGAGCTTCAAACAGTCGGATTCCCACCCGATGCCCAAGGGCAAGTTCGTCAAGGTCGTGATCCCGCTCTACTACGAGGGCCACGCCTACCGCGCCGGCAGCTCGATCCGGATCACGATCGCCGGACCGAACGGGACGCAGCCGATCTGGTCGTTCGGCCACACGCGGCCGATGACCGGCACGAGCCAAGTGGCTGTGGAGTTCTCGAAATCGAAGCCGTCGAGCCTGTTCCTGCCGGTCGTGAAGGGGCTGACGATCCCGACCGGCTTCCCGCAGCCTGGCAGCTTGCGCAACGAGCCGGAGCGTCCCTACGCCGCGCTCGCGAACCGCGGCAGGTAGCGAGACTTCAGACGATGCGCTTGCGGACCCAGAAGACGGCGAGACCGAGCAACGCGACCGCGAGACCGACGAAGATTGCCGACTCGAGCCATTGGAACGCCCAGAACCGTGACTCCGGCTGGTAGCTGATCGCCTCATGGAAGTGCAGCCCGACGTTGTGGATGCACTGCCCGGTCGCCGCGATGATGTGAGGCGGAGGCGGGCCGAGCTTGCGGTGCGGGGAAGGGCTCGATGGTGAGATGTGCAGCAATGCTGAGCAGGCCTGCGCGATGAACCCTTGACTGGGACCGTGGCCGCTGGAGTCGACGAGCTTCGCGCCGAGTGCCCAGGCGTTCGGCAGTTGCGGATGGCTGTCGGCAACAAGCCGCAGTCCGCTGCCAGGACGGAACAGGAAGGACACGTCCGGCTGGCGTTGCGAAAGAGCTGAGATCTTGGTCAGCGGCGTCATCAGGTGCGGGCGCACGAGGAACTGCACGATCATCCGCACGCCGATGAAGCCGGCCAGGGTCGTAGCCATCGCCGGTAAGGTTCGGCGAATTGTGGCGCTCGCGGCGACGCCGAGTGCGAGCGCGAATAGCGCGTAGGCGACAGCGACGAAGCCGCGCTGGTCGAAGATCGCGGGCGCCATGCGCGTCTCACTGGTGAGGTCGAACGGCTTCGACCACCAAGTGAATGCGAAGGCGAGCAACCCGCCCGCGACGACGGTCTCCAGCGCGCCGACCGCGATCCGCGTCGTGATCCAACCCCTTCGGCTGACACCTTGTGTCCAAGCCAGCCGAAAAGTGCCGTTCTCTAGCTCGCGGCTGACCATCGGCGCGCCCCAGAACACGCCAAGGATCGCCGGTCCGCCGATCAGGAGCGCTCCGATGAGCTTCACATGGCTGTAGCTGCCAGCCACACGGTCGCGGAGCACGCCACAGTCAAGAGACAGGCAGTGCCGGTACGCCGTGTACTCGTTGTTGAGATGCACGCCGGTGATCAGCAACGCGATCAGCACTACGAGCAGGACTCCCGCGGTGACGAAGGCAGAGGTCCGCGTCTGCCGCCAAGCCATCCAGGTCATCGCGCCACTCCTAGCTTCGGCCGGGCGGGAGGCTCCGCCTCGGCGCTGCCGCCCATGTAGGCGAGGACAACGTCCTCGAGAGTCAGCTCCTCGATCTGCCATGCGGGATCGAGCACCGGTCCGTCAGTCCGCACGACGGCGGTCGTCTGCTTGTCGGTGTGACTCGACCACACGACACGCAGGTCCGAAGGGAGTCGGTCCAGGTCCCGACGCGGACCAAAGATGCGGCGATGACGAGCGAGCAACGTGTCGACGTCCTCGGCGAGCTGCACTCGCGCCGCCGACAGCAGCACGAGGAAGTCGCAGACCCGCTCGAGGTCGGCGACAAGGTGCGAGGACAGAACGACGCTGATGCCGTGCTCTGCGACGTACGCCGCAAGAGCGGCAAGGAACTCGCGGCGGGCGAGCGGATCCAGGCTTGCCACCGGCTCGTCGAGCAGGAGCAGCTCGGGTCGCTTTGCCAGGGCGATTGTGAGCGCGAGCTGCGCGCGCTGGCCGCCTGAGAGCTTGCCGGCGCGCTGCTTGGGATCGAGATCGATCGCGGTTACTCGTTCCTGCGCGAACGCACGGTCCCACCGCGGGTTCATGTGCGCACCGAAACGCAAGTGGTCGGCCACGGTGAGAGAGGCATATACCGGTGAGTCCTGCGCGAGGAAGCCGACTCGCCCGAGTTGCTCCTCGTCGATGGCGGGCCGGTTTCCAGCGACCTCGAGTGACCCTTCGCTGGGTGCGAGCAGGCCGGCCATGAGGTTCAACAACGTGCTCTTGCCGGCGCCGTTGGGTCCGACCAGACCAGCGACCCGGCCTTGCTCGATCTCGACCGTGCAGTCCCGCAACGCCCACTTGCGCCCGAAGCACTTGCCGAGGCCAGTAGCTGTCAGTGCGCTAATCATGCGATGTCCCGCGCCGATGCGCTGCGAAAGGAGTCACGAAACAGCGCCTCGATGCTCTCGTCGTCGAGCCCCGCGCTTCGTGCCTTCACGAGCCAGCGCTCCAGCTCCCTCCGCAGTGGCACCTGCGCGGCGAGCGGCGCGTCGGACAGCGACGCGGTGACGAAGGTGCCGACACCCGGACGCCCCGCGACGAGTCCGGAGTGCTCGAGCTCGCGGTAGGCCTTGAGCACCGTGTTGGGGTTGATCGCGAGCGTCGCGACCACGTCCTTCACCGTCGGCAGCTGATCCCCCGGCTCGAGCACGCCGAGGCGAAGCGCGTGGCGGACCTGCTGGACGATCTGCTGGTACGGGGAGACCCCGGACCTGCTGTCCAGATGGAACTCGATCACGAGGCCTGCCTCCCGCGCCTATTAGGCTATTTATCTAGTTGCCTAGATGAATAGCACCACGACGCCACGCCGCCGTCAAGTGGCCCCGCAGGAACTCGACTCGTCGCGCCGAAGTGACAAGATGACCCTGACGTCGGCGTCATGGTTCCCGTAGGCGCAGTGCCGCACCGCAGGAGGCTTTTCGGATGCGCAGCAAGGTCGCGACTATTTCCCTCACCGGCGTTGCCGCCGTACTGCTGTCCATGGCGGCCACGGGCATGGCATACGCAGTGAGCGGCGGTGGCTACCAGTCGCCCAACATGGACTGCCCCTGGTACGCCAGCGAGTGGAACACGCCGCAGTACCAGACCTATCCGGGCTGCCACAACGCTCAGCTCACGCTCGAGAGCGGCGGCATGACCGACGGCGTGCCGAACAACGGCTACAACAACTCCCCTCGCTATGGCCGGCACGGAAAGCCCGACACGACGTGGCTGCAGTTCGGCATCGACCAGTCCCCCAACGACCCGAGCTCGAAGGGGACGCCCGGTCTCTACGAGCTCGGCTACCCGGGCCAGAGCTCAGCCCCGCACGCCGGCTGCCTGTCGGTCAACACCGACGGCACGAACGGCGGCCCGGTGTCGCAGGGCGCGAAGCCGCAGTCGGTGTCGAAGGCGCACAACAACAGCAAGTACGGCTGCGGCAACAACACGAAGGGCGCCGGGTTCGCGCTCAACTGGGACTACTACCAGGTGTACTGCCCCGCTGCCGCGGCACTGCCGGGATTCCCGTACAAGTGCCAGACGATCCCCGGCGGCGACGTCGGCGAGAACAAGCTGACTCCCGACACCGGCACGCAGCAGAACCTCACGAAGATCCTCACCGAGGGCTTCATCCTCTACTACGGCATGGATGACAACAGCGACAACGGAGAGCATGACGGCGAGGGCCCGCGCAGCTCGAAGCAGACGCAGGGAGGTGTCAACGGGCCGTCCGACGGCGGCGCCGTGATGCTCGCCTTCACGCCCTACCGGATCGCCCAGTCCGGCACCTTGAGCCAGCCCGAGGGCCTGCTCAACGCGAGCATCGGGTTCTGTGCGGACGGCATCTGCGCCGGCTCGACCACCGAGAAGCAGACGATCTACCAGGGCTGCGACGCCAACAGTGGCGAGGACCCGAAGCAGGACCGGTGCAAGGGCCAGAAGCCCAACTCGGAGCGCGACTCCTTCGACTATTCCGGCAAGCAATGGGACCCGTACAACTGCAACAGCGGCGGCGAACAGGACAACCACGGTCACCCGCAGCCCGACGCCCCGAAGAACTGCGACACGGCCCAGGACAACCCGTCGCCGAGCGGGACGCAGAACCGCCACGGCGGCGAGAACTACTGGCGCCAGCACGAGGCCCACAAGGTCAACAACGAGCCCGGCTTCCAGTTCTTCGAGGACCCCGACGCGATGGGCTCGCCGGCACTGCCGATCTACCCGCTGCCCGCGATCTACGTCGGCACCTGCGGCGTAGCCCTCGGCGGTGGCCAGATGCCGATGCCGAGCTCCCCGATCACCAACAAGGCCCATCAGGTTCGTGTTTCAACGGGCTGCTAAGCCCGTCGGCGTCGTCCTGGTCGCGGCGCTGGCCTTTGCCGCCACACTCGCGGGTCGCGAGTGGCATCGGGCCGACGCGCTGCACACGCGGCTGCACCAGCTCACCCTGCGGCAACAGGTCGCGGTGCGGGCTGGCGGCGTCGCGCGTGCCCTGTTCACCTACGACTACCGCAACCTCGGGACGACGCAGCGCTACCTCAGCTCGGCGGCAACCGGAGGGTTCGCGGAGCGAGAGGCCGCCCAGAGCCCGGCGGTCCAGCAACAGCTACGCAGGGCCAAGGCGATCGGGTCCGCGCAGATCAAGGAGATCAACGTCTCCGACGTCACCGCCGGCCACGCGACCGCCTTCGTGGTTGTCGCGACCCGCGTGACGAGCGCGTCCGGTGCGTCCAACGGCATCGCCTACCTGCATCTGGACCTGCGGCTCGTCGGGCAGGCCTGGAAGGTCGACGACGTCCAGAACCTCAACGCCGCCAGCTGACCGATCAGCCGTCGAGCTGGCTGGCGAACCGCTCGGCCACGTCGAGGTAGCCGGCCACCATCTCCTCGACCACCTGGCGCGCCGGCTTGATGTGATCCATCAGTCCGACGCCCTGACCGACGAAGTACGTCGCGAGCTGCTCGGCACCGCTGCCCGCGGTTCGCGCGTCCCGGGCGATCCGCACCTGGGCGTTGGCGACCAGCATGCTCTGCAACGGCATCGGGAGCGGAGCGGGCGCTTCGTCCGCCTCCCACTCGTCGGTCCACGGCGTGCGCAGCATGCGGGCCGGCTTGCCGGTGAGCGACCGCGACCGCACCGTGTCACTGGACGTCGCGGTCAGGAACTTCTGCTTCACGACCGGGTCGGTCTCGGCCTCGGCGGTCGTCAGCCACACCGATCCGCACCAGACACCCTGTGCCCCGAGCGCCATCGCGGCGGCGACCTGCTCCCCCGTCACGATCCCGCCGGCGGCGAGCACCGGAGTCGGGGCCACCGCACGCACGACCTCCGGCACCAGGACCATCGTCGACACCTGCCCGGTGTGGCCGCCCGCCTCGGTCCCCTGCGCGACGATCACGTCGACACCGGCGTTCACCTGACGTTGCGCGTGCGACTTTGCGCCCACCAGCGCCGCCACGACGATGTCGCGGGCGTGGGCGCGGTCGATCAGCTCCGGAGTCGGCGGCCCGAGCGCGCTGGCCACCAGCCGGATGTCATGCGCGAGCGCGACATCCAAGAGCGTGGAGTTTGCCTCCGGCGAGACGCTCATCACGCCGCGGCGTCCGGCCGAGCCCCCCTCCGGGATCTCGGGCACGCCGTGCCGCGACAGGATGTCGTTGACGAACGCCACCCGATCCGCCGGGATGAGGTCCGCGCCGCCGCTGCCGGAGGCAGCGACGGCAGGATCGGTCGGCACGAAGTTCACCGGAAGCAGCAGGTCGACGCCGTACGACTTGCCCTTGACCTGCTCGTCGATCCAGGCAAGGTCGGTCTCCAGGCCTTCGGGGCTGTGGGCGACCGCACCGAGGACTCCGATGCCCCCGGCGTTCGTCACCGCCGCGACGACGTCGCGACAGTGGCTGAACGCGAAGATCGGGTATTCGATGCCGAGCCGGTCACAGAGCGGTGTGCGCATGCCGCATTATCTGCACCTACACCCCCGGCGCGCCGATGTCACCACCCTTGCCCGCTGTGACCTGCGCTTTTAGGGTCCGGAACGTGCGTTTGCCCCGCGCCGCCCTGGTGGCCGCAACAGCGATCACGATGAGCGCCACCCCCGCCCAGGCCGAATCCGTGCGTAGCACCACTGGCGGCACATTCGTCCCCGGCTCCGCGGTCGCGACCTCGCAGGCCTTCCAGATCGACCCACGGGACGCGGGCCTCGCCGCCACCATCACGTTCGGCCGCTCGGTCGCGCAGTACCGCAACGAGCTCGCGCAGGCGTCGAGCCAGGCCCTCGACCTCGGCCTGATCGGCAGCTCGCTGACGATCCAGTGCGGCGCGACACCGCCCGCCCTCACGCCCGGCCAGCTGCCGAAGCCGATCACCGCCGAGTCCAACGCCGGGGAGTCCGAGGACACGCAGAACTCCGGCGGGGCGAGCAACCAGTTCGCCACCGCCGTGGGGGGCAACGAGCACGTCCGGGCCACCCCCGCGCCGAACGAGGACGCGCTCGCCGACTACGACAGCGGGCTCATCAGCATCCCCGGCGACGTCGCCCTGCACGGCCTGTCGAGCTCCAGCCACGCACACCTCTACATAGGACACGCACGCGAAGCGGACTCGACCGCTGACGTCAACGCGCTGGATCTCGGCGGCGTCGTCCACCTCGGCGGCCTGCACTGGGAGACGTCGGTGCGGACCGGCACGAAGCCGGCGTCGTCGTCGACGTTCACGATCTCGACCATCAGCATCGGCGGCACGAAGCTGCCCACCGCGTCGAGCACGGCGCTACTCGCCGCGTTCAGCGCGGTGAACAAGGCGCTCACGCCCACCGGACTGCACGTGACGATCCCGGAGGTCAGCCACGCCGACGGCATCCTCGCGATGACGCCGATGTCGATCGGCATCGATCACTCCGCACTCGGCAAGATGCTGCTGGTCCCGATCCTCAACCTCGTTCACACCGTCTTCGACCCCGTCGCCACGGCCGTCAACAAGGTCTTCTGCTCATTCGGAAGCCTGTACGGCGCGGTGAACCTGATCATCGCGGGCCTCGACGGCGTCGGGCAGTTCGACCTCGACGTCGGCGGCACGACAGCGACCACCGACGACGCGACGTACGCCAACCCGTTCGGCAACGGCGGCACCGGCGGTGGCGGCCCGCTTCCGGGCGCGACCAGCACGTCGGCGCCGCCGCCCGCCGGCGGGAGCGGCGGTGGTGGCGCCGTCCCGCCGCTGCCAACCGCGTCAGGGGGGCCGGCGCCGGTGCCGAGTCCGCAAGTAGCAGGCGGTGCGACTGACGTCGCCGCGGTCTGCTCGACCACCAGCCCGGCCGGCCGGCCATCGTGCGGGAAGGGTGCCGGACTGGCGGTCGGACTCATCGCGCTGGCGGCACTGGGGGGTGTCGCCGGTGCGGACTACTTCGTCGTACGACGACGGAGGCGACTCGCGAGGATGGCAATCCAGACATGACCGACCTGACCCCCCAGCCGCCGGTACGCCCACTGCTGCGCGGGTACGGTCCACTCGCCTGCCTGCTGGTCGCGTTCGTGCTGATGGCGGCGTTCGTGCCGACCGAAGCGCCGCAGAAGGTCACCGTCACGACCGCGGGGCAAGGTGCTACGGGCGACGTCTCGCCGATCGCGCCGGGCGGAGCCGTCGCGCCCGGGCCCGGGGGCAAGTCCGGCGGTAGCCCGGTCGGCGGCGCGGTGCCCTCCGTGTCGGCAAGCGGCGCACCGATCTCGGCACCAACCGGCTGCAAGGGTCCGCAGGTCAAGGGCGACCCCTATTCGCCGCCGTGTATCGCGTTCTCCGGCAACAACGGCGGAGCGACGAGTCGCGGCGTGACGCGATCGACGATCACGATCGCCTTCCGCGTCACCTCCGACCCGACCTTCCAGCAGACGCTCGCCCGGATCGGCGGGGCCCAGTTCGACGACACGCAGGCCGACACCGACCGCACCATCGTCGGGTTGGCCGACTACTTCAGCAGTCACTTCCAGTTCTACGGCCGCAAGCTGGTCTTCAAGTTCTACAAAGGCCAGGGGTCGCAGAGCAACGAGCTCCTCGGCGGCGGCCAGGCGGCGGCTGCCGCCGACGCGCTGCATGTCGCCACGGGCATCAAGGCGTTCGGCGACATGAGCGCGGGCACCGAGCCGTACAGCGACTCCCTGTCGCGCGACAAGGTCGTCAACTTCGGCGTGCCGTACATGTCTCAGCGGTGGTTCGAGCAGCGCGCGCCGTACGCCTGGAGCATTGCGACCGACTGCACCGGAGTCAGCGATGCTGTCGCCGAAGTCGCGGTTCGCGAGCTGGCCGGCAAGAAGGCGACCTGGGCCGGACCGCAGTACGCCAACCAGACCCGGAAGTTCGCGACGATCGCGCCGGACAACCCGTGGTATCAGGAGTGCGTCCAGAACGGCGCCGGCTTCTGGAAGCGAGCCGGACTGCCGGTGCCGCTGAACATCCCCTACCAGCTCAACCTCGCCACGCTCGCCAACCAGGCCGCGAGCATCGTCTCCAAGCTCAAGGCCAACAACATCACCACCGTGATCTGTGGCTGTGACCCGATCATCCCCGTCTACATGACTCAGCGGGCCGACGAGCAGAACTACTTCCCGGAGTGGAACGTGGTGGGCGTCGCGCTGACCGACGAGGACATCGTGGGCCAGCTGTTCGACCAGGCGGAGTGGGCGCACGCCTACGGCGTGACCTACCAGGGTCCGACGCTCCCGTTCCCCGCAAGCCTCGGGTACGCGGCGTACAAGCAGGTACGAAGCGACGAGCCGGCACAGTTCGTGAACCTGATCTACGCGCAGATGTACATGCTCGCGCTCGGCGTCCAGCTGGCCGGCCCTGATCTGACGCCGGCAAACTTCGAAAGGGGCATGCGCTCCTACCCCACGAGCCAGACCAGTGAGTTCGGCACCTGGGGCTTCCCGGCGAATCACTTCTCGCCGACGCTCGACGGCGCGGAGATCTACTGGGACCCGAACGCGACGTCCATCTACAACAACCGCAAGGGCGCGTACATCTTCTCGAGCCGTCGCTACACGCTGTACGACTGGCCGCGCGGGAACTTCTCGCATCAGCCCTACAAGGGCAAGCAGTAGCTTCGGTGCTCGCGGTCCCCAACGTCATCAACCGCCACCGGGCGGTGAGCAGCGCCGCCGCCGTCGTGCTGGCCGTGGCCGCAACCTGTCTGATCTCGCCCCACACCGCACCGCTCGGCATCGTCATGCAGGGCGGCTTGTTCGGCTCGATCGTCGGCCTTCAGGCCCTTGGCCTCGTCCTGACCTATCGCTCCGACCGCATCATCAACTTCGCCTACGGGTCGATGGGTGGTGTCGGCGGCACCATCGCCGTGATGCTCTACCTCGGGCAGCACTGGGACTGGCCGGCCTCGGTCGCAGCCGGGCTTGTCGCGGGGGCACTGCTCGGAGCGTTGACCGAGATCTTGATCATCCGGCGGTTCGCCAACTCCTCCCGCCTGATCCTCACAGTCGCCACCATCGGCCTCGCGCAGGTGCTCGGTGGGATCCAGCTGAAGCTGCCGGAGTGGCTGGGCGGCCCGTCGCTGGTAGGCGGGTTCTCCACGGCGCTGTCGCACCACACGATGAACGTCGGCCCCGTGCTGTTCACGGGCAACGACCTCGTGACCGTCCTCGCTGTGCCGATCGTGATCGTGGCGCTCGGGTGGTACCTGCTGCGCACCGACTCCGGCATCGCGGTCCGCGCGATCGCGGACAACCGCGAGCGCGCGCTGCTGCTCGGCGTACCGGTACGCCGGATGGCGACGATCGTCTGGACCGTCGCGGGCCTGCTCGCCACCATCTCGGTGATCCTCCCGGCCCCCTCCCAGGGACTGACCATCGAGGCCGCCGCCGGGCCGTCGCTGTTGCTGCCGGCGCTCGCCGCCGCGGTGCTCGCCTACAAGGAGTCGTTGCCGATCGCCGTCTTCGCGGGGATCGGGCTGGGGATCCTGCAGCAGCTCGTGGCGTGGAACTTCACCAAGGCATCCGCACCCGACGTCGCCTTCCTCGTCGTGATCCTGCTCGCCTTGCTCGTCCTCCCCCGGCGCAGCGGCCAACGGGAGGGCGCGACCGAGACGTCGCTGTCGGTCGGTGGCAAGGCGCGTGAGATCCCGGAGCAGCTGCGCCGCCTGCCGGAGGTCGTCGCGGCCCGGGTCGGCGGCAGGATCGTGCTGCTCGGCGGGGCGATCTTCCTGCCGTTGGCGTTCAGCGCCTCCGGCCTGCTCATCCTCAACACCGCCGTCATCTACGCGGTCATCGCGGTGTCACTGGTGCTGCTGACCGGATGGGCCGGTCAGGTCAGCCTTGGTCAGTTCGCGTTCGTCGGCCTCGGCGGCGTCCTCGTCGGCGACCTGATGAACCACTGGAACCTCGACTTCTTCGTCTGTCTCGTCGCGGCGGCTGTAGCCGGTGCGCTGCTCGCCGTACTGGTAGGGCTTCCGGCACTTCGGATCCAGGGCCTCGACCTCGCCGTGACGACACTGGCGCTCGCCGTGGCGGCGGACGCCTTCTTCTTCAACCCGACGAACTTCTCGTCCCTCATCCCGGGCAACATCACGCTTCCCGTGGTGTGGAAGCGGTTCAACCTCGACGTCAACACCGGCTCGGCGCTCACCGCGGAGCGCACCCTGTTCTTCCTGTGTCTGGGTGTGCTGCTCGTGGTCATCGCGACCGTCCTGGGCCTGCGCCACACGCGGCCCGGCCGGGCCATGATCGCGACGAGGGACAACCCCCGCGCCGCGGCGGCGATGGCGGTGCCGACCACCCGCATCAAGCTGGTGGGATTCGTCGTTGCCGGGGCGATCGCCGGCATCGCGGGCGGGCTGCACGCCACGCTCCTGGGCGGGATCGGGGCGGGTGCGTACAACCCGTCGGAGAGCCTGAAGGTCTTCTCGATGGTGATCATCGGCGGCGTCGACTCGATCACCGGCGCGCTGCTCGGGGTCGCGGTCATCCAGCTCGCGGTCCACTTCTGGCCGCAGTACCAGCTGATCATCACCGGAAGCGCCCTCCTGTGGATCCTGCAGGTCGTTCCGGGCGGCCTGGGCTCGGTGGTGTTCGGCGTGCGCGACCGCCTGCTCAAGCAGGTTGCGAAGCGACGCGGCATCGACCTGACCGCGTCAGCGGATGGCGCCGTCTCGGCGCCCGCAGCAGGCAAGGCGCCTCCCGCGCAGCAGGAGGCGACGAGCAAAGCACTCCTGCAGTGCACCGGCGTCGAGGTCAGCTACGGCCAGATGCAGGTGCTGTTCGGCGTCGACCTCGACGTCGGGGACGGCGAGATCGTCGCGCTGCTCGGGACCAACGGCGCCGGCAAGTCGACGATGCTGAAGGCGGTCGCCGGCCTGCTGTCCGCCGCGCCCGGAAAGGTGCGGTTCGACGGCGAGGACATCACCAAGCTGAGCACCGAGGCGCGCGCCGCGCGCGGGCTCTCGCTGGTACCCGCCAAGTCGATCTTCCCTTCGCTCAACGTCGCCGAGAACCTGCGGGTGGCGGCATGGCTGGTCCGCAAGGACCGCGACGCGGTCGCGTCCGCGCGGGCTCGCGCCTTCGATCTCTTCGGCCAGCTCGCGGATCGCGAGCGGCAGCTCGCGGGCACGATGTCGGGCGGACAGCAGCAGATGCTCTCGCTCGCGATGGCGCTGCAGTCGACCCCTCGCATGCTGCTGATCGACGAGCTGTCGCTCGGCCTGGCACCGTCGATCGTCGCCCGGCTGCTCGACGTCGTCCGCGAGCTCGTCGCCGGCGGCGTCACGGTCCTCATCGTCGAGCAGTCGGTCAGCGTCGCGCTAGAGGTCGCCGAGCGCGCGGAGTTCCTCGAGCGGGGCACAGTGCGATTCGCCGGCCCCACGAAAGACCTCCTCAAGCGCACCGACGTGTTGCGGTCGGTGTTCATCGGCGGCGCGACCGCGCTCAACGGGTCGTCGAACGGCCACAAACCGCGCAAGAAGTCGGCGGCGCGCACCACGAAGGAGCTCGCCGAGCTCCTCGCCCGCCCGACGGTGCTCGAGTGCTTCGACGTGGGGAAGTCCTTCGGCGGGATCCGGGTCCTCAACGACGTCGGGCTGCAGATCCACAAGGGCGAGATCGTCGGCCTGATCGGTCACAACGGAGCCGGCAAGACGACCCTCTTCGACGTCATCTGCGGCTTCCTTCCGGCCGACGCCGGCAAGGTGGTGATGGGCGGGTCCGACGTCACCGGCTTCGGCGCGTCCGATCGCGCGGTGATCGGCCTCGGCCGGTCGTTCCAGGAGGCTCGGTTGTTCCCGGGACTCACGGTGGCCGAGACGGTCGCGGTCGCGCTCGAGCGCCACCTCGACTCACGTGACCTCGTCGCCGCCGCCCTCCGGCTGCCGGCGTCGACGCTGTCGGAGGCGGTGGCGTCAGAGCGGGTCGCCGAGCTGCTGGGTCAGCTCGGGCTGACGAAGTACGCCGGGACGCTGGTCGGCGAGCTGTCGACCGGGACGAGGCGCATCGTGGAGCTCGCGTGCGTCCTGGCTCAGCGCCCGGCGATCGTCCTGCTCGACGAGCCGACCGCGGGCGTCGCGCAGAAGGAGACCGAGGCGCTCGGTCCGCTGCTGCGCCAGGTTCGCGACGAGACCGGCGCGACGATGCTGGTCATCGACCACGACATGCCGCTGCTCACTTCGCTGTGTGACCGGCTGGTCGCACTGGAGCTCGGCCAGGTGATCGCGGAGGGCGCGCCGGCCGCCGTACTCGGAGACGAGCGTGTGATCGAGTCCTACCTCGGAGTCGCCGGCTGACGGTAAGGTTCTCCCGCTCGGGGGTCATCGCGTAAGGGGGAAGCCGTGCAGCACAACATCCACGGGACCACGCTGCAGGTCCTGGAGTGCGTACTCGCTGCGAACGAGTCAGTGGTCGGTGAGTCGGGCCGGATGTCGTGGATGTCCGCCGGCGTCGAGATGACGACCTCGACGGCGTTCACCGGCGGCAGCAAGGGCGTGTGGGGCGCCGTGAAGCGCGTCGCCGGCGGCGCGACGATCTTCGCCAGCAACTTCCAGGCGGGCCCGTCGGGCGGCGTCGTGTCGTTCGCGTCGAACGTGCCCGGCCAGATCCTCCCCGTGAACATCGCGGCAGGCGAGGAGTACATGGTCCACAGCCACGGCTTCCTCGCCGGCACTCCCGGCGTGCAGCTGTCGGCCGGCTTCCAGCAGACGCTCGGCGTCGGGTTCTTCGGCGGTGAGGGCTTCGTGCTGCAGCGGGTCGCCGGGCCCGCCCAGACCTGGATCCAGCTCCAGGGCGAGGTCATCACCTACGACCTGCAGCCCGGCCAGATGCTCTTCGTGCACCCTGGCCACATCGGGATGTTCACCGGTGGCATCCAGATGAAGATCACGACCATCAAGGGCCTGAAGAACAAGATCTTCGGTGGCGAGTTCTTCCTTTGCCAGCTGACCGGGCCGGGCAAGGTCTGGCTGCAGTCGCTGACGCTCGCCGGTCTTGCTGCCGACATCGCGCCGTACCTGCCGCAGCAGGAGGCGGCGACCTCCGGCGGCGCCGGAGGGCTGCTCAGCGGCGCGATCGGCGGCATCCTCAAGAGCTGAGGTCGGCGGCCGCTACAGCAGGAACGGCACGAGCATCTTGCTCGTGCTCCGGTACGCCGGGTAGGCGTCGGGAAAGCGCTCGGTCATGAAGCGCTCCTCGACGGTCGCGCTGTAGATGAAGTAGACCCCCGCCAGCGCGACCGCGACGAGCCACAGCCAGCTCAGCGCGACCGCCGTACCGATACCGGCTACGAGGATGCCCGAGTAGATCGGGTGCCGGACCAGCTTGTAGGGCCCGCTCGTGACGAGCTCCGGATCGTCCTTCCGCGACATCGGGTGACCCCAGTTGCGCCCGATGTGCAGGCGCGCCCAGATCGCGAAGCCGAGCCCGACCGCGAACAGCGCCAGCCCGACGCCGTACCCCAAGGTCGAGCGGTTGACGGCGTGGTGCCGGAACGCATGCACCCGGGTCAACGCGATCACGACCGCGACGATGACGAGACGAAACCGCATCTCGGGGCCCCACGCCGTGCGTCCCCGCTTGACCCCGACCGCGGCGAGCAGCCAGTAGATCCAGAACGCCGCCCATCCCGCACCAAGGACGATCTCGACCGCGCGCACCTGCTCAGTCTCCCAAGCGGTCCCGAGCTACCAGCGGAGCTGCTTGTCCACGGCCTTGGCCCGGCGACCGACCCTGTCGATGAAGTCAGGCGGCAGCGCGTCGTGCTGATGCAACTGCTCGCGCTCCTCGGCAGTGAACGCATCGACCACGTCAGCCAGCGCGAACTCGAGGCATGCGAGCCGCTCACTGCGCTTGTCTTTCGCCAACGCCGCACCGACACCCAGCCCGGACTGGGAGAGCTGCGTCACCGACACCGCCTTGCCTGCCTCGAAGATGCGCCACACCTGGTCATACCAACGACGGCTACGGCGTTCGAGCTCCTCACACGAGAGCGACCACGCCCGCTGTCGCAACCACGGGTCGTTCGCCCCCTGCGTCATGAGAACAAGATTCGCGCCAAGACTCCCGAGTCCTCGTCACCCGATCCGACATGGTCCGGTCCTCTACGTTGTCGAGGTGAAGCGGGTGTCGGTGGTCGGCAACAGCGGCAGCGGCAAGACCGGCCTCTCGCGCCGGCTGGCACAACGGTTGGCCGTGCCGCACCTGGAGCTAGACGCCGTCTTCCACCAACCGGGATGGTCGCCCCTCGCGACGGAGGAGCTCCGTGATCGCGTCGCGCAGTTCGTCGACCAGCCCGGCTGGGTGATCGACGGCAACTACAGCGCCGTACAGGACATCGTGTGCGACGTACCGCGAGCGGTATGAGCGAGCGCGCGTCGATCCCGCCAACGCGCACCTTCGATTCGTGACAGTGCGTGATCGCGGCGACATTGACGCGTTGCTCGGGTAACTCAGCTCGACTCACGAGCTGAAACGGTGGCTGGTGTGGGAGAAGTCGCCCTTGCCGAAGGCGAGGACCCGCTCCGGCCGAACCGCGAAGACCAGAACCGCACTGCCATCAGGATCGTCGCCGTGCGCGAAACCGCTGTCAGTGACGATGTAGTGCCACCGGCCGTCCCACTTCGCCGTCCACGCCGCAGCCGCCCGCTGGAGCCGGTCGCGGTCCTCGACACGTTCGGCCTCGCCCTCCACCACGATGTCGAGCCCCTGGTCCCAGTCATTGCGACCGGTCATGAGGCTGACGCGGCGGTTGTGGCGCAGGTTGACCTCCTTTTGCTCACCCAGCCCCGTGCAGAAGTGCAGCGCTCCGTCCGACCAGACCGCGACGAGAGGAGTGGTGTGGGGACGTCCGTCTGACCGGACGGTCGTCACCCAGAACAGCTCGGCCTGCTCAAGGGCCGTACGGGTGTCGTCCCAGCTGGTCGCCTCGGCGTCGGGGTCGGAGAAGCGGGTGTCGAGGTGGGAGCTCAACGGGTTGGCCATGCCGGTATTGACGCATGCCGGACACGCGACTCATCGCCGCGATGAGGATGTGTTGCCCTGCTGAGAGCAGACGTCCCAGCGAGGTCCTGAGAGTTGACCCTTGAAAGTGTCGTGGGCATCGTCTATATTCGAACGTATGTTCGACTCCCGGGGCGCGGTGCTGTTGACCCCGCCCGGCTGGGACGAGCCGGATCCGGCGGATGTCGGTGACTGGGAGCCGATCCCCGCAAGGGTGTGGGCAGAACTCGACAGCCTGATTCCCCTCTGGGCCAGTGAGGGCGACATCCCGTTCGCCGACAAGCCGATCGACGATGCCATGAGGGCGCCGCTGGGCGCCCACACGTGGCGGCTGCTCGGTGAGACATCGGTCGCCGAGATGTCTGACGAGGCGAAGGCGTGGGCGTTGCGGCGGGCCGGTGAGCTGATCAGCCACATCGAGAGTTTCCGCGCCGAGCTGATCGCGGCGATCGCCGGCCCGAAGCCCGCCGACCCGGCCGAGGACTGGGGCACCTTCGAGGTCGCGGTCGCTTCGCGGAAGAGTGTCTACGCCGCGGACCGTGACGTCACCTACGCGCGGGCATTGCAGGGCCGGCTGGCCGCCACCCGCGAAGCGCTGCACGACGGGCGGATCACCGAACGGCAAGCCCGCGAGCTAGCCGAGGCGACCGCGCACCTGTCCGACGAGCTCGCGCTGCGGATCGAAGCGCGGCTGCTGGCCTACTCCCACCGCCAGGACCTCCCGAAGTTCAAAGCCTCGCTACGACGATGGCTGGCACGCCTGGACCCGGAGTTCGTCAAACGGGCGATCAACGCCCGCAACCAGACCACCGTCGAGCATGTCGCCAACGACGACGGCACCGGCAGCCTCTACCTGCACGGGCCGCTGGAGAAGACCGCGCTCATCGACACCGCGCTGCGCGCCTACGCCACCGCCACCAAAACCGCAACGGGTGGCACCGCCGAGGACCGCAAGCTCGACGGCCTCGTCGAATGGGCCGAGGCGTACCTGACCTCGCCGGACACCCCGCGCCGGCACGGCCGCGCCTACGGCATACAGGTCATCCTCGACGCGCCCACCCTGCTCGGCCTGGCCGACCACCCGGCGGAGATCCCCGGCTACGGCATGATCCCCGCCCAGGCGGCGCTGCACCTGCTCGCCGACGGCTCCCCGATCCGCCGGCTCATCACCGACCCCGACGACGGGCACCTGCTGCACTACGGCACCAAGACCTACCTCGTGCCCCCGCCGCTCGCCGACCACCTCATCGCCCTGCACCACACCAGCGTCGGACCGCACAGCGCGGTACCGGCCGCCGGCTGCGACATGGACCACAACCTCCCCCACGACAGCGGCGGCGCCACCGACCCCGACAACAACTCCCCCCTCGACCGACGATGGCACCGAGCCAAAACCCACGCCGGCTGGACCTACCTCAAGAACAACGACCGCACGGTCACCTGGACCTCCCCGCACGGACTGAGCGAGACGGTCTACCCGCACGATTATCGGCTCGGGCCGTAGGGGCAGACTTCGACGCATGGACAGCGTCGAACTTGCACAAGGAACGATTGCCTACCGAGCCGTCGGCCCGGCGGACGGCACGCAACCACCCGTGGTCTTCGTGCACGGGCTGCTGGCCGACAACCAGCTCTGGACGGGTGTCGCGGACAAGCTGGCTGAGCGCGGCGTCCGCAGCTACGCGCCAACCTGGCCACTGGGCTCGCACCAGAAGGCGATGAACCCGGATGCCGACCTCAGCCCGCGCGGTATCGCCGGCATCATCAACGGGTTCATCGACGCGGTGGGCCTCAGTGACGTGACCCTCGTCGGCAACGACACCGGCGGGGCCATCTGCCAGTTCCTCATCGACACCGACGCGAGCCGGATCGGTCGGCTCGTCCTCACCAACTGCGACGCGTTCGACGTCTTCCCGCCACGCGACTTCAAGATGCTGTTCGTGGCCGGACGTCGCGAGGCGCTCATCAAGCCGCTGGCGGTCTCGATCAAGCCGACCCCCCTCCGGCACAGCCGGCTCGGCTACGGCCTGCTGTTCGCGAACACGCCGGATCCGGCCGTCACGCAGAGCTGGATCGAGCCGGTGCTGCGCGACAAGGACGTCCGACGCGACGTCGCGAAGCTGCTGCGCGAGGTCCGGCCGAAGGATCTGCTCGACGTCTCGACGCGGTTCGGTGCCTTCACCAAGCCGGTCCACATCGTCTGGGGCGACGCCGACAAGGCCTTCAAGGTCAGCTTCGCCGAGCGGCTTGCTGCGGCGTTCCCCAACGCCCGATTGACCCGCGTGCCCGGCGCGAAGACGTTCTTCGCGATGGAGCGGCCCGCCGAGCTCGCTGCAGCGATCGCTAGCTGAAGCTGTAGTCCGTCAGCGCGAAGCTGCCCGCCTCCCGGCGCGTGTTGTACGTCGAGGTCGGGCGCAGGATCGCCGCTTCGCCGTGCTGGTTGAAGTAGTAGCTGCGCACCGGTCCGCAGTTGCCGTTGTAGAAGACGGAGTCACCGAGCAGGACCGTCATACGGTCGAGGAACTCCTCGTTCGCCTTCTCCGTGACCTCGAAGCCGCGGGCCTGCCGGCGACGTACCTCGCCGAACAGCCGCGCGATGTGCTGCATCTGGTACTCGATGGTCGTGAAGTAGGACAGACCGCTGTAGGAGTACGGGCTCGCGAGGCAGAGGAAGTTGGGGAACATCGGGACCGAGACGCCTTCGTAGGCGCAGAACCGGTTGTCCCGCCACCACTTGCCGAGGTCGCGCCCTTCGCGCCCGATCACCTCGAACGCCGGGAAGTTCACGTCCCAGATGTTGTAGCCGGTCGCGAGCACGAGCGTGTCGATCGTCGTCTTCTTGCCGTCGGTCGTGACGATCCCGTCGGCATCGAATCGCTCGATCGGCGTCGTTTCCAGCGAGACGTGCGGCAGGTTGAACGTCGGGTAGAAGTCGTTGGAGAACGTCGGCCGCTTGCACCCGAAGGAGTACGACGGGGTGAGCTTCTCGCGAAGCACCGGGTCCTTGATGTGGTGCTTCATGTGGCGGATCGCGAGGCTGCCCGCCCGCTCGTTGAACCGCCGCAGCTGCCGGTAGCGGAGCACACCGGCGACCATCAGCAACTCGAGCAATGAGGTGCTGACCAGCCGTGCCGCACGCTGGGTGAGCGGAAATCGCGCGAAGATGCGCTGAACCGACTTCGGGATCGCGAAATCGGTCTTCGACGTGACGTAGATCGGAGTGCGCTGGTAGACCGTCATCTCGGCGGCGAGCTTCGCCACCTCCGGGATGAGCTGTACGGCGGTCGCACCGGTCCCGATGACCGCGATCCGCTTGCCGGACAGGTCGTAGGAGTCGTCCCACTTCGCCGTGTGCAGGACGTCGCCGGCGAACTCGTCGATGCCGGGGATCTCGGGGCGGTACGGCTGGGAAAGGTAGCCGGTGGCCGCGACGAGGTAGCGCGTGGTGAGGGTCTCACCGCCCGAGAGGTTGACGACCCAGTGTCCACCGCCCGAATGGCCCTCCTCCTCTTCCCAGCGCGCGCCCTCGACCGCCTTGCCGAAGCGCATGTGACGGTGCAGGTCGTACTTGTCGGCGACGTGCACCGCGTAGCGCTTCAACTCAGGGCCCGGCGCGAACAGCCGCGACCAGAACGGGTTCGGCTCGAAGGAGTACGAGTACGTCACCGACGGGATGTCGACGGCAAGGCCCGGATAGTGGTTGACGTGCCAGGTGCCGCCGAGGTCGTCCTCGCGGTCGACGATCAGGATGTTGTCGTAGCCCTGCCGCTTGAACTCGATCGCGGCGCCCATGCCGCCGAAGCCGGCACCGATGATGACGACATCGTGGTCGACCGTGCCGCTCACTTCAGATTCCCCACCAGTTGGCCTTGCTCGCCGAACAGCTCCTTGGTCCAGTAGTCGAGCAGCTCGGTGTTGTCGTGGTCGTTCGGGTGGAAGCCCACCCGGTTGTAGTCCTTGATGGCCGCCACCATCTCCTTGCCGAGGAACGGGGAGCTCGGCAGCAGCCTGATGCTGCGCCACAGCCGCACCGGGTTGTACGTCGCGCGGTCAGCCAGCAGCGACAGGATGCTGTGGACCGTCACCCCGAAGATGAACGACCACGTCATCACCTTCATGACACGAATCCGCATCTTCTCGGTGCCGCCCATCGCGCGGTAGACGTCGAACGCGACCGCCTTGTGCTCGGACTCCTCCAGCGCGTGCCACAACAGCACCTTGCGAACCTCGCTGTCACCGAGTCTCGCCCTCGCGTTCTCGTCGGAGAGCAGTCGCTCGGCGAGCGTCGCGGTGTAGTGCTCGAGCGCGGCGGTGATCGCGAGCTGCACCATGTGGGGGGCGCGCCTCTCCACCCGTGCGAGGTCGAACTTCACGAGCCGGTCGACGCGCCGCGTCGGGTAGCCGAGCTCCTGCAGCCGCTCGTTCAGCGCGCGGTGCTCGCGGCCGTGCATCGTCTCCTGCCCGGTGAAGCCCTTGACCGCTTCGGCAAGCTCCGGGTCGGTGATCCGGTCGGCGTAGTAGCGCACCGATCGGACGAAGAAGTCCTCGCCTTCGGGGAACATCGCGGACAGGATCGCCGTGACGTGACTGAGGATCAGGTCGCCGTCCGCGTAGTGGCGCGTGACCGTGGCGGGCGTGTAGTTGAACTTCACCCGCCGTGTCTTGACGGCGCGCTTCGGGGCCGGGACGGACATCACGCTCATTGCTAGCTCCGTGTCGGGTCGGTTGGCGCAAAGGACTCGCTCGTCGCGAGCATGTTGAGGGCAAGGATGTTGAGGAAGCCGCGGACGGCCTGCGCATGTCCGGTCGCCTGCGGCCCCGCCATGGACGACAGCGCGAGGCCGGCGAACAGCGCGTGCACCGCACGCAGCGCCTCTTCGATGAACGGCGCCGCCGCGAGGCTCGGGAAGTACTCGACGACCATCTCGGCGGTGACGGTCGCGATCTGGTCGCCCATCTTCACGAGGACCGGTGTCAGCTCCGGGTAGTTGCGGGCGACGACCGTCAGCTCGATCAGGGCAAGACCGCTCGGGTCGTCGTAGAACGACCACAGGACCTCGAGTGCCTGCTCCGGAGTACGCCGCTCCGGCGCGATCGCCTCGAACCGGGCCCGGAACTCCGCACCGCGGCGCTCGACGAGTCGCTCGGCCGCGGCGGTGACGAGGTCGGCCTTCGTCGGGAAGTGGTGGGCGAGCGCGCCGCGGGAGACGCGGGCCCGGCGTACGACGTCGTTGGTCGACATCCGGCCGTAGCCGCTGGTCGCCAGGCAGTCGATGGTGGCGTCGAGGAGGCGGGCGCGCATCTGCTCGGCGCGCTCTGCTTGTGAGCGGCGGGGCCGCTGTGCTTGTGAGCGGCGCGGCGGCGGCACTCTCGGCTCCGCCGAGTCGTGCGACGAGTGGCGTCGTCCCATCTCTCTGACGGTAGGCCGAAAGTAACAAACAGGCAAGCCTGCCTGGAAGTGGGATAGGTCACTCCCGCACGTTCGGTGCAGGATCGTCGTATGGATTCCTCTGAGCGGTTGGCGAAGTACGCCGACGTGATCGTCCAGGTCGGCGCCAACGTGCAGCGCGACCAGATCGTCTTCGTCAGGGCGGACGTCGCGATGGCGGACGTGGCACGGGCGGTCGCCGAGTCGGCCTACCAGGCGGGCGCGAAGCGCGTGATCGTCGACTACAGCGATGTGCATGTCCGGCTGTCCGCGCTGCGCCACGCGCCGATGGAGGGCCTGACCACCGCCACCGACTGGGAGCTGGCGAAGGCGCAGTCGATCGACGACGGCGGCGTGGCCACCATCGTGCTCACGGGGAATCCCGCACCGCACCTGTACGACGGCATCGAGCCCGCGCGGCTGGCCGCGATGCCGATCGAGCTGGCGCACGCCAGCCGCGCCGCGATGAACAACAACAACCTGCACTGGACTGTCGCGGCCGCCCCGAACGCAGGGTGGGCGAACGAGGTGTTCGGCGAACCGGACGTCGAGCGCCTCTGGGAGGCCGTGGGCGTCGCCTTCCGGCTCGACGAGCCCGACGTCGTCGGTGCCTGGCGCGAGCATCACCGCAAGCTCACCGAACGAGCCGCCGCGGTCGGCGCACTCGGGCTCGATGCGGTTCGCTACCACGGCGGGGACACCGATCTCACGGTCGGCCTGCTGCCGGAAGCGGTGTGGACCGGCGGCGGGCTGGTGAACAACGGCGGCATCGGCTTCATGCCGAACCTGCCGACCGAAGAGGTGTTCACGAGCCCGGACCGGACCCGGGCCGACGGCCGGATCGCGCTGACCCGCCCGCTCGTCATGCCGCGGACCGGAGCCTTCGTCGACGGCCTGGTCGTGGACTTCGAAGGTGGCCGCGCCGTTCACGTCAAGGCGGAGCGCGGCGGGGACGCGGTGTCGGCCGAGCTCGAGACCGACGACGGCGCGCGCTCACTCGGCGAGGTGGCGCTCGTCGACCGTGACTCGCGGGTCCGCGCGGCCGGTGTGGTCTTCCACGACACGTTGTACGACGAGAACGCGGGATCGCACGTGGCGTGGGGGCAGAGCTTCTCGTTCGCGATGAAGGATGGCGCCGGCCGCTCCCCCGACGAGCTGTACGAGCGGGGCCTGAACCGCTCGGCGGTGCACACGGACGTCGTCGTCGGCGGCCCGGGGGTCGACGTCGACGGAATCCGCCCGGACGGCAGCGTCGTCCCGCTCATCACCAACGACGAGTGGGTCCTGCCGGTCTGACCGGTATTGTCATTCTTACTGACAGATGCTAGGAATCCCGCTATGGGCGCGGACTGGACGCAGCTGTCCGCGCGTGCCTCGTTCGCCTCGCACCGGCTGATCGGCTGGATCTACTGGGACCCGATCGCACTCGAGAACTACCGAGCGCTCGGTCTCGAGATGGGCGGGGTGACCTACATCGCGAGCCGGGCTGCGCCGCTGGCGCCCGCCGGCGCGCAGGTCGTCGCCGCCACGTTCTACTCGATCTCGCCGGAGTTCATCGCGGCCGCACTGGAGATCGCGGAGCAGCACACGACGTACGACGCGATCATCGAGGCGCGGAACTCCGCCGTCGTCGCCGGGCTGCAGTCATACGTGCCCGAGATCTGCTCGGGCCTTGCAACGCTTGGCCCTGCGCTTTGGGCGGCGGCGGACGCCCTGCCGGTCTCCGGGCGGGCGCTGTTTGCTGCGCATCGCCAGCAGGCGCGTCCTTCGGACCCCCTGCTGTCGGCGTGGCTCGCCGTCAACTGCATCCGGGAATGGCGCGGCGACACCCACTTCGCGGTGCTCGCGAGCGAGGACATCTCGGCCACACAGGCGGGGCTGCTGCACAACGCG
>JAICMG010000149.1 GCA_025929365.1 Frankiaceae bacterium
CCGGGCCCGAACACCGGTGTCGAGACGGTGCGGGCATCGCCCGACTTGGCCACCGGTGACTCGTAGTCCGGGGGAAGCATGCCGATCAGCTGATGCAGCTGGGCGCTCGCCTGGTCCTGGTCGACGGTCGGGTCGGGACGAGACATGACCTGCGCGGCTTGCTCGTGCCAGCGATGCCCGCGACCGACCGAGTAGCCGGCCGCTCGGACCTCGGCGAGGGTGCGGTGCAACGCCTCGAGCGTCTCCGGCGGCGCGCCCTTGTCGAGCCGGTCCAGCCATACCTTCTGTGCGGACTCCGATGCCCACGCGACAAAGGCCGTCCCGACCGGTGGCTCGAAGGGGATGCGCTGTCCGACGGCGGTAGGAAGCGATCCCGTCGGAAGCTTTCCCGCGCGGGCGAGCAACACCATGTCGGGACCGACGATCGCGCTGGCCACGCACTCGATGTCGAGCCCCGCCGCGAGTGCCTCCATGTGCGGACGCGCGAGATCGGCCGAGCGCATCTGCAGCGCGAGGTCGGACTCCCACGCCGCCAGCGACAGCTCGGAGAACCGCCCGTACCCGCCTTGGAAGAACACCAGCGGGAGCGTCGTCCCCGTGACGTCGAGCTCGCGCACCCGCCCGATCACGATGTGGTGATCGCCCGCCTCGTGAATGACATCGAGGTCACAGTCGATCCACGCGAGCACCCCGTCGAGGACCGGCGACCCCGACCCGGCCGGCTTCCAGGTCAGGTTCGCGAACTTGTCGCCACCGCTGACCGCGAAGGTCCGGCACACCTCCTCCTGGTCCGAGCCCAGGATGTTGACGCAGAAGTGACCGGACTCGCGGATCTTCGGCCAGGTGCTCGAGTTCTTGTCCGGCATGAAGGCGACCAATGGCGGATCGAGCGACACCGAGCTGAACGACCCGATGGCAAGGCCGCCGGGCCTCCCCTCGGGGTCGATGCCGGTGATGACGGCCACGCCGGTCGGGAAGTGGCCGAGGACGCGACGGAAGTGCTTCGGATCGATGGACGCAGCATCGATCGACCCGCCGTCCCTGCCGACCGTCATGAGTCCGCCACGAGCTCACGGAGCTCGAACTTCAACACCTTGCCGGAGGCGTTGCGCGGCAGCTCGTCCACGACGAGAACAGTACGTGGCACCTTGAAGTTCGCCATGCGCTCCCGCGCCCACGCGATGACGGCGTCCGGATCTACGTCGGCACCGGGCTTCTGTACGACGAACGCACATCCCACTTCGCCGAGCCGCTCATCCGGTACGCCGACCACGGCGCACTCCGCGATGCCCTCGTATCGGGACAGGATCTGCTCGACCTCCGCCGGGTAGGCGTTGAAGCCGCCGACGACGTACATGTCCTTGAGCCGGTCGGTGATGCGCAGGTTGCCGGCCTCGTCCATCACCCCGATGTCGCCGGTGTGCAGCCAGCCGTCGGGATCGATGGCGGCACTGGTCGCCTCGTCGTCCTCGTAGTAACCCTGCATCACGTTGTAGCCGCGTACGACGACCTCGCCGGGCTCACCGGTCGGCACGTCGTTGCCCGCCTCGTCGACGACCCGGACCTCGGTATCGGGAATCGCCCGGCCCGACGTCGTCGCGATGGTCTCGGGGTCATCGCCCTGGCGGCACATCGTGACGGTGCCGGTCGCCTCGGTCAGGCCGTAGGCCGTGAGGATCGTCTCGACCTCGAGCTCGTCGCGCAGCCGCTCGATGAGGACGACCGGCACGACAGCCGCGCCTGTGACGATGAGCCGCAACGACGACAGGTTGCGCTTCTCGCGGTCGGGTGAGTCGAGGATGGACTGGTAGAGCGTCGGCGGGCCCGGCAGCACCGTGATTCGCTCGCGCTCGATCAGGTCGAGGACGGCGGGTACGTCGAAAACCGGCTGCGGAACGATCGTGGCACCGCGAAGCAGACACGCGATGATGCCCGCCTTGTAGCCGAACGTGTGAAAGAACGGGTTGACGACGAGGTAGCGGTCG
This sequence comes from Frankiaceae bacterium, assembly GCA_025929365.1. Lineage (GTDB taxonomy): Bacteria > Actinomycetota > Actinomycetes > JAFAQI01 > JAFAQI01 > DASZTV01. The sequence continues at coordinate 1,986 of JAICMG010000149.1, forward strand.
GCGGGCCGCAAGCCGACGATGCGTGCCCACGTGTCGAACACCTGCAGCGTCTGCTCGTGGGTGGTGATGACGCCCTTCGGGTGGCCCGTCGTCCCGGACGTGAAGATGAGGTCGCTGACGTTGTGCGGCTGCACCGCGGCGATCCGGTTCGTGACATCCGCGGTCGGCCCCTTGTCCCACAAGGACGGCTCGAGAACCACCACGCCGCTTCGGCCGGCGAGCATCCCGGGATAGTCGTTGCCGAGGAAGGGCGGTGAGACGAACGTGAGCGTCGCGCCGCTGCGGTCGAGGATCCAGCTCGCCTCGTCGCCCTTGTAGCGGGTGTTCAGCGGGACCAGGACGGCGCCGGCCGCCAGCGCACCGAGCGCGGCGACGACCCAGTCGAGGCTGTTCGGTGCCCACAGGCCGACCCGGTCACCAGGCTTCACGCCGCGCCGGATGCACTCGCCGGCCCCGGCCTGCACCAGAGCGGCGAGCTGGTTGAACGACACCCGACGGTCGCCGTCGATGACCGCCTCGGCGTCCTGGTAGGCCGCCGCAGCCGTCTCGACGAGCGCGGGAATCGTCGGCGGCACGCCGCTCACGGGCAGCTCACGCTCACCCCAGTGCTCCTGACTCGCGCAGCTCGGCGATCTGCTCGTCGGTGTAGTCGCAGACCGCGCGCAGCACCTCGTACGTGTGCTCACCCGCCGTCGGCGCCTTCTCCGGCACAGGCAGAGTCTCTCCGACATAGCGCACCGGGAACCCGAGCTGGTCAGCACCGAGCCGGGCGGCCGGGAGCCAGCCGAGGCGCGCGGCGAACTGCGGGTCGTCGGCGAGCGTCTTGGGCGTGTTCACCGGCGCGATCGGCGTGTTGATCCGCCCGCCGAACTCCATCCACTCCGCCGAGGTCTTCGTCGCGAAGATCTGGCGCAGCTCGGCCTGCAGCTCGCGGTTGCCCCTGGCGTGATCGGCGTACGTCGACCCGGGCCACTTCTCGAACAGGTCCATCCTGCCTGTGCCTTCGCAGAAGTTCTTCCAGAAGGCCTGCTCGCTGGCCATGAAGAGCACATGCCCGTCGGCGCTTTCGTAGATCTGGTAGCGAACACCTTCTTTCATGCCCGCAGTCCCCAGGGCTCGGCGTTCGTAGTTGTCGCTCGGATTGCCCGTGACCTCGGACTCGGGCCGTTCGTAGGCGCGATAGGTCTCGCTGCGGTACCAGTCGAACGCCGCCGCACAGTCGGACTGGGCGAGCTCGAGCTCTGCGCCCTCACCGGTCGCACGCGCGCGGATGACAGCGGCGAGGATCGCGAGCGCGCCGTAGAGCGGAGCCGCGAAGATACCGATGCTCACGTGCTCCGGGATGTAGGTGAATCCTTCCTCGTCGACCTGGGGCGTGACGATTCCCGCCCAGGTGTCATAGGCGATGCCGTGGCTCGGGTAGTCCTTGTAAGGGCCTGTCGCGCCGTACCCGGAGATGCTCGCGAAGACCGCCTTCGGGTTCCGATCACGAAGGTCGCTCGCGCCGATGCCGAGTCGTTCCAGGGCGCCGGGCCGCATCGCCTCGACGACGACGTCCGCGTCCTTGGTGAGATCACGGAAGACCCGCTTGCCTTCGTCGCTGCGCAGGTCGAGGGTGACGCTCTTCTTGCCCCGGTTGAGGTGCAGGTGCATCAGCGAGACACCTTCGACAATGGGCCAGGTCATCTGCCGGATGTAGTCGCCGGCAGCGGGCTCGATCTTGATGACCTCCGCGCCGAGGTCGACGAGCGCACTCGTGATCGCGGCAGGCCCGAGCATGGAGCACTCGACGACCCGCATCCCGGCCAACGGCGCCGTCACCCGAGTACCTCTTTCGCTACGCGCTCCTTGTGCCATGCGGCGGTGCCCCACAGCGACGACAGCGTCCAGGTGCGCTTCATCCACATGTGCAGGTCGTGCTCGAAGGTGTAGCCGATGCCGGCGTGCACCTGCAGCGCGGTTCGCGCCGCTCGCCGCGCCGCCACGGTAGCGGCATGTTTCGCATGCGACGCGTCGCGGCTGCGCGTCGGTGCGTCCCGCGCGACCGACCATGACGCACGCGCGACGACGGGTGCGGCGAAGGCATTGGCGACGTAAGCGTCAGCGAGCTGGTGCTTGATCGCCTGGAACGAGCCGATCACGACACCGAACTGCTCGCGCTGCTTCGCGTGACGCACCGCCATGTCGAGCATGGCCTCGGCAAGGCCGGTCAGCTGCGCCGCGACCGCGACCACCCCGGCATCGAACGCACGGTCGAGGTGAACGCCATCGAAGGCGGATCCGCCCCGCGAAGGTACGTCGACGGCCGCCAGCCGGACGCCACGGTCGACCGACTCGCTCGTCGTGACGGTCGCCTCATCGCGCGGCATCGCACACAGCACGCCGGCATGATCCGCAACGACCAGCAGGTCGGCCCACGGCGCCGCACTGACGAGTGCCCCGGGTCCGAGGCCGACGGCAATGACGGCCTCTCCGGCGACAACGCGCGGAAGCCAGTCCTCCGCGATCACGCCACCGGCTTCCGCGAGCAGCATGGCGCCGACGATCGTCTCGACCAGTGGCTCGGGCAGTGCGGAGCGTCCGACCTCGACGAGCACCGCCAGCAACGTGGTGAGGTCCGCCCCGGAACCGCCGTACTCCTCCGGCACGCTCAGACCGAGCACGCCGGCCTCCGCGAGCCGCTTCCACACACCGGGGATCCGGCCGTCCGCGTCATCCCACGCGACCCGCAACGCAGCCGCGTCCGCGAGGTCGGCCAACAGCTCGCGAACGCTGCCGGCGAAGTCGAGCGCGTCCTGGTCCGGCGCGAGCCTCATCGGGGGAGACCCAGTACCCGCTCGGCCACGACGTTGCGCTGCACCTCGTTGGTGCCGGCGTAGATCGGCCCGGCGAGTGAGAACTCATAGCCGTCGAGCCACGGCGCCGCCACCGGATCGGCGTCGAGCGTCGCCCGCTCGCCCAACAGGGCAAGCGCGGTCTCGTGAAGCGCAACGTCGAGCTGCGACCAGAACAGCTTGTTGGCACTGGACTCGGCGCCGATCGACTCGCCGCCGAGTGCCTTCAAGGCGGTGCCGAGGACGTAGAGGCGGTAGGCATCGGCATCCATCCACGCCTGGACGACATCACCACGCGCGGCCGCCGCGGCATCCGGGTCCGACGCCTGCGTTGCCGCATGCAGGTCGAGGAGCCGGTCGGCCGCAGCCATGAACCGCCCGGGTGAGCGCAGCGTCAGTCCGCGCTCGGAGGTGGTGGTCGACATCGCGACCTTCCAGCCCTCGCCGACGCCGCCGAGCACGTGCTCGTCGGGGACGAAGACCTCGTCGAAGAACACCTCCGCGAAGCCCGGCTCACCATCGAGCTGTCGGATCGGGCGGACCGTCACTCCGTCCGCGGCAAGTGGAAGCAGGATGTAGGTGAGACCGCGGTGCCGCTCGGAGGCGGGATCCGAGCGGAACAGGCCGAACATCCAGTCGGCATATGCGGCGCGCGTCGACCAGGTCTTCTGGCCGGACAGCCGCCACCCACCGTCGACCCGCTCCGCCTTCGACCGCAATGACGCGAGGTCGCTGCCGGCTCCGGGCTCCGACCACCCCTGGGCCCACACCTCGTCGGCACGCGCCATCGGCGTGAGGAAGCGGTCTTTCTGCGCCTGCGTGCCGTACTCGAAGATGGTCGGCGCGAGCAGGAAGATGCCGTTCTGGCTGACCCGCACCGGCGCACCCGCCGCCCAGTACTCCTCCTCGAAGACGAGCCACTCGAGCAGACCCGCGCCACGCCCGCCGTACGGCTCGGGCCACGTCACGACGCCCCACCGCGCCTCGTACATCCGGCGCTCCCACTCGCGGTGGGCGGCAAATCCGGCCGCGGTGTCCAGTGACGGGAGTGGGCTGTGGGGGACGTGCGACCGAAGCCACTCGCGAGCCTCGCCGCGAAAGGCGGCGAGCTCGGCCGGCTCGGTCAGATCCACGCGGCCGAGATTATCTGACGGGTCGTCAGATAATCTCTTTCCTATGCCTGAGGCCTACATCGTCGACGCCATCCGCACGCCGGTCGGGAAGAAGAACGGCGGCCTGTCCGGCGTTCACACCGCGGACCTCGGGGCGCACATCCTCAATGCGCTGGTCGACCACTCGGGCATCGACCCGTCGGCCGTCGAAGACGTCGTGTTCGGCTGCCTCGACACCATCGGCCCGCAGGCCGGCGACATCGCGCGGACCTGCTGGCTCGCGGCCGGCCTGCCGGAGGAAGTGCCGGGCACGACGGTCGACCGGCAGTGCGGATCGTCGCAGCAGGCGCTGCACTTCGCCGCACAGGGCGTGATGAGCGGCACGCAGGACGTCGTGATCGCGGGCGGCGTGCAGAACATGTCGATGATCCCGATCGGGGCGGCGTTCCAAGCCGCGAAGCATGTCGGCTTCACCGACCCGAACCCGTTCTCCGGTTCGGCAGGCTGGGTCAAGCGGTACGGCGATCAGCCGGTCACGCAGTTCAACGGCGCGGAGATGATCGCGGAGAAGTGGGGCATCAGTCGCGAGGACATGGAGGCGTTCGCCTTCGAGTCCCACCAGCGGGCGATCAGGGCGATCGACGAGGGTCGCTTCGACCGGGAGGTGTCGCCGTACAACGGCGTCACCTCCGACGAGGGCCCCCGCCGCGACTCGACGCTCGAGAAGATGGCGTCGCTCAAGCCGCTCTCCGAGGGCGGCCGGATCACCGCGGCCGTCTCGTCACAGATCTCCGACGGCGCCGCCGCAATCCTCGTCGTGTCCGAGCGCGCGCTGAAGGAGCACAACCTCACGCCGCGGGCCCGCGTCCACCACATGTCGGTGCGCGGCGCCGACCCGATCTACATGCTCACCGCGCCGATCAACGCCACGGCGTACGCCCTTGAGAAGACAGGGATGTCACTCGACGAGATCGACCTCGTCGAGATCAACGAGGCGTTCGCACCGGTCGTGCTCGCCTGGCAGAAGGAGACCGGCGCCGACCTTTCGAAGGTCAACGTCAACGGCGGCGCGATCGCGTTGGGTCACCCGCTCGGCGCGACCGGCGCCCGGCTGATGACGACGCTGCTGCACGAGCTCGAGCGCACCGGCGGCCGGTATGGCCTGCAGACGATGTGCGAAGGCGGCGGCCAGGCCAACGTCACGATCATCGAGCGCCTCTAACACCGATTGCCGTCTGAAGACGCTAGAGCGTCGTCAGACGGCAATCGCGCTCAGAGCGGGATGCAGATGTTCTGCGGGCCGAGCGCGATGTCGATGCCGAGGCCGTCGCACGGGTGCCGCTGGACGTCATTGCCCTTGGCGTGATGCTTGGCGTGATGCTGGTGGTGATGCGCCGCCGGACGTGAAGCGCTTGCGCTCGCTGCGACCGGAAGCGCTACCCCGCCCGCGGTGAACGCGACGGTCGCCGCCGCGATCATGAACCTCTTCATCACGCCTGCCTTACCTTGCTGGGCCGATTC
>JAICMG010000132.1 GCA_025929365.1 Frankiaceae bacterium
CGCCGTACTTCGACCTCTACCGCAAGCAGGTCGTGAAGCAGGCCGACCTCGTGCTCGCGATGCACTGGTGCGGCGACCGGTTCAGCGCCGAGGACAAGGCGCGCAACGTCGACTACTACGAGCGGCGCACCGTGCGTGACTCGTCTTTGTCAGCCTGCACGCAGGCCGTGATGGCGGCGGAGGTCGGTCACCTGGAGCTGGCGCACGACTACGCGTACGAGGCCGCCATGATCGACCTGCGCGATCTGCACCGCAACAGCCGTGACGGCCTGCACATGGCATCACTTGCGGGCGCGTGGATCGCACTCGTCGCCGGGTTCGGGGGGCTGCGCGACTACGGCGGCGCATTGTTGTTCGACCCTGCGCTGCCGGAGGGGATCACCCGGCTCGCGTTCAGCATCCGGTGGCGTGGGGTGCGGCTGCGGGTCGACATCGATCACCGCGAGGTCACCTACTCACTTCACGATGGTGACCAGGGCGAGATCGCCTTCCACCACGATGGCGAGGACCTCGTCGTCACCGGAGACAAGCCCGTGACGCGCCCACTCAAGCCCCGGAAGGCGCTGCTCGCGCCGCCGACGCAACCGGTAGGGCGCGAGCCGGCGCCGCGTCATCCGCACGCGTAGCGTGACGCCACCCGCACTAGCTGACAAGTGGCTAGGTGAGGTCCCAGCTGGTGATGACCGGTGTCTCGCGTTCCCACCCGAGCACGCTGACCGATGCGGTCGCGAGCGCGAGGTGCGCACCGGCCTGCGGCGGCAGCCCCACCCAGCGCGCGGCGAGCACCCGCAGCAGATGACCGTGCGAGAAGACGATCGCGTCACCGTCGATGTCACGCACGCGGGCGACGACGCGGTCGGCGCGTTCGCCCACCTGCTCGGGTGACTCTCCGCCCGGGCAGCCATCCGCGAACACGTTCCAGCCGGGCCGCGTCTCGCGGATCTCTGCCGTGGTGAGTCCTTCGTAGTCGCCGTAGTCCCACTCGCACAGGTCAGCGGTGACTTCCACGCGATCTCCCAGGCCGGCGAGCACACACGTGTCGCGGGCGCGTGACATCGGACTCGTCAGCACGAGAGCGAACGTGTTGCCGGCCAGGGTCTGGGTGAGGTGTTCGGCGGCCTCACGTCCCTCGTCGGTGAGGGGGACGTCGGTGCGGCCGGTGTGCTTTCCCGTCGCGCTCCAGGCGGTCTCTCCGTGGCGGACCAGCCACAGTTGCGGTGTGGTCACCGGTACAGCATGCCGATGGACGCCGACGTATGTTGACCTCCATGCGCGGCGAGGAGTTCTCCGCACCGGCCGAGGGCGGCCACATCGGAGGGTGGATCGCAGGATCGGGCGAACCCGTCCTGGTGCTTCATGGCGGACCGGGCATGAGCGCGACGTACCTGGCGCCGGTACTCGACGAGCTCGCGGCCGCGCACCGGGTCGTTGTCTTCCAGCAGCGTGGGCTCCCGCCATCAACGACTGACGGGCCGTTCGACGTCGCCACGGCGGTGGCGGACATCGCCGCCGTCCTGGACCACCTCGGCGTCGACCAGCCGTACCTCGTCGGTCACTCCTGGGGTGGTCATCTCGCCCTCCATGCGGCGGTCCGCATTCCGGAGCGCCTGGCCGGCGTCCTGTGCCTCGATCCGCTCGGAGCGGTCGGCGATGGAGGTGCCGCAGCGTTCGAAGCCGAGATGGCGGCTCGCACCCCGGTTGAGGTCTGGGCTCGTGCGACGGAGCTCGACACACAGGCGACGAGCGGCGAGGGCACGGATGCGGACGCGGTCGAGGCCGTGCGGCTGATCTGGCCGGCCTACTACGCCGATCCCGCATCCGCGCCGGCGATGCCTGGCGACTTGCGGATATCCGCGGTTGCCAACGCCGGGCTATGGCAGTCCGCCCGTGAGGCGATGGCCGAGCTCGAGGCCGCGCTGCCCGAGATCAGCGTTCCGGTGGGCTTCCTGGCAGCGGGCTCGGGCCCGATCCCGGTGGCCGCCTCGGCCGACTCGGCGGCCCGGATCCCCGGGGCCTGGGTCGAGGTGCTGGAGGACGCCGGCCACATGTTCTGGACCGAGCGCCCTGGCTGCGTGGGACCTGCGCTGCAGCGACTGGTGGAGGCTGCATGACGCTCGCCGAGATCGTCGGGCTGCTCGCGGGTCGCTACGACCCCGGGTGGGCTGAGTCGTGGGACGCGGTCGGGCTGGTGTGCGGTGATCCGGACGCAGCGGTCGAACGCGTGCACTTCGCGATCGACCCGGTGGGCAACGTCGCCGAAGAGGCGATCGCGGCCCGGGCGCAGCTGCTGGTCACCCACCACCCGCTGTATCTCGGCGGCACGACATCGGTCGCCGCCACCTCGGCAAAAGGGCGGGTCGTCCATCGTCTGATCAGCTCGGGCGTCGCCTTGTACGTCGCGCACACCAATGCCGACGTCGCGAAGCCGGGCGTCAACGATGCGCTCGCGTCCGCACTCGGCCTGCGTGACACCGACGCGCTGTCCCCGTTGCCGCACGGCAGCCTCGACAAGATCGTGACGTTCGTGCCGGTCGACGACGCCGAAGCGGTGCTCGACGCGCTCGCCGTCGCCGGCGCGGGAACCGTCGGCGACTACACCCGGTGCGGCTACCTCGGCGACGGCACCGGGACGTTCACCCCCGGCATCACCTCTTCGCCCACGATCGGCGAGCCGGGCAGGGTCGAGCACGTCAAGGAGACACGCGTCGAGACGATTGCGCCTCGACGGCTTCGATCGCAGGTCATCCGAGCACTGCTTGCGGCACATCCCTACGAGGAGCCGGCGTACGACGTCACCGAGCTGGCCGCCGTGCCCAGCGGTCTCGGCCTCGGCCGGGTCGGCGAGCTGGCCACACCGACGACGCTCGCCGCGTTCACCGCCGCAGTCGCGGCCGCACTGCCCGCGACGAGGTGGGGGGTCCGCGCCGCGGGCGATCCCGACCGGCCGGTTCGGAACGTCGCAGTATGTGGCGGCTCGGGCGCAAGCCTGGCCGACACAGCGGCGCGGCTGGGAGCCGATGTCCTGGTCACCTCCGATCTCAAGCACCACGCGACCTCCGAGGCCGTCGCCGACCTCGGGATCGGACTGATCGACGCCGCGCACTGGGCAACGGAGGCGCCGTGGCTCGAGGACGCGGCCGCGCTGCTGACCTCTGACGCCGCGGCGGCGGGCACTACGGTGGTGACGACGGTCTCACCGATCGTCACCGACCCCTGGACCGTCCACTCACACTCGATTGAGGACCCGTGAACGCTGCACCCGAGGATCAGCTCCGGCTGCTCGACGTGCAGGACCTCGACGCCACGATCGATCGACTCGAACACCGGCGCGCCACCCTCCCTGAGCACGCCGAGATCGAGGACCTCAACAACCGCAAGTCGGCACTGAGCGATGACGTGGTGCGCGCCGAGACCGAGGACAGTGACCTCGGCCGCGAGCAGGCGAAGGTCGACACCGACGTCGAGCAGGTGCGCGCGCGCATGCAGCGCGACCAGCAGCGCCTGGACAGCGGGCAGGTCGGCTCGCCCAAGGAGCTCGAGAACCTGCAGTCGGAGATCGAGTCCCTGCATCGCCGCCAGACCGAGCTCGAGGACGCCGAGCTCGAGGTGATGGAGCAGCGGGAACAGGTGCAGACGCGGCTTGCCGCACTCAACGTCGAGCTCGCGGGAATCGAGGCCTCGCTGGCCGATGCCACCGCCCGCCGCGACGCCACCCTCGACGAGGTTGCCGCTGAGGCCGAGAAGGCGGCGGCCCAGCGAGCCGAGACGGCGGCGACGCTGCCGAGTGAGCTACTGGCGCTCTACGACAAGCTGCGGGCGTCGTCGGGCGGAGTCGGCGCCGCGGCGCTGCACCGGGGCCAGTGCCAGGGGTGTCACCTTCAGCTGAACACGACCGACCTCGTGCGCATCCGCGACGCAGCACCCGATGAAGTCCTGCGGTGCGAGGAGTGCCGGCGGATCCTGGTCCGCACCGCGGACTCGGGTCTGTAACCCACGCATGGTCGATCGGGTCATCGTCGAGGCCGATGGGGGATCGCGGGGCAACCCGGGGCCCGCAGGGTACGGCGCGCTGGTGCGCGACGCCGAGACGCGCGAGATCCTGCGCGAGGTCGCGGCGGGGATCGGCGTCGCGAGCAACAACGTCGCCGAGTACCGCGGTCTGATCGCCGGGCTCGAAGCTGCTGTCGACCTCGGCGCGAAGGACGTCGAGGTGCGGATGGACTCGAAGCTCGTCGTGATGCAGATGAGCAACGCCTGGAAGGTCAAGCACCCCGACATGCAGCAGCTGGCGAAGCAGGCCGCCGCGGTGCTCCGCCAAATCCCGCACGCGCACTTCCACCACATCCCGCGGGAGCAGAACTTCGAGGCCGACCGGCTTGCGAACGAGGCGATGGACGACCAGGCCGCTGGACGCGAGTGGCGGCCGCGGGCAGCTGCCGCGACGAAACCGGCGGCTGCCGGCAAGTCGCGCAATGTGCTCTACGGCTGGAGCGCGCCTGCCGGGCCTGCCACCGTCGCGACGATCCTTCGGCACGGTGAGACCCCGCTCTCCTTGGAGAAGCGGTTCAGTGGGCGCGGCGACGCGGCGCTGACCGATCGCGGGATCGCGCAGGCGGAGGCGGCCGCCAACCGCGTGGTGGGCCTGGGCCTCGACGCGATCGTTTGCTCGCCGTTGCGTCGTACGCGGCAGACCGCCGAGATCGTCGCGGCTCGGATCGGGGCCGAGGTCGTCATCGAGGACGGTTTTGCCGAGACCGACTTCGGCGAGTGGGAGGGCGCGACGTTCGGCGAGGTCGGCAAGCGCTCGCCTGAGCAGCTTCGGGCCTGGCTCGACGACCCGAACCTCGCGCCGCCGGGCGGCGAGAGCATGGCCGCCACCGCCAAGCGCGTGCACGACGCACGACTGCGCACGATCGCGGCTCACCCCGACGCCAAGGTCCTCGTGGTGACGCACGTGACGCCGATCAAGCTGTTGCTGCGAGACGCGCTGGACGCACCCCTTCACACGGTGTTTCGCATCCACATCGACCCGGCGTCGCTGTCACTGATCGACTGGCGCGCCGAAGGCCCGTCCGTGGTGCGGCTGGTCAACGACATCAGCCACCTTGCAGGCGTCGCCACGCCCTTCCCGGGCTGACCAGGAGCCGGTGCGGGTAGGGCACCCACGTGCAGTTCCGCAAGCGGTGGGGCGACTACCTCGCGGTGCTCGTCGCTGCCGTCGCCTGCTACGCCGCGCTCGGTGCGGTGCTGCGGGCGATGCCGACGTACGTCGACGGCAGGCTCGGCGGCGGTTCCGTGGCAGTCGGGCTCGCGGTCGGCGCGCCCGCGATCACCGGCGCGGTGCTCCGGCCGCTCGGCGGTCGTTGGTCGGACCGGTTCGGCGCCCGGCCCATGGTCGTGCTCGGCGCAGTGATGATGGCGCTGGGCGTGCTGCCGGCGTGGCAGGCGTCGCTGGGCTCGCTCATCGCAAGCCGTCTCCTTGTCGGGGCCGGAGAGGCCGTGATGATGAGCGCCACCGTGCTGTGGCTGCTGCGGCTTGCGGGCGAGGAGCACCAAGGCCGGTCACTGGGCCACATCGGCCTCGCGAACTATGCCGGTCTGACGATCGGCCCGCTGCTCGTCGAGCTGCTCGGTGTTCATCACACCGACCGGCTGTGGGTCCTCGCGTCGGCCCTGCCGCTGCTCGGTGCGGCGTTGGCGGCCGCATTGCGCAGCGCTCCGGGCCCCGCGCAACGGCACGAGCCGACACCGGTGATCGCGATGATCCGTCGCACCGGCCGTCCGGGCGCGGGCCTGCTGCTGGTCAACGTCGGGTACGTCGCGGTCCTGTCGTTCGGTGCGACGGTCGTCGCCAGGCACGGCCTCGGCATCGCTGCACTGATCGTGCCGGTGTTCGGCGCGGGCGTCATCATCAGCCGGGTCGCGCTCGGCTCGGTGCCCGACCGCATGGGTGCGGCCCGTGTGCTCGTGGCTTCGGCATTGCTCGAAGCCGCCGGGCTGGTGGTGTTCGCGGAGGCGGCGACGACCGGCGTGAGCGTCGCGGCGTTGGCGGTGCTGTCGGTCGGTCAGGGTCTCGCGGTGCCCTCCCTCGGGCTGCTCGCCGTCGCGGGCGTTCCGGAGCATCAACGCGGGGCAGCGTCGGGCGCCTTCTTCGCCTGGTTCGACGCCGGGGTCGGCCTCGGCGGCCCCGCTGTCGGGCTGGTGGCTCGCTTCTCCGCGCCGGACATCGCCGTGCTCTGCGCGGGCATCGCGGTCGCGGCGGTGGTGCCGGTCGTGCTGCTCAAGCGCGCCGCGTTGCGGACGGCCGGGCTCGTCAGGGCGTGATGACGTTGTTCGGGTCGGGCTTCGCGGCACTCGGCGCCTGGCTGTAGTCGCCGAAGAGCTCGTCTCGCTGTCGCGTGGCGACGCCCACGCCTTCGCTTTCCGCGGTGGCGATGAATCCCGCCGCGTCGGGGGTGTTGCGCATCAGCCCGTCGAGGATCGGACCGAGCGTCTGGGTTGCCGAAAGGCCCATCTGCTCATAGGCGTTGTTGACCACGAGCTTCATCGCAGCCAGCTGCGACGCGGGAATCGATGCAAGCTGCGCGGCGGTCTCGGCGACCGTTCGCTCCAGGTCGGCGAACGGCACCGAGCGGTTGATCAAGCCAACGCGCGCTGCTTCCACTCCGGACAGCGGCTTGCCGGTGAGGGCGTACTCCTTCGCCTTCGTCAGCCCCAGCCGGTAGATCCACATGCCCGACAGGTAGCAGCCCCACATGCGCGAGTACGGCGTGCCGATCTGCGCGTCGTCGGAGGCGATCACGATGTCGGCGCACAAGGCGGTGTCGCTGCCGCCGCCGACGCACCAGCCGTGAACCTGCGCGATGACCGGCTTCGGCGATCGCCACATCGACATGAAGCGCTGCGTCGGGCCGTACGCGCCGGCGAAGACGAAGTCCTTGCCGGGGTCCCACTTCCCGTCGGTGGTGATCCGGTCGTCCCAGTGGTGGAACCCGTCCCCGAAGTCGTATCCGGCGCAGAACGCTCGCCCCGCACCGCGGACGACGATCACCCGGACGTCGTCGTCGGCGACGGCGGCCGCGATCGCCGCCTCGAACTCCTGCGGCATCGGCGGCACGATCGTGTTGAGCCGTTCGGGCCGGTTCAGGGTGATCGTCGCCACCTTGTCGGCGACGCCGTAGAGCAACGTCTCGTAGGACATCTGCGCCGCCTTCGCCAGCCGCTCGGGCTCAGACCTTGGCGAGGATGCTCTCGCAGCTGCTCACGTCGACGCCGGGCGCCGGCTCGACCTCGAGCGAGGTGATCGTGCCGTCCTCGATCACCGCGGCGTAGCGCTTCGACCGGGTGCCCAGACCTGCGCCGCTCATGTCGGCGGCCAGCCCCATGGCGTCGGTGAAGGCGCCGTTCCCGTCGGCGAGCATGAGGATGTCATCGGCGCCTTGTGCGTTGCCCCAGGCGTCCATCACCCAGGCGTCGTTGATCGAGATGCACGCGATCGTGTCCACGCCCTTGGCCTTGAGCTCGGCGCCACGCTCGACGTATCCGGGGAGGTGGATCTTCGAGCAGCCTGGCGTGAACGCGCCTGGCACGGCGAAGAGCACGACCTTGCCCGTGCCCAGCACCTCAGCCGTGCTGACGTCTTCGGGCTTGCCGTCGCGCATCACCTTGACGGTGGTGTCCGGGATCTTGTTACCGACCTCGACTGCCATCTCGATCCTTTCGTCTCGCCTCTTGCATATCAGGCCCTCACTCGCGTGCGCGCTGCCGCCTCCCCGCCGTACTCTGATCGCGGCGAACGAGTCGGCCGGACGGTCGCGTCGGTGCTTCGGCACCGCCGAGGAAAGTCCGGACTCCGAAGGGCAGGGTGGTCGGCAACACCGACCCGGGGTGACCCGCGGGAAAGTGCCACAGAAAACAGACCGCCTTCGGCTTCGGCCGATGGCAAGGGTGAAACGGTGGAGTAAGAGCCCACCAGCGCCCGAGGTGACTCGGGCGGCTCGGCAAACCCCACCCGGAGCAAGGTCAGACAGGAAGCGCTCGAGGGCGGCCCGCCCGAGCTTCCGGGTAGACCGCTAGAGGTCGTCGGCAACGGCGACCCGAGACAGATGACCGTCGCACCTGGACCTCGGTCCAGGTGGCACAGGATCCGGCTTACAGGCCG
>JAICMG010000018.1 GCA_025929365.1 Frankiaceae bacterium
GGGGCCGGGCTTGGTGCCGTCAACGTGCACGCCGTCGCGGTCGGCTTGCGGATGCCGCTGTACTCCCACCTGGGCGAGGACGGCGAAGCAGAGCTGCCCTACGCCGTATCCGATCTGGGCGGCGGCGGAGTCGCGCACGCCCTCACCTCACTCTTCTGGCCGGGTGCCACCGGGGCGAGCCTCGGGTCGACGCTGGGCGTGCTTCCGCTTCCGCTTCCGGTGACGATTCCTCCGCAGCTGGAGAACTCACTCAACGACCCGTTCAAGGCAGAGGCTCCGACCACCCAGGGCGGGACCAAGGTGTCCCTGAGCCAACCGGGCTTCACCATGCAAGCCCTCGCGCTGCCTACTCACGTCAACGCGAGCTCGGCGCTGGGGCTTTCGCAGTTGAGCAGCCTCAAGAACAACGCCGGGCCCATCGTCACGGCAACGACGAATATCGCGTTCCAGGGGGCCAACACCGTCGTCGCCGATGCCGAGACCGCCGCCACAGACATCGGGATCGGCCCACTGAAGATCGGCTCGATCCTGTCAACCGCCCACGCGACGTCGGACGGCAAGCACGCCACCGGGACCACGACGACCCAGATCGCCGGTGCGACGATCGCCGGCGTGGGCGTCACGATCGACCAGAACGGCGTCCAGGTCGCGAACCAGGGCGCACTGCCCGCAAGCGTGGTCAAGACGCTCAGCGACACCGTCAACACGGCACTCAAGACCGCCGGCATCTCGATCTACGTCACGAAGCCGTCGAAGCTCGCCCATGGGCCCCAGATCTCGCTCGACGGCGGCGACCTGATCGTCATGCTGAACAAGCCGGGCTACCGGTCCGGCGTCAACGACACCGGGATGTTCGCCGAGTTCGGGGGAGCCAGTATCACCGCGAATGCCAGCGGTGGCTACGTGGCACCTGTCATTCCGGCGCCTACGTCGACGAGCTCACCGATCACGTCGAGCAGCAGCGGCCCGTCGAACGTCGTTCCGCCGCCGACCGGACCGGGCACGACAACCGCTCCGATGCCGTCCACCGGCGGCGTCCAGCTCGCCGCGAAACCGCTGTCACTGCCCGGCGCCCTGTCGTCGTGGTGGGTGATCGGCGGCATTCTGCTCGCACTGCTCGCCGGCCTTGCGCTGTGGTTGCTGCCCGGGCGCGCGCTCGCCGCCGCGGGTGCCGCCTGTCGCCTTGAGGAGGAGTCATGACGACCTCGGTCGAGACGCTCGGTGAGCGCGGCAGCGCCGCCGGCCTGATGAGCCGGCTGTCCGATCAGGTTCGCGGCGTACGCACCCGCGCGTCCGGCTTCGGCTACGACCGGCTGATGATGGTCGCAGGTGGCGTGCTGATGCCGGTCGGCATCATCCTCATCCTGCTCGGGTGGGCGGGCGCCGCACGCACTCCGTTCGCGTGGGAGCAGAACGACTACCTGATCTCCGGCGGCATCCTCGGCCTCGGCCTCGTGTTCGCCGGTGGCTTCCTCTACTTCTCGTACTGGAACACAGTCCGCATCAACGAGTCCCGCACACAGACCCGCCAGGTGATCGCGGCGCTCGGTCGTGTCGAGGCGCTGCTGTCAGGGGGTGCCTCGGTCGACGACACCGGACGCGCCATCGCCGCACCGCGCCGATTCGTCGCGACCCCGAGCGGCTCGATCTTCCACCGACCCGACTGTGCGGCCGTCGCGGGACGCACCGACGTCAAGGACGTGAACGTCGCGCGGACCTCACTGAAGCCCTGCCGCATCTGCAACCCTCTCGACGGCTAACTGCGCCCGGTGCCGATCCCCGACGAGTTCTTCGACCTCGCCAAGTCCGTCAACAACTGGGGCCGGTGGGGCGCCGAGGACGAGCGCGGGACGCTCAACCTGATCACTCCGAAGTCGGTCGCGGCCGCTGCCACCGAGATTCGCGAGGGCAAGCGGTTCAGCCTCGCGATCCCGATGTCGGCCGACGGGCCGCAGCTAGGTTTCGTGCCCGGCCGCACCAACCCGACCCGCGAGACGATCGCTCATTTCGAGCTGTACGGCGACGACGAGCGCGGCATCCGCTTCAACGACGACGCCGTGGCGATGGGGGTCCAAGCCGCGACGCACTGGGATGCGCTCGGGCACGGCAGCTACAACGGGCGGCTCTACAACGGCTTCCCGATCGAGTCGATCGACGCGGAATCCGGTGCGAGCCGGCTCGGTGCCGACAAGCTGGGTGCAATCGTGGGGCGGGGCGTTCTTCTCGACCTGCCGCGGGCGCTCGGCCTCGAGCGGCTGGAAGGTGGTCACGCGCTCACCCCGGCGGAGCTCGAGGCGGCGGAAGCCGCAGGCGACCTCACGGTGAGCGAAGGCGACATCGTGCTGTTGCGCACTGGCCAGATGCAACATCTCCGTGCCGGCGACAAGATGGCGTACTGCATCTCGACCGCTGGTCCGTCGATGCAAACCGCGCCGTGGTTCCGCGAGCGTGGCGTTGCCGCCGTCGCGACCGACAACCTCTCCTTCGAGGTCTACCCGGGCGAGTCCGACGACGTGATGTTCCCGGTGCACATGCTTCACCTCGTCGAAATGGGCCTGCCGCAAGGGCAGAACTTCGACCTGGAGGAGCTGGCTGCCGACTGCGCCGCCGACGGACGCTACGCCTTCTTCCTGAGCGCCACTCCGGAACCCATCGTGGGCGCAACGGGGGCGCCGGTGACCCCGATCGCGATCAAGTAGCCCTCAGGGCCGGCCGCGTCACCCGTAGGGAACGAGCGTGTGCAGGTCGGGCTCACGGTCGCGGCTGCGCGGGATGCGGATGGCAGGCCGATCGAAGGGGTTGGGCCGGCGGAGCAGCTCCGAGATCTGCCGCGGCTCCAGCGGACGGGCGAAGTGGTAGCCCTGCACGGCGTCGCAGCCCTCCCTCGAAAGCCAGTCCGCTTGGGCAGCGGTCTCGACGCCCTCCGCGACCGTCGTGACACCGAGTGACTTGCCGATCGCGAGACACGCCGACACGAGGGAGGTCGAGGGCTCGGCGCCGATCCCGGCCACGAACGACTGATCGATCTTGATCCGGTCAACCGGGAAGCGAGTGAGGTAGCCCAGCGACGAAAAGCCGGTTCCGAAGTCGTCGATCGCGATCGAGACGCCGGAGCCACGGAGGAGGCGGAACTGCTGCGTGACGAGCTCGGTGGGGGCCATCAACACCGACTCGGTGATCTCGATGCCGAGCGCCGACGGGGGAAGTCGGTGCTCGTCGAGGACTCGTCGCACCGTGTCGGACAGGTTGGGGTCGGCGAACTGCCGGCCGGAGACGTTCACCCACACCTTGAAGCCGCGACCGGCGGTCTCCGCCCAGCGACCGGCCTGTTCACACGCGACGCGCAGCACCCGTTCGCCGAGCGGAATGATCAGTCCGGAGTCCTCCGCGACGGTGAGGAACTCGTCCGGGGCGAGTCTGCCGAGCTCCGGGTGCTCCCACCGCGCGAGCACCTCGACGCCGGTGATTCCGCCCGTCCGGAGATCGACGACAGGCTGGTAGGCCGCGCTGATGTCGTCGTTGGCAACGGCATGCCGCAGCTCGCGTTCGACGTCGACCCGCATCTGAGCCTGCTGACGGATCTGCGGACCGAACACGACGACCCGGTCCCGGCCGCCTTCCTTGGCGCGATACATCGCCGCGTCGGCGTCACGAACGAGCGAGGCCGGGTCGCCCTCGCCGTGGCTGATGACCACACCGATGCTTGCCCTGACGGAGTAGTCGCGCTCGCCGATGAAGATCGGCGCTGACACCGCAGCGCGAAACCGGTTGGCGAGACGAATGGCTTCGGCTTCGTCGCCGACCTCGGCGAGCACGGTGAACTCGTCACCACCGAACCGCGCGACAGTGTCCGCGGCGCGCGCCGTCGCCAGCAGACGGCGAGCCGTTTCGGCGAGGACCTCGTCGCCGGTCGCGTGGTCGACACCATCGTTCACGAGCTTGAACTGGTCCAGATCGAGGAACATGACCGCCAGCGTCGACGACTGACGACTCACCCGCGCCAGCGCGTCGGTGAGGCGGTCGGCGAACAGCGAACGGTTCGGAAGACCGGTGAGCGCATCATGGGTGGCTTGATGGGTCAGCCGGGCCTGCGCATCGCGTTCGCGCTCGAGCAGCTCACAACGGTCGATCGCGAGGCCGACGAACTCGGCCAGGCCGTGCAGCGCCCGAAACTCGTCGCGGGCGAAGAACGGGAGGTAGGGATCGGTACGAACCACTAGGCGGTGGTTACGGCCGACCGGCACCTCGATGGGAATCGTGTCCTCGCCGCGCTCACCTGGCGGCCGCTGGGAGGGAAGGTGCGCCGCACGGTACTGCGCGATCTCGATTCCGAGCGAGTCGACCAGAGTGATGTCGGCCGCGCCGGTCAGCGCCGCGACGTGAGGCAAGAGGCTGGAAGCGACATCCGTCGCTGAGTACGCACTGACGAGGTCGGCAACGGCGATCTGCATCGCGTTGCGCTCCTTGCTTCGCCACCAGGTGCGGATCGGTCCCGGAAGGACCAAGCCGAGCCCGAACAGCACCGCCATCACCGCGGTGTTGACCGAGCTCGCGAGCTCGAGAGTTGGGTGGTAGTTCAGACCGAGCGCGCCGATGATCAGCGGGACGTCGAGACCTGCAGCAGCGATCGCGAGCAAACGCATTCGATAGCGAGCGGCCTGCGGCTGGTGCGTGCCCGCACGCCACATCCGGAGCGCGACGAAGCCGAACAGAAGCCCCCATTGCAGGCTGACCAGAACCCGGTAGGCGAGGAACCCCGGAGGGGCCTCCTGACCCGGAAACGGCAGGTACGGAATCATCAGCGTGCCGAGCACCGCCGCGACCGTGATCCACTCGGCGAAGTGACGACCCCAGTTGCGGACCGGCACGAAGCTCGCGGCGAACCGATACAGCGCGTAGGGCACGAGCAGAATGGTCGAGAGCAGGAGCTTGATCAACCAGGTCGGAGGCATCAGCTCGCCGGTCCACTGCAAGACCAGACCCGTGACGCTGATCCCCGCGAGCAACCCGAACGATCCGGCCGCCCAACCGGCGCCGCGCGCGTCGAAGCGACGCCACTGCCACAACGCCAGCGCAAACAGGGCGAGGAACTCGCCGGCGGCGGCGTAGGTCAAAGCCTGCTGCCAACTCGTCACGCCCGACCCCCTCGGCGATCGCTACTGCGAAGTCCACAGCAGTGATCAAACAAAGGTTGGCGAAAGTCGTGCATGCCGGGCAATAGCACGAAGCAACCAGAAGCGGTCTAGTCACCGACTGTCATCTGCGGGCAAACCAGGGCAGATCCACCCGGGCCGACCGGGCGTCACGACCCCGCGAGACCGAAAGGCCCGCTGCGTCTAGACCGACAGGAGGACGGCTGAGCCGTGGCCGAAAAGGCCCTGGTTCGCGGTGATGCCGACGGCAGCACCTTCGACCTGGCGGGCGCCGGCTTGACCGCGGAGCTGCCACGCGACCTCGCACACCTGTGCCAGTGCTTGCGCAGGCACAGCCTCACCGAAGCACGCCAGCCCGCCCGACGGATTCACCGGAATCCGGCCGCCAATCGCCGTGTCGCCGTCGTGCAGGAGCTGCTCGGCCTCGCCGGCCTTGCACAGCCCGATGTCCTCGTACCAGTCCAGCTCGAGCGCGCTGGACAGGTCGTACACCTCAGCGAGCGACAGGTCCTCCGGGCCGATGCCCGCCTCCTCGTAGGCCGCAGCCGCAATCGCCGACTTGAACGGCGTCACCGCGTCGGGCACTGCGACACCCGAGTCGGTCGAGAAGTTCGGCATCTCGATCACGGTCTGTGGGAACGCGGGCGTCACGGTAGAGATCGCGCGCACCGCTACCGGCTTCTCCGTCCCCCGCTTCGCCGCCCACTCCGCGCTCGTCAGGACGACGGCGGCACCACCATCGCTGGTTGCGCATATTTCCAGGAGTCGCAACGGGTCCGCGACCATCGCGGACGCAAGCACCTCGTCGACGCTGAAGGCCTTGCGGTATCGCGCGTTCGGGTTCTCCAGACCGTGCCGGCCGTTCTTGGCACGAACCATGGCGAAGTCCGTCTCCGTCGCGCCGTACAGCGCCATACGCCGGCGGGCATAGAGCGCGAAGTACGTCGGATTCGTCGCGCCCAGCAACCGGAAGCGCAACCAGTCCGGGTCGTCCGGCCGATCACCCGCGTTGGGCGCAAGGAATCCCTTCGGTGTCGTGTCGGCGCCGACCACCAGTGCGACCTCGCAACGACCCGCAAGGATCTCGGCGCGCGCAACTTCGAGTGCAGTGGCACCGGATGCGCAAGCGGCGTACGAGGAGGCGACGCGCGCGCCGGTCCAGCCAAGCGCCTGGGCAAACGTCGCACCGCTGACATAGCCCGGGTAGCCGTTGCGCATCGTGTCCGCGCCGGAGACGAGCTGGACGTCGCGCCATGCGATGCCCGCGTCCGCAAGCGCAGCGCGCGCCGCGGCAACGCCGTACTCGACGAAGTTGCGGCCCCACTTGCCCCACGGGTGCATGCCCACACCGGCGATCACTACGTCACTCATGACAGGGGCTTCCATCTGTAGACCAGGTAGTCACGCTCATCGTCCGAGTAGAGCGTCTCGACAACAAGCTCCACTCTGCTGCCCACGTGGAGATCGGCAATGCCGAACCCGTCCGCGACCTGGCCGAGAACCACCATCTGCTCTGCCTCGAGCTCGACGGCGGCGATCGCGAACGGCTGGTAGGGATCGCCGCGCGGGATGTACGGCGGCGGCGGCTGGTACTGCGCGTCCGTGTACGACCACACCGTGCCGGTCCGGGACAGCTCGGCATCGGCGAAGACCTCGCCGTTGCAGTCGGGGTTGCGACAGAAGTTGGAGGCCTTGGGGAAGAAGACCGTGCCGCACGAGGTGCAGCGGTTGCCGATGAGCGCGGGAGCATCACCGATGCTGAACCAGCCCTCGACCGCCGGAACCCGCTCGCGCGTCGCGCCATCTGCCACTTCGCCAGCCTATCTGACGACCCGTCAGATAATCTGCGGCCATGGCTCCGATCGTCCCCGCCGACAAAGTCGTCTTCGGGATGCAGTTGCCGGTCCAGGCGCAGAGCAAGTACTTCGTCGAGCCGTGGGAGGTCGAGGCCGGGCCTGCGGAGATGCTGGCCGTCGCGAAGGCCGCTGACGAAAGCGGCTTCTTCTACGTCGGGGTCTGCGACCACGTCGCGATTCCCGACGACCTGTCGCCGAAGATGGGCGCCGTCTGGTACGACACCATCGCGACGCTGGGCTGGCTGGCGGGCCAGACGAAGCAGACCCGACTGCTGTCGACGGTGTTCAACCTCGCCTATCGCCACCCGCTGGTCAGCGCGAAGTCATTCGCGACGCTCGACCAGCTCTCGGGCGGCCGGGTCATCGTCGGCCTCGGCGTGGGCCACGTCGAACGGGAGTTCGCGGCGCTCGGCCTCGACGTGACGCAACGCGCGACCCTCACCGAGGAGGCGTACCCGATCTTCGAGCAGGCGCTGGCGACGGGCGTCGTCGACGCGATGGAGATCGAGCCGCGCGCGGTGCAGCAGCCGCGCCCCCCGATCTGGTTCGGCGGCGGCGTCGCGGCGGCGGTGAAACGTGCGGCGAGGGCAGACGGCTGGATCCCGCAAGGGACGCCACAGGAGCAGATGCCGGAGCTAGTCGCGTTGTTCCGGGCGGAGCGCGGTGACGACACCGGCGACATCGGCGCGATCAGCGAGTGGATCTACGTCGGGGAGCCGGGGTGGGATCTTGGCCGCCCCGCCGTGACCGGCTCGCCGGAGCAGATCGCGGAGGCGATGCAGGCCTGGACATCGCTCGGCGTCAACCACCTCCAAGTGCGGTTCCCGAGTCGCTCGGTGACCGAGCTGGTCGATCAGGTCACCGCGTTCGGGACCACCGTCGGACCCCTGCTGTAGCGGGACAGCCGTGACTGAGCGCGTCGAGCGGGGCGAATCTGCCGTCGGGCGACGCTCGGGGGACGCCTCGGGCCGGCCACCGGAGCTCGATCGCGACACCCTCGCGACGCGCATCATGCAGTTCGATCGGCGCAGCCAGGATCTCGGTGAGCGGCGCGCGGCCGCTGTGGCGGTCGTCGTGGTCGTCGACCGGGAGGGACCCGGGATCGTCGTGACCCGCCGCGCGGCCAAGCTGCGCGCACATCCCGGGCAGTGGGCGCTGCCCGGCGGCCGTATCGATGAAGGGGAAGACCCCGAGGACGCCGCGCGTCGCGAGCTGCACGAGGAGCTCGGGCTGTCACTTGATCGAGAGGTCGTGCTGGGCCGGCTCGACGACTACTCGACGCGATCAGGCTTCCGGATCACACCAGTAGTGATGTGGGCGGGCGCCGTCGCGGACGCGATGACGCCGAACCCTGACGAGGTGGCAAGCGTACACATCGCGCACGCCAGTGACTATGACGTGGACCCGATGTTCGCGATGATCCCGGAGTCACCCGATCCGATCATCCGCGTCCCGATGCTCGGCGCCTGGATCCACGCGCCCACGGCTGCCGTCGTCTACCAGTTCAGAGAGCTCGCGCTGCACGGGAGGACGACCCGAGTCGCGCACTTCGAACAGCCAGTTTTCGCATGGCGTTAGACCGGGACGGTCGTGGCAGGACGATCAGCGCTTCGGCTTCGAGCGCGGCAAACGCGATCCGTGGGATGTGGGTCGAGCGCGGATAACAGATGAATCGCGGCCGCCATTCGGGCGAGAACTTCGCGTTGAAGCGGTAGAGCGACTCGATCTGATACCAGCGAGACGCCCAGATGAGTGCCGCCCGCCACATCCGGCTGATCGGTCCCGCCCCCAACCGCGCCCCTTGCTCGAGCGCAGACCGGAACGCGGCGAAGTTGAGCGACAACTGCCGTACGCCGAGGTCAGGGGCGGCCTTGACCGCCGCGACGATCATCGCCTCGTTGAGACCCGGGTCGGCCTGGCGGTCACGGCGCATCAGATCCAGCGACAGGCCGTCGCAGCCCCAGGGCACGAAGTGCAGGACCGCCGCGAGCCGTTCGTCGCGGCTACAGGTGACGACGACGCAGCGGCCGTCGGCCGCGTCACCGAAGCGTCCCAGCGCCATGGAGAAGCCGCGTTCGACCTCGGCGCCACGCCACGCTGCGGACTGCCGGGTGATCGTCGCGACCTCGGTCTCGCACAGATCGCCGACCCGGCGTACCTCGAGGCAGTAGCCGGCGCGCTCGACGCGGGCGACCATCTGGCGGACGTTGCGCATCTCGCGACCGTCGAGGGTGAAGGCGCCGACGTCAACGATGGCCTCGTCGCCGAGCTCCAGCGCCCGCAACCCTGCTTCACGGACCCAGACCTCGCCGCCACGGCGGCTGCACCCGATGACAGCAGGCGTCCACGCATGGCGTGATGCCTCCACCATGAACGCAGCGATCGCGCCCGGCCACGCCTCGGGATCACCCAGCGGATCACCCGAAGCAAGCATCACGCCGGACAGCACCCGATAGCTGACCGCGGCCTTGCCGGTGGCAGAGAAGATCACCGCCTTGTCGCGGCGCAACGCGAAATAGCCGAGCGAGTCGCCATCCTCGCGCTTGTCGATCAGCCCGCGAAGTCGCTCCTCGTCATCACCGCTCGGCACCGACGTCCGGCGTGGCGAGCGCAGCGCCATGTACACGGGCACGCCGATCGCCATGGCGCCGAGCGTCGCCAGCACGACGTAGACGAGATCCGTCGTCCCGTCGGACCGAAAGTGCAACGGCCCGCTCACGCCCACCAAGCCGAGCGCGACCTCGGACCATCGCGCACCCGCCGAGGCGCGTCCGATGATCGCAGCGTCCCGGACGGCGAGCAGCGCCCAGCCCACGCCGAAGGCGACCCCGACGAGTCCGACGAACGCCACCGGTGCACGCCAGCGAGCCCGCGGGTCGCCGATCGCCGAGAACTGCCGCTGCAGTGCCAGGAGCAGCAGGCACAGCAGGAGCGAACCGGCCGCTTCGGCGATGTCGAGGCCCTTCAGCACGTGCAGGACTGCGGTGAGGGCCGTCAGCACGACCGCGGCGCGCCACGCTCGGCGCTTTCGCCGGCGCAGGCTGTGACCCAGCATCACCAGCAAGATGCCGGCCGCGACGGTAGCGGCGGTTGCGTCATGCGCAACCTGCAGCGGTTCGATGTTGACGAGATCATGAAGCCTCGCGGTCCGTTCCGGCACGAGAGCGTTCACGATGTCGATGACGCCGAGCGCGACGGTCGCGATGGCGATCATCGTCGGCACCCCGGCCAGCAGTCGGCCGGGACGGGCCGGTTCGGCGATCACGGCGTCCTGACCGCCGCGCCGCTCCTTGCTACCTGTCTCGACCGTGGCCACGCACGTCATCGCCCGTCCGGATCGCTTCCACGCCTCTGACCTTCATCGGTCCGGTGTCGAAGCCGCTCCGAAGCGTCATGAACTGGTCGCGCGCCAACACCGGCGCGCGCTTCTCCATCCCAGAGTAGGGCGGCGTGATCGAGTCCGCACCTTCCCGCATGACGACGAACGCGGTTCCGGAGAACAGGTAGTCATGGAGATACCCCTGCCAGGCCTCGTTCAGGCCGCGTCCGATGCGCGTGCCGGCAGACGTCGTCTCGCTGAGCCGGTCGTAGGTGATGCCACTGACGTCGACCGGCACCACACAGTGCGCTCGGAGGTCGCTGGTGAGACGGTTCATCTGGATCAGGGCGTCCGGGTCGTCGGCCGTGATGCAGCCCGGCGGCGCCGCCGCGGTGAACTCCGCCTTGGGGAATGCCGTCCCTTCTGGCGTTGCCGCAATGTCGACGCCTGAGACGAGGATGGCTGCCGCGCAGGCGGCCACCAGCGCGCGCGACGCGGCCGGCCGCGCCATCATTCCGGGCAGCTTGCTGATCCCGATTCCGATCACCAGCGCCAACGGAGCCGCGGTCAGCTCGCCGTAGTGGAGGAAGAACGCCGGTGTGAGCATCAGGACCACGCCGTCGAGCGCTGCGACGCCGACGATCAACCGAGCGGGCGCATCCGTGAGACACAGCACGCCTGCCAAACCCACCACGGTCAGCGCGATCGCCGTGCACACGGCGATCTCGGCAGGGTGGCCGTTGGCCAGCGGCCGTACCCCGAGGATGTACGGCAGGCGGACGAACGGTGACGTGGTGCGCCCCGCCCGGCCGAGCTGGTCCAGCACCACCATGCGGAACATCTGGCCCGGCGCTTCGACGAAGAAGGGCACCAGGACGACCGCGGCCGCTGACACGGTCGCGGCAGCTGTTCGCGCCGCCGATCCGTACCGCCGGCGCATCAGCTGCGCAACGACGACGACAAGGATCGGCGCGGCGTACCAGACCTTGAGCGTCACGCTCAGCCCAAGCGCTACGCCGGCGATCAGCTCGTGCCGTGGGCGGACGGAATCCGGGTCGCGACGGCACAGCAACAGCAGTGCGGTGAGGATCCCGGTCGTTCCCAGCGGCTCCAGAAGCGTGGACTGCTCGCCATAGACGGCGGGCATCCAGCAGGCGTACAGCAGGCCGGCCGTGATCGCGGCCCGCCGGCCCCAACGATTCGCGAGGATCGCCACGAGCACCGCGTTGAGCGCGCCGATCATCATGAACGCGACTCGGCCGACCGCCA
The DNA here is from genome assembly GCA_025929365.1 of Frankiaceae bacterium. Taxonomy (GTDB): domain Bacteria; phylum Actinomycetota; class Actinomycetes; order JAFAQI01; family JAFAQI01; genus DASZTV01. The sequence goes on from JAICMG010000018.1 coordinate 11,598, forward strand.
TCCCGGTCGGATCTGTGGTGAGCCGGCCGAGGGTCGCGAACGGCACGAGCGCGACGATGAGGCCGGGCGGGTGCAGCAGCATGAAGTCGCGGTAGGGCAACCGGCCGAACGTCAGTGACTCAGCCGCCGTGTAGTACACGCCGTCGTCGTACCGTCCCGAGAAGCTCAGCCCGCCGCCGATGAGCAGCGGCATGAGCCGCACCAGGAAGCCGACGATCGCGACACCGGCAACCAGCAGGAACTTCGGCCACGCCGACGCACGGGGCAGGATCGGCTCGGCGATCACCCCATCGGCTGGCACCTCGGCGACGGAGGTCATCAGGATCCGACGCTATGAATCGGCCCGAGTGCGTTCGACCGTCGCAGGTCGTATCTGCCCTACATCAAAAGATGCAGGACTGCGTCGACGCGCGGGTCAGGCAGCGACGGGCGTGGCGGCTCGCTCCGCGGCGACGCGGCGGACCTCGAACGCAACCTCGGGCTCGGCGAGCAGGCTCGCGAACTCCTGCGCGCTCATCACGAGGGCCTCGACGTCACCTGCAGCCGTGACCGTCGCGTTGCGTGGGCCCTGACCGAGCAACGCCATCTCGCCGACGACAGCGCCGGCGCCGAGGGTCGCGAGGTGATCGTTGCCGCGGCTGACCTCGACCTCGCCGCTGACGATGACGAAGGCCTCACGGCCGAGCTTGCCCTCTTCACAGAGGATGTCGCCGTCGTGGAACGCGACCGGCGTGAGCAGCGCGTCGACGCGCGCCAGCGCGCGCCTCGACAGGCCCGCGAACACGGGCAGCTTGCGCAGGTCGGCCCGGGGGTGTCGAGCCATGGAGCACCTTCCTTGTGGGAGAGGAACACGTTCTACTTCACTGCTAACTAAAGCAAGCAAAGATGAACGGATCATCCCCAGCAAGGGAAATATTCGTGTGACCTTGCCCACACCCAGGGAATAACCGCAAATCTTTCTCCCTTGGCCTGGGCGGCTTCGCCTGCCCTACCAGAGCTGGTCGACGTAGGTGTCCGTGCCGACGATCGTGCGAAGAAACGGGGCGACGAGCAAGGTATCGGCGAGCTCGAGCTCGGCGAGTGCCTTGGTGTAGCCCCGGAACCAATCGATCGACGCGCGGACATCCCCGCCGATGAAGCAGACCTGGCAGAGCCGGTTGTCCTGGCCTCCGGGCGAGCCGAGCGACATCGGTGCGTTGTCGCGAGAGTTCCGGAACTCCGGACGCGGGGTCCATGACGACACGATCTCGATGTCCGAACCGGAGAACAGATCACGCAACGGATCGCTGAGCGCGATCCGCTCGTGGAGGGCGGCCGCGTCGAGGCCATTTCGACCGTCCAGCCACACACACACGATGCCGTCGTAGTGGTGGTCGAGCGCGAGCTCGACCGGGACCGGATCGGCATCGCGATACAGCGATCCGACGTGGTCGAAGGTTGCCGTGTGGACGTGCGAGCGCTCCGAGAACCCGCGGCCGTTTGCGTAGAGCTGCTGCACCTGCGGCAGCGCCCAGTCGTCCCAGTCCTTGTGGTGACCGGCCTCCACCCAGTAGATCGCGACGTAGGAACCCGCGTCGAGCGGGTCGGCGACATCCGTCCCGCCCCACCGCAGGTTCTTCATCTCACGCGTTGCCACCCATCGCGATCCGGCGATCTGCCAAGGGCCTTCCATGCAGCCCGCGTAGAAATGGTCGCGCTCGTACCAACGGTTGTAGGCGCTCTCGAAGCCCTTGTGGGGGTCGACGAGGGTCAGCAGCATCGATCCGACCTTGACCGGGTAGTCGTCGACGCCCGCAGAGGTGAGCGGGTAGTTGTCGGGGGGATAGGGCATTACGAGGACTCCTCGAACCGGTCCATCACTTCGGCGCGCACCACTTTGCCAGTCGCGGTCCGCGGCAGGGCCTTCCTGGTTACCACCCACCGGCTGGGAACCTTGAAATACGCGAGGCGCTCCTTCACATACGCCGCCAATCCGGCCGCATCGAGCTCCTCCCCCGCGACGGGCACCACCACGGCGCCCACGATCTGGCCGAACTCCTCGTCAGGAAGCCCCACGACCACTACTTCGTCGACCGCGGGGTGACCTTCGAGGCAGTTCTCGATCTCAGCCGGGTAAACGTTCTCCGCCCCACGCAGTATCAGGTCCGTACGCCGCGTCGACAAGAACAGCAGCCCGTCCCGGATCTCACCCAGGTCGCCGGTGCGTAGCCAGCGCTCACTGTCGATGACCGCGTCGGTCGCGACCTGGTTGTTCCAGTAGCCGAGCATCACCATCGGGCCCCGCAGGTAGATCTCGCCCGCCTTGTCGACCTTCAGCTCGACCGTGGGAACGGGCCGACCGACGGTGTCGGGATGCTCCTGCAGCTCGGCGAACGTGGAGGTCGTCGACAGTCCGCACGCCTCCGTCTGCCCGTAGCCGATCCCCCAGTTGATGTGCTCACCGAACGTGTTGCGGATTGCCCGCTGCAACGCTGCGGACCACGCCGCGCCGCCACCGCCGATATGCATCAAGGATGAGGTGTCGAAAGACTTCGCCGTCGGCTCGTGGACAACGCGCCACAAGGTCGTGGGCATCGTGGTCCAGGTGGTGCATCGCTCACGCTCGATCACTCTGAGCGTCGAAACCGGATCGAACTTGCCGTCCTGCCACACGGTGGTGTTACCGGCTCCGAGGCACGCGATAACGCCGCTGTGGAGCCCTGATACGTGGAACAGCGGGGTGCTCGTGAGGGCGCGCGAGGGCGGCAGTGTGAAACCCGCCGGCACGCGGGCCGCGATGATGCACTGCTGCGCCTGCACGAGGCAGTTGAGGTTGCGATGCGAGTGCGTGGCGCCCTTGGGGCGACCGGTCGTGCCGGAGGTGTAGAGGATCAGCGCCGGGTCGTCCTCGTCGATCTCGGCTGAGGGGCGTTCGACGTCCGGCCCGTCGAGCAGAGCCGAAATCGCCGTCATGTCGTCGACGACGAGCTTCGGCGTGCAGTCAGCCAGCGCGTAGTCGAGCTCGTCCCGGGCCCACCACACGTTCAAGCCGACCGCGATGGCGCCGATCGACACCGTCGCCCAGAACGTGACGACCCACTCGATCGAGTTCTTGCCGAGGATGGCGACGCGGTCGCCCTTCTCCACCCCTCGCTCGACCAGGTAGCGGGCGACGCGGGATACCGCCGCGTGATGCTGGCCGTAGGTCAGCCGCCGATCTCCGTCGACGAGGTACTCGCGATCCGGCCATTCCAGGGACCGGTCGAGCAGCTCCGCCATCGTGCGCAGCCGGTCGCTGAAGACCGTCATCCGCACCCCGAGGACATCCTCCTCGGCGAGATCGAACTTCATCGTCACGGCGTCGCCACGGATCTGGCAGGCTGCGAGTCGTGTCCCGCGCAGACAGCACTGTGTCCGCAGCCCATGAAGAGATTCGCAACCTGCTCGGCCGCTACTGCGAGCTGATGGACGCCGGCGACTTCGCCGGGCTTGCGGCGATGTTCGCGGACGCGCAGCTCGCGGACCAAGACGGCAACGTCTTCGCGACCGGCGCGGTGGCGATGCAGCAGATGTGGGAGCGGCAGACGGTCACCTACGACGGCTCGCCGCGGACTCGCCACATCACCGCGAACCCGGTCATCGAGGTCGATGCGGACGCGGGGACGGCGAGCTGCTCCTCGTCGTACGTCGTCTTCCAGGGCGTCGACGACTTCGCGTTCCAGCCGATCGTCGGTGGGCGGTACGCCGACCGCTTCTCGCAGGATGAGTCCGGCACCTGGAGATTCGCCGAACGCCGGTACGCCGTCGATCACGTCGGCGACCTCTCCCACCATCTTCGGATTCAGGTAAGAAACAGCTAGTTGACCATGCGGCTGCCGCCACCCCAGTACTGAGCGCGCAACGCCTTCTTGTCGGGCTTGCCGAGGGCCGACAGCGGGATCGCGTCGACGAAGTCGACGCTCTTGGGCGCATGTGTCGCGCCCTTCCGCTCCTTGACCAGCTCGTAGAGCTCCTCCTCGGACACCGTTTGATCCGGTCGCAGCACGACGACAGCCTTGACCGCCTCGCCCCACTTCTCGTCGGGCACGCCGATCACGGCGACCTGCCCGACCGCCGGATGGGTGCCGATGACGTCCTCGATCTCGCGCGGGAAGACGTTGAAGCCGCCGGACACGATCATGTCCTTCTTTCGGTCGACGATCGTGAGGAAGCCTTGCGCGTCCTTCTTCGCGATGTCTCCGGTGTGGAGCCAGTCACCGGCAAGGGCCTCGGCGGTCTGCTCCGGCTTCTTCCAGTAACCCTTCATGACGAGCGGTCCGCGGACGCAGATCTCCCCGGGCTCGCCGTCAGGCACCTCATTGAGGTCATCGTCGAGCAGCTTGACGTTGAGCCAAGGAACGGGGCGGCCACACGTAGCGAGCCGCTCCGGATCGTTGACATCGTGTTCGTCCTTGCGCAGCACCGAGATCGTCATGCCGCACTCGGACTGACCGAAGAACTGAAAGAAGATGTGGCCGAACTTCTCGATGGCCTCCTTGAGACGCGTCGGCGAGATCGCCGAGGCGCCGTAGTAGACCGTCTCGAGGCTCGACAGGTCGTACTCATCGATCTTCGGGTGGTCCATGAGGATGTAGAGCATCGTCGGGACCAGCATCGTCGCGGTGATCTTGTACTTCTGGATCGTCTCGAGCACCGCGGTCGGGTCGAAGCCGGGTAGCACGACGATGCTGCCGCCACGAAGCAACGTAGGGACGAAGAAGGCCGCGCCGGCGTGCGACAGCGGCGTCGCAATCAGGAACCGCGTCTCCTCCGGCCACTCCCACTCGGCCAGCTGGATCTGCGTGAGCGTGGCGCCGCTGCGATAGGTCTGCATGACGCCCTTGGAGGCGCCGGTCGTCCCGCCGGTGTAGGTGAAGCCGCTGATGTCCTCCGGGTCCACGTCCGGAGCGACCAGCGGCTTGGGCGCGAAGGTCTCGGCAAGCGCAATGAGGTCCACGCCCACCTCGGACGGCCCAAGCGACAGCAGAGTCTTCAGGCCCGGGACGCGGTCGCGCAGCTCGCCGGCACGCTCCTCGAAAGCACTGGGGTCGAAGACGAGCGTCTCGATCTCCGCGTCCTCCAGGACATAGGCCTGGTCGTCAGCCGATCCCATCGGGTGCAGCGAGGTGCTGCGGCACGGGGTCAGCATGTTCGCGCCCATGGTGAAGAGCACTTCCGGCCGGTTCTTGGACAGCATCGCGATCGGGTGGTGTTCGCCGACTCCGAGGGAGGCGTACGCCTGGACGTACTTGCTCATCTGGGCGGCGACCTGAGATGCCGTCAACACCTCGTCGCCGAGATAGACCGCGGGCTTGTCCGCATGACGTTGAAGTGCCGCCACCAACAGGTTCGGCATGAAGGCAGGGCGGTGCAGATCAGAGCCTGTCGACATGGCCCGAAGATATCTGAAAAGGTGTCAGATAATCCCGGGGAGAACCACCGCTGCGTGGGGGGAGCCCAGAACCTTGGCCGTGACGTTGAGCGTCGGCGTACCGAACTTCGGCAGCTGGTCGGGCGGCGACTGGCGGGGCCTGGTCGACGTGGCACGCCACGCTGAGGATTCGGGCATCGACCGAATCGTCGTCGTCGACCACGTCGTGATGGGCCGCCACACCGACGCCTATGCCTGGGGCCGGTTCCCCGTGCCCCCGGAAGCACCCTGGCTCGAGCCGCTGTCGGTGTTGAGCGCGATGGCCGCTGTGAGCTCTGCGATCCGGCTCAGCACCGGGATACTCATCGCGCCGCTGCGCCCGGCCAGCGTGCTCGCCAAGCAGGTCGCCACGCTGGATGTCCTGTCCGGAGGGCGCGTCGACCTCGGGGTCGGAGTCGGCTGGCAGAAGGAGGAGTACGACGCGCAGGGCCTCGACTTCGCTCAGCGCGGCAGGCTCCTGGACGAGACGATCGCAGCCTGTCGAGCGCTGTGGTCGGACCTGCCCGCGACGTTCGCCTCGACCTCGGTCAGCTTCGAGGACACCTTCTGCTCTCCGCAGCCGGTGCAACCGCGCCTGCCGGTGTGGTTCGGCGGGACGCTGAACGAGCGGATGCTCGGCCGCATCGCGGACCTCGGTGATGGCTGGATCCCGATCATGGGTGCGACCCTGGAGGATGTGCGTGCGGGCGCGGATCGGCTCAAGGCCGTGACAAGCCGGCCGACCGACGTCCAGATGAGGGCGTCGACCGTGCTGGGCGCGGACGGAAAAGCCGATCCGATCGCGACACTCGCGGCTGTACCGGAGCTCGTCGCCGCCGGCGTTACCGACGTGACGGTTAATCTCGCTGCGTTCGCCCCCACACTGGCGGACGCGCCTGCCGCGCTCGCGGTGCTCGGCAAGGCATTCGGGGAGGAGACACGGTGAGCGACTTTGCGGACAGCTGGGAGATCCGCCAGCTGGTCGAGCGATATGCGTCGGCCGCCGATCGCGGTGACGGGTCGACGGTCGGCCGCTTGTTCACCGAGGACGGCGAGTTCGTGATGTGGCTCGACCCGGACTCCGAGGACTTCACCTCACAGCGGCAAGGCCGCGCCGAGATCGCGATGGCGATCGACCGGATCCGCGACTACAGCCACACCCATCACACCGTCGGCAGTCACTTCGCACACATCGAAGGCATTCGTGCGACCGGCGAGACGCGATGCGAAGCGCACCATCTGATCGGCGCCCCGCCGAACGTCCGCGACCACGTCATGTTCGCCTACTACATCGACGAGTTCCTCAAGCAGGAGGGCCGCTGGTACTTCAAGCGCCGAGAGCTCCGGGTGAACTGGATCAGCGTGCTGCCGGTCGAAAGCAGGACCTTGGCCGACAGCGCGCTGGACAACGCGCCGCCACGCAGCACCGTTTGAGTCACGCCTCACGCATGCGGGCGTACCGACTCCTCGACTGGCAGCGTGCCGGCTTCGACGAGGTCCCTATGCCCGACCCCGGACCAGGAGAGGTACGAGTCCGGGTCGGCGGTGTCGGCCTCTGTCACTCCGATGTCATCTTCCTCGACTCACCAGCGGGCGTGTTGCCCTACGAACTGCCCTTCACACTCGGTCACGAGATTGCCGGCTGGATCGACGCGGTCGGCGATGGCGTGACGGGCGTTGGTACCGACGAGCCCGTCGCAGTCGCCTGCATGTCGCCGTGTGGCAGTTGCCGCTGGTGTCGGCGGGGTCAGGACAACTACTGCGTCGACACGTGGCACGGCCGCGGCTTCGGCACGGACGGCGGGCTGGCCGAGCACATCGTCGTCGGCGCCGGCCAGGTTGTCCCCCTCGGCGACCTCGACCCGAGGATCGTCGCCCCGTTGACCGACGCGGGGGCGACGTCGTACCACGCCGTCAAGAAGGTGCTGCCCAAGATCTACGACGACTCGACCGTCGTTGTCATCGGCGTCGGCGGCCTCGGCGCGTACGGCGTGCAGTGGCTTCGGATCCTGACATCGGCGCGAATCATCGCGGTCGAGGCAAGGCCCGAGCGCATCAAAGCGGCCGCCGACCTCGGTGCCCACGAGGTGGTCGAGGCCGGCGAGGGCTTGTCCAAGCGACTCGCGGAGTCGATCGGCGGCGGCGGCGCCGACGCGATCCTCGACTTCGTCGGCAGCGACGCGACGATTCGCGCCTCGATGCGCAACGCCGCGAAGGCGGGTGCGATCGCGCTGGTCGGTCAAGGCTTCGGCACCGGCGAGGTTCGGTACGGCGCATGGGCACACGACTGTGACCTGTTCAACCCGCAGGGCGCGACGATCGCCGAGCTCGCCGAGGTCATCGCGCTCGCGAAGTCGGGAGACGTCGTCGTCGAGGCCGAGCAGTTCGCGTTCGACGATGTCGAGGCCGCGTACGAGCGACTCAAGGCGGGCACGTTGAACGGCCGCGCCGTTGTCTTGCCCAACGGGTGAACCCGACAACGCAGCTAAGCGGAGGCCGCGAACGCATCTGATTCGTTCGCGGCCTCCCGCTTGCGACTGTCAGGTGACGTTGTTGGTTGGCCCGACGACTCTCGTCGCGACCGCGGTCAGGGCTTCTGAAGGAACTTCTGAAGCCTGGTGATCCGCCACGGACGACGGCCGCCTACGACGCGCAGCCCTCGACGGATTGCGGCTACCTGCCCGATGCGCTGGTACAGGAAGAGCAACAGCGTCTCCGGCGGCGCGGAGAGGATCGCGTCCGCGCGCTCACCGGCATCCGGCGGTCGGCTGTCTGCCTTCCCGTTGTCGAAGGCCAGCATCCAGTCCGACGCGCCCGGTAACCGCCACATCAGGTCGAGCGATCCGGCGGCCGTCGGCTCGGCGTACGCCGGCAGCAGCTGCACGACGCCGTTGATGATCAGCAGGGCGTCGCGTGCCGCGATCGGCCAAGGTCGGCCGGCCGCGTTGGCGAGGTCATAGCCGTGAATCAGGAACTCCCCGACGATGTTGCTCATTCCGCCGGCCGCATCGACCGTCACGCCGCCGTGAAACGGGAACCGAACGTGCAGATCGAGCTGCTCCGGCGCAAAGGCGCTCCTGACTCGCCCCATCTGTGCTTCGAGTCTCGTGAGGAGCTCCTCGAAACCGACGCCGTCGAGTGCCCGAAGCTCGCGGTCGTTGATCACGTCCACTTCTCGTGGAGTTGCGCCGAGGCCATCCGTGCTCGTGACGTCCCGGTTCGTGTAGCGCTCGGCAACGGTCAGGATGTGGGCCACCACGTCGCGCGACGACCAGGTGGTGCCCGCGCCCGCGACGCCTGGCCCGACCGATCGCACGAGTGAGACGAACCGCTCTTGCGCGGCGTCGATGCGGCGCCACAGCTCGTGCGCATCCGTGGTGACAAATCGCTCGTATGCCTGCTGCACGGCTGACCGGTCCTCCCTCTGCTGCAGTTTGCAGTACTGCAGGATGCAGTACTATCACCCCATGTCGGAGGCGATGTCAACCAGCTCCTACGCCGTCCTCGGAATGCTCGCCCTCCGAAGCTGGACGCCGTACGAGCTCACCCAGCAGTTCTTGCGCAGCCTCGCCTGGTGCTGGCCGGCCTCGGAGCGATCCCTCTACGCCGAGCCGGAGCGACTGGTTGCGGCGGGCCTCGCGAAGGTCCGCACGTCAGGCAGCGGGCCGCGGGCCCGGCGGGAGTACTCGATCACTCCCAGCGGAAAAGCCGCGTTGCGTGCGTGGCTCCGCACACCGACGTCGCCGCCTCGAATCTTCAACGAACCCCTCCTGCGCGTCCTGTACGCCGACCAGGGCAGCAAGGAGGAGTTCCTGCAGGCGCTACGTAGCCTCCGGGACGGGCTTGTCCCACACTTCGAGGAAGGACAGATCCGCGCCCGCGAGTACCTCGACGGCGAGGGGCCGTTCCCCGAGCGGGCGCATCTCGTCGCCTTGTTCTCCGATCTTGGGCTGCGGATCGCGACCGCCATCGACGAATGGGCGGCAGAGGCCATCCGCGAGGCATCCACGTGGGAGGACACCAAGGGTCTCGGCATGACGCCCACCGCGAGGCGGACATTCACCAAGATCGCCGAGACCGCTCACCCGGCCTAGCGATCGGCTCCCGGGAGGATGGTTTCAGCCGGTGTAACGCTCAGCCTGTGTAGCCCATGGGCATGAGGATCGACTTGAGCTCGCAGAAGGCGGCAAGACCCTCCGGTCCGTCCTCGCGGCCGATGCCCGAGCACTTGTAGCCACCGAACGGCGAGCCCATGTCGAAGGCGTACCAGTTGATCCCGTAGGTGCCCGTGCGGACCCTGGTCGCGATGTCGTAGCCGTGGTCGATGTCCTGCGTCCACACCGAGCCGGCAAGACCGAAGTCGCTGTCGTTCGCGATCGCGACGGCCTCCTCCTCGGTGTCGTAGGGCAGCAGCGAGAGCACCGGGCCGAAGATCTCCTCCTGGGCGATCGTCATCTTGTTGTCGACGTCGGCGAAGACCGTCGGCGCGACGTACCAGCCGGTGTCGAGTCCCGCCGGGCGCGTGCCGTCGAGCACGAGCCGCGCGCCCTCGGACTTGCCCTTCTCGATGTATCCCTCGACGCGGTCGCGCTGCCGCTCGGCAACCAGCGGACCGAGCTGTGTTGCCGGATCAGCCGGGTCACCGACCGTGAACGCCTTCGCCGACTCGACGATCGCCTCGGTGATCTCGTCATAGCGCGACCGCGGCGCCAGGATGCGGGTCTGCGCGACGCAGGCCTGGCCGCTGTTCATCAGGCCGGAGAACGCGATCATGAAGGCGCTCGATGCGAGGTCGACGTCGTCGAGCAGGATCGCGGCCGACTTGCCGCCCAGCTCGAGCGAGACCCGCTTCAACCGCTCGGTCGCGAGCGAGCCGACGCGGCGGCCTGCCGCGGTGGAGCCGGTGAACGACACCTTGTCCACGCCCGGGTGGGTGACGAGGTACTCGCTGACGGCGCGGTCTGCCGGGACGACGGAGATGACGCCCTCGGGCACGCCGGCCTCGACCAGCAGGCCGCCGAGCATCAGTGAGTCGATGGGTGTCTCGGGCGCCGGCTTGAGGATCACGGTGCAGCCGGCGAGCAGCGCCGGGATCACCTTGTTGACCGCGATGAACAGCGGCACGTTCCACGGGATGATCGCCGCGACGACGCCGACGGGCTCGCGCCGCACCTTGCTGATCCCGAATGCTCCGCTGCGCTGCTCCTCCCACGGGAAGGTGTCAGCGAGACCGGTGAAGACGTCGAGCGCGCCCTTCGCCGGGGTGTACATCATCATCTCGACGGTCGACGGGGGGGCACCCATCTCCGAGGAGATGACGGACTTGTAGTCCTCGATTCGCTCCGCGAGCAGCTCGGCGAACCTTGCGATCACCTTCGCGCGCTCGCTGGCCGGGGTTGTCGGCCACGGGCCGTGATCGAAGGCCTGGCGCGCAGCGGCGACGGCCGTGTCGATGTCGGCCTCGACACCCTCCGGCACCGTCCCGACGACCTCGAGCGTCGCCGGCGAGCGCACCTCGAAGGTCTGGCCGGTCGACGGCGCGACCCACTTGCCACCGATCAGAAGCTGGTCGTACGACGTCATGCCTTGCCCCTACCAGTCGAGGACACTCCGGCGTCCGCGGAAGTCGCGGCGCCTGCTGAAGCCATTATGTGACGACCCGTCAGATTTGTCTCAGTCGGGTCCAATGCCTCTGTCTGGAGATCATTCCGGCCGCTACTTTCGGGCAATGAGATCAACCCTCCCGGTCGTTGTCGGCATCACCGCGCTGGTCGCCATCGCGGGCTGCAGCAGTAGCAGCAGCGGCGGTGCACAGGTGAAGACCTCGTCGCCGCCGACGACCTCGAACAGCGCCGCGGGGCCGGCCGACCCCGCCGCGGCAACCACACAGATCACGACTGCCTGGACGACGTTCTTCCACTCCGGGACCAAGCCGAGGGTCGCTGCCCAGCTGCTCGAGAACGGCAGCAAGCTGGGAGCGGCGATCAGGGTCGCCGGCCGGCTGCAGCACAAGCAGCAGATCACCGAGGACGCGAAGGTGCTCAACGTCGCGTTCACCGGTCCGACAATGGCGACGGTGACCTACAACCTCCTCAGCCACGGTTCCGTGCTGCTGCCCAACGCGACCGGCCAAGCCGTTCTGCAAGGCGGCCGGTGGAAGGTATCGCAGGCGACGTTCTGCACGCTGGTCCAGCTCGGTGCGGGCGGCAAGACGGTTCCTGGCTGCTGAGCACGTCCGAGGAGTCCTCACTACCCGTCATATAGTCCGGAGCGCCGTCAAGACACTCCGGAGGGGCGCGTGCCCGGCTTCAACCTTGCCGATCTGTTCGAGCGGGTTGCCGATGCCGTTCCCGACCGAGAGGTCATCGTCTCCCCCGCACGGCGGCTGACGTTCGCACAGCTCGAAGAGCGCGCCAACCGGCTCGCCAACGCGCTCACCGATCTCGGCGTCGAGCGCGGCGAGCACATCGGGCTGCAGCTGCTCAACGGCTCGGAGTACATCGAGGGCATGCTCGCGGCCTTCAAGATCGGTGCTGTCCCCGTCAACGTGAACTTCCGGTACGTCGAAGGCGAGCTGCGGCATCTCTACGACGACGCCGACCTGGTCGCGGTCATCCATCACCAGCAGTTCTCGCCGCGAGTCGCGGCGGTGATGCCCAAGACCGAGACGGTTCGCAACCTGATCGTCGTCGTGGAGAACTCGGGGGCCGAGGTCGCTCCTGACGCCATCGACTACGAGACCGCGCTGTCGGACGCCGAGGCGGAGCGGCCTGACGGCAGCGAGCGCAGCGGCGACGACCGCTACATCGCGTACACGGGCGGCACGACCGGACTGCCGAAGGGGGTCGTGTGGCGGCAGGAGGACATCTTCTTTGCCGCGATGGGAGGTGGTGACGTCTTCCAGTCCGGCAACTTCATCGCCACCCCCGAGGAGATCGTCGAGCGGATACCGGAAGTCGGCGGCACGATCCTCACGACCCCGCCCTTGATGCACGTCAGTGCACAGTGGGGGGTCTTCCACTCGCTGTTCGCCGGCGGTCGGGTCGTCTTCCCGCCGCACGGGCCCTTCGACGCCGACGGGATCTGGTCACTCGTCGCCGGGGAGGGGGTCAACATCCTCACCATCGTGGGTGACGCGATGGCCCGTCCGCTCGCGGACGCCTACGCCGCCGCGCGCGACGCCGGCAAGCCGCACGACGCCTCGTCGTTGTTCGTGATCGGCTCGGGCGGCGCGGTGCTGTCGACCCAAGCCAAGGCGAGGCTCACCGAGTTGCTTCCCTCGCTGATGGTCGTCGACGGCTTCGGCTCGTCGGAGACCGGCATCGTCGGCAGCAAGATGCACGTCACCGGCGACACGACCACGGCGCCAAAGTTCACGGTCAACGCACAGACCCAGGTGCTCGACGAGGACGGCAAGCCGGTCGAGCCGGGGTCGGGCCAGGTCGGACGACTCGCCCGTAAGGGCTTCGTCCCCCTCGGCTACTACAAAGACGAAGCGAAGACCCGCGCCACCTTCATGGTGGTCGACGGAGAGCGCTGGGTGCTGCCGGGAGACAACGCGACGGTCGACGCCGACGGCACCGTCGTCCTGCTCGGGCGCGGCTCGACCTCGATCAACACCGGCGGCGAAAAGGTCTACCCGGAAGAGGTAGAGACGGCGTTGATGACGAATGACGCGGTTGCCGACGTGATCGTCGTCGGCGTACCGGACGAGCGATGGGGAGAGCAAGTCGTGGCAGTGGTCGCCGCCGCACCCGGCGCGACACCGACTCTCGAATCGCTTCAGGAGCACGGTCGCAGCTCGCTCGCCGGATACAAGCTGCCGCGCGCGCTCGTCCTCGTCGACAAGGTCGAGCGGACGCCCGCCGGCAAGCCCGACTACGCGTGGGCGAAGAAAGTCGCCGTCGCGGAGGGGAGCAAGTAATGGTCCACATCGACGTCGAGGCGGTCGCCAACACGCTCGCGATTCAGAACCTCATCGCGCAGTACCCGGCGCTCGTCGACAACCGTGACCTCGACGGGCTCGACGAGCTGTTCACCGTCGACGCGCACCTCGACTTCACCAGCTTCGGCGGCCCCAGCGGTGGCCTGGCCGAGGTGAAGGAGTTCCTCAGCGGGAACCTGTCGCTGTTCGCCCGGACCCAGCACATGATGGGCCTGCCGCTCATCACGCTTACCGCGCACACGGCCAGCGCGCGCACGTCGTGCCACAACCCGATGGTCATCGAGCAGAAGGACGGCAGCCAGCAGGCCTGGCTGATCGGGCTCTGGTACGACGACGAGTTCGTGGAGACCGCGGACGGCTGGCGCTTCGCCGCGCGGACGGCGACCCGCTGTTACTCGATCGTGGGGCTCGCTGAAACGCCACTCGGTGCATAGCCGGAGACGCGACCGGTGACCGACTTCGTCTCGGTCGAGCGGCCCCGGCTGCACGTCGCGCTCGTCACCCTCAACCGGCCCGAGCGCATGAACGCGATGGCGTTCGACGTGATGATCCCGCTTCGCGAAGAGCTGGAGCGGGTCAGCTCCGACAACGACGTGCGCGTCGTCGTCCTCACCGGTGCCGGCGGCGCGTTCTGCTCCGGCGCCGACCTGGAGAACCCGGGTCGCGTGCCCGACATCGACGGCCTCACGCTGCCGACGATCGCGATGCGCTCCATGGAGCTGCTCGAGCGGGTGATCACCGCAGTGCGCACCATGCACCAGCCGGTCATCGCCGCGGTCAACGGCCCCGCGATCGGCGGCGGGTTCTGCCTCGCCCTCGCCTGCGACCTGATCGTGGTTGGAGAGTCGGCGTACTTCCGTGCCGCTGGCATCAACAACGGCCTCACCGCGACCGAGCTCGGCCTCTCCTATTTCCTGCCGCGAGCTGTCGGGTCGGTACGCGCGGCCGACATCATGCTCACCGGCCGCGATGTCGGGGCGGTGGAGGCCGAAGCGATCGGCCTCGCCTCGCACTCGGCGGCCGACGACCAGCTACTGGCCACCTGTTATGAGGTGGCCGAGCGGATCGTCGGGTTCAGCCGACCCGGAGTCGAGCTCACCAAACGGATGCTCTCGGCCAGCCTCGACGGCGGGAGCCTCTCGGCGCACATGCGCGAGGAAGGCCTCTCCCAGCTCTACGTCCGGCTCACGACCCGTAACTTCGAAGAAGCGATCACCGCGCGCAAGGAAAAGCGACCGCCCGACTTCAAGGACTGAGCGCAATTTTGAACGACGAGGAGCTCCGGCAGCTCGAGCAGGACAAGGCGGCGGCGCAGCGTCTCGCAGACGCGATGCGCCGCATCATTGCGCGCCTCGTCGTCGTGCGGCCGCCGGCCGACCAGGTCGACCGCGCCGCGGAGGCCGCGAACGCCTTCGCTGACTCCCTCGAGGATCTGCCGCAGCGGTCGAAGTCGTGGGAGATCAGCGAGGCCGGCCTGCAGCCGCGCGACTTCGTCAACCACAGCCCGATCTCCGGCATGGCCAACCCCATCGCGCCGCCGGTCAAGATGTGGATCGTCGACGACGGGCCGGGCGAGTACCACATGGAGGGCAGCTGCACCTTCGGTCCGGCGTACGAGGGCCCGCCGGGTCACTGCCACGGCGGGTTCGTCGCGGCGATGTTCGACGAGCTGCTCGGCTTCGTCCAGCTCGCGCCGGGATTCACGGCCTTCCTGCACGTCGACTACCGCCGGCCCACCCCGCTCAACCGGGAGCTCAGCCTGCGCGGTTGGATCGAGTCGGTGGAGGGACGCAAGCGGACGATTCGCGGCACGTGCCATCTCGACGGGACGTTGATCAGCGAGGCGCACGGGTTGTTCATCGCACCACGCCCCGACAAGGACTACTTGGGAATGTTCGGTGAGCCCACGGGAGGGACGCAGTGAGCGAGCGTTTTGAGGGCCGTACGGCGCTGATCACGGGCGCGGGATCGGGAATCGGCCGCGCGACGACGCTTCGCCTCGTCGAGGAGGGCGCCACCGTCTTCGCGCTCGACATCGACGAGGCAAGACTGAAAGAGACCGCCGAGCTCGGCGGCGAGCAGGTCGTGGTCCGGCCCACCGACGTGACCGTCGTGGCCGAGTGCAAGACCGCAGTCGCCGAGGCGGTCGAGCGGCTCGGCAAGCTCGACATCCTCGGTAACGTCGCCGGCATCGCCGCCAACGCGCACCTCACCGACGTCACCGAAGCGGACTACCGGCGGATGTTCGGGGTCAACGTCGACGCGTACTTCTTCCTCGCGCAGGCGGCGATCCCCCACCTGCTCGAAGCCAACGGCGTCATCGTCAACATCGCGTCGAACGCCGGGCTCATGGGCCAGGCGTTCTCTGTCGTCTACACGATGACCAAGGGGGCTGTCGTCCAGCTGACCCGTTCGCTCGCCATGGAGTACATGAAGCGCCCGCTGCGAGTCGTGGCGATCGCACCCGGCGGCACCGACACCGCCCTGGTCCGCAACTTCTCGATGCCTGACGACGTCGACTGGGACCTGATCGGCCGGTACACGAGCCCGCGCGGGTTCGCCAAGCCCGAGGACATCGCGGCACTCTTCTGCTTCCTCGCCTCGGACGAGGCGAAGAACATCCACGGCGCGATCGTGTCGAGCGACAACGGCCTCACCGCCGGCTAGGACAGCGGCTTCAGTCTCAGCGTGAACGTTCCCTTGTCGGTGACGCTCGAGGACTGGTTCTCGAGATCGAAGTGCCCGATGCCCTTGTAGCTCGCGCCGGCCAGGTCGCCCGACGCCTTCGTGGTGTGGAAGTGGAAGCGAACCGGCTGCCCGACGCAGTGCACGTCGGAGGTCGGCTGCTGCTTGCTGTGCCCGACCAGCGTCACGGCGCCGGTCGCGGTCACCAGGCGCAGCCTCACGCCGCAGTCGCCTTGGGCAATGAAGCCGGGCGAGGTGATGCTGCCTCGGATCCTCGCGGCGCCGACCGTGAACTGGCCGTGACCGTGCAGCACGCGCTGCGTACCGGTGTCCGGGTTGCTCGGCTTGACCTGCCAGTTGCCGTGCCCATGCCCGCTGAGGCTGGCCGGCGGGCTGCTCGCCACCGCGCCGGTTGTCCCAGCAAGAAGTGCTGCCGTCGCCGTAGCGACGACGAAGGCCGTCCGGGTCTTGTGCATCGCCGTGCCTCCCCCTTAGGTGGATCTCCAGCGGTTGGACGACGCTGGATCCGAATCGGTTCCCTGACCGATCGCGCCGCCTTCAGAAGCGGGCGACCTCCGGGATCACCCGCTCGGCGAGGATCTCGAGCGGCTTGATCGCCGCCACGTTCGGCACGGTCCCATGGAAGTGCGTCACACCAAGATCGTGCATCGCGCGCATCGTCTCGAGCATCGAGTCGACGTTCTCCCCATCCGGGCCCGGGTCCATCGCGCCCATGACGGTCTTTTCGATCGTGTCGTAGTCGCGGCCGACGTCTTCGCAGTGCTTCCGCAGCACGTCGAGCTTGTGCTCGACCTCGGATGGGTTGTACGCGAACAGGTTGCAGGCGTCGCCGTACTTCGCGACCAGTCGCAGCGTCTTCTTCTCGCCACCGCCGCCGATCAGGATCGGAGGGTGCGGCTTGGTCAGTGCCTGCGGGGAGTTGAGCGTGCGCTCCAGATGGTAGTGCTTGCCCACGTACGGCCCGTCGTTGTCGCTCCACATCTGCAGGCAGATCTGCAACGTCTCCTCCAGCCGCTCGAAGCGCTCGGCCAGCGGCGGGAAGAACAGGCCGAGACCTTTCGACTCCTCTTCGTTCCAGGCGGCGCCGATCCCCAGGTAGGCGCGTCCGCCTGAGAGGACGTCGAGGGTGGTGACGGCCTTGGCGAGCAGCCCCGGCGAGCGATACACCGTGGCGGTCACCCAAGCGAGAAGCTTGATCCTCGACGTGCGAGCCGCGAGGTAGCCGAGCGCCGTGTACGCCTCGAGCATCTCGTGCTCGGGCGGGCCGAGGACCCCGATCTGGAAGACGTGGTCCATCACCGACAGCTTCGTGAAACCGAGCCGCTCGGATTCGACCGCGATGTTGGTCAGATCCTCGGCGAGCTGCTGCGGGCCGCCGGGAAACGTGAACTGCGAGACATGTACGCCAAGCTCCATGTCCTCAACCTAGACCGGGAGCTGGACCTCCGCGATTGCCGTCTGACGACGGTAGAGGGTCTTCAGGCGGCAATCGCGGGTGGAAGCTAGGCGCCTTCGCGGTAACGGGTGGTCGACACGACCGGGTCGGTGTCGATCTTCGGGATCACGTGCTTGCCGAGCAGCTCGATCGTGCGGATCGTGTCCTCGATCTTCGCCGGACCGATGCCGAAGACCAGCTGGTCGATGCCCGTGGACTCCCAGCGCTTGCACTGCTCGAGCGCCATGTCCGGGTCACCGAGCACCACGCCGCCGTACTCCGCCGCCATCGCGGCGGTCTCGAGGTCCGGCTCCGGCAGGGTCTCCGGCCACTTAGGCACCCACTCCGGCGCCGGGAAGGTGTCGTGGTAGCGGTAGACGTTCGACACGAGGTAGTTCGGCTTGGAGTCGACGTAGGACTGGAACGCCGTGTCCTTGTCCTCGGCGACGTACGCCGCGATGCACGACATGATGTTGTCGTTGACGAACGAGCCGACCGGCTCGGCGTTGGCGATGCCGTCCTTGTAGGACTTGCGCAGCTTCTCGACCTTGTCCCAGCGGTCCAGGGAGAACCCGAGCACGCCCATGCCCATGCGCCCGGCCATCTCGTACGACGGCGGGTTGCCTGCGGCGTACCACATCGGAGCATGCCCCTTGCCGTACGGACGGGGCAGGATCTTGCGCGGCGGCAGCGACCAGTACTTGCCCTTGTAACCCTCGTAGGTGTCCTGGGTGAACATCTTCGGGAACTCCCGGATGACGTCCTCCCAGATCTCCTTCGTCTGGTTGGTGTCGGTGATGCCGAGGTGGTCGAGGAAGCCGAGGATCTCGTGGCTGCCCGCGCCGCGGCCGGTGCCGAACTCGACGCGACCGTGGGTGATCTGGTCGAGGTAGTTGATCCGCTCGGCGACCTTGGCGGGGTGGTTCACCGCGGGCAGCGGGTTGAAGATGCCGCCACCGATGTGGATCCGCTCGGTCTTCGCCGCGAGGTAGCCGGCGACGACGTCGTTGGCCGACAGGTGGGAGTACTCGTCGAGGAAGTGGTGCTCGGTCAGCCAGACGAACTTGAAGCCCGCCTTGTCGGCGGCGATGACCGCCTCGATGTCCTCGTGGATCGCGTGGTGCTCGGCGTCGGGATCGACCTCACGACGGCTGTTGGGCACGTAGTTCTGGATGAAAAGGCCGAACTCCATCAGCGCTCTCCGGGGTGCTCGGATGACAGGTCAATGGGACGCACGAGGATTACATTATATGGCATAACGTTATACAGGAATCAAGCCTGATCTGACGGCTTCTCAGGTCGCCAGAACACCGCCAGCAGGGCCAGCGCGCCCGCGACGCCGAGCAGCGACAACAGGAAGCCCCGGCCGCCGTACATCCACCGGCCGACGTCGAACGCGTTGTCGAGTGAGTACCTGCCGCCACCGAGCGTCCCGAGACCGAACGCGGTCATGGTGATGAACAGGACGTACTCGTAGCCCTCCCCCGGCCGGAAGATGAAGTAGCCGTTCTTGAAGTGGTTGGTGATCAGCGCGACCAGCATCACGCCGATCACGCCGGCGCAGGCAAGCGGCGTCAGCAGGCCCAGGAACAGCAGCGGTGCGACGCCGAGCTCGGTGTACGTCGCGAAGCGCGCGTGCAGCCAGCCGGGCTTCATCCCGAGCGACTCGAACCAGCGCCCGGTGCCCGCGAGCTTCCCGCCGCCGAACATGTGGTTGTAGCCGTGGGCGAGCATCGGGATGCCAAGTGCGAAGCGCAGGAAAAGCGCGGCGTAGTTGACCCCGTGAATCGACGCGTACATCGGTTCAGACCCCCTCGGGTGCGGCGCCGTGCAGCGCCTCGGTGACAGCGGCGGCCGCGGTTCGGAGCCGGGCAACGGTGAAGTGGAGATCGGACAGCGGTGACTCGTCGCCCCCGAGCGACGGCGCACCGGTGAGGACCGCGGACAGCACCATGACCACCACGCCACCGGGCCCGAACACCGGTGTCGAGACGGTGCGGGCATCGCCCGACTTGGCCACCGGTGACTCGTAGTCCGGGGGAAGCATGCCGATCAGCTGATGCAGCTGGGCGCTCGCCTGGTCCTGGTCGACGGTCGGGTCGGGACGA
>JAICMG010000034.1 GCA_025929365.1 Frankiaceae bacterium
CCACATCGCGTTCTACCAGGACCGCGTGACTGTCGAGATCGGCGTGGCGACGCCGGCGGTTGTCGGCTACAAGCGCTGACGCTGATGGCAACGAAGGAGTCGACACTCGCGAACCTGCTCCACGTGTTCGACGTCGAGCAGATCGGCCCGAATGTCTATCGCGGCGACAGCGACGCGGGTGACCGCGACCTCATCGACGCGAGCCAGTCGCTCGCGCAGGCGATCGTCGCGGCGACGAAGTCCGGTGGCGGAAAGGTCGTCCGGCGCGCGAGCGGTGTCTTCTGCCGGCCGATCCGCGCGGCGGAGCTGATCGACTTCCGGGTCGACGTCATCCACGAAGGCCGCTCCTTCACGACGGCGATCGTGACCGTCGCGCAGGGCGAGCGCATCTGTGGCGTCGTCACGCTGATGCTCGACACACCTGTTGGCGACGTCATCCGCCACCCGGTGCAACCTCCCGACAGCTCGCCGCACGACGCGCTTCCCTACGACATGCCGCTTCCGGGGCGCGAGTTGCGGCTCGTCGACGTCGTCGATCCGAACGACCCTGACGAGGTTGGCCCGCCTCGGCTCGAGGCCTGGCTGCGCTACGACGTGCCGCCGACTCGCGACGACCTCCGGCGTGCGCTCCTCGCGCACTTCACCGGTCACCTGTCGATCTCGACCACGATGCGGGGGCACGCGGGCATCGGAACGGCGATGTCGCACAAGACGGTCTCGACCGCGGTGATGGCGATCGACATCAGCTTTCACGAGCCGGTCGACTGGGACGGCTGGATCCTGTACGACCACGAGAGCACGGCGGTCGGGGCCGGCATGAGCTACGTGCGCGGCCAGATCCGCGACGAGGCCGGCCGGCTCATCGCCTCATTCGCACAAGACGGCCTCATCAAGGCGTTCGACGAGGCCTCCGGCGCGACAGCAATCGACGAGCGCGCCCGCCTCTAGCGATCGCCTCGTACCGAAGAACGGCACCTACCCGACGGGTACTCGCCCGTAGTCATCTTCGAGGCGTTCGATGTCGCGTTCGCCGAAGTAGTCACCGCGTTGAACTTCCGAAGTCTGTGGCCTCCATGAACCCCTGCGAGCAAGATGCGGTTATGCCTGCCGCATCCCCAGTCGAGTGGGTTGCCCTCACCATCGACTGCGCCGACACAGAAGAACAGGGGCGCCTGCGAACGTTCTATGCGCAGGCGTTGGACGGCGAGATCTTCAACGGCTCCGTTCGGGCGCGCGGTTGGCTGTTGAACTTCCGTCCGCTGCCCGACTATCGGCGCCCCACGTGGCCGTCTTCCGAGACACCACAGCAGATCCACTTCGAGTGGGTCGTGACAGACATGGAAGCCGCTGTTGAGGACCTGACGAACCTCGGGGCGAGGCTCGCGGATTGGCAGAACGACGCTGATCCGGCTGTGCGGGTGATGCTCGATCCCGCGGGTCACCCGTTCTGCGTCATCGCCTCACACAGCGTGGGCGAGTTCAAGGATGAGGCTCAGCATCAAGTGCGCTGACGCCGGTAGCCAGGACGTAACGCCCGCGAGCGGCACGTATGTGACATCGATGTCGTGAATCGCGACACGCGTGTGACATAGGGGTGGTGAATCACGACACGCATGTGACATAGGGGCGGCTTGTCACAACACCTATGTCACATGCGAGCGGGAGCGCCGGTTCGGTTCGCTTTAGCTCTGGCGGGCTACTCCGGAGATCCGTACGCCGAGCACGGCGGCTAGCACTGACCCGGCGCGGTTCTGCGACATCCGCAGCACGCTGACACACCCGATCGAGATCAACACCACACACGGGATCACCACGAGCAGGGCCTTGTCGTCGCCGGGCCAGTGCAGGTGCGCCCCCTCCGCGGCCCAGAAGGTGCCGAACGACGTGAGCATGATGCCGACCACGAACTTCATCGTGTTCTCCGGCACCTTCGTCAGCGGCGCTCGCACGGCCACGCCCGCGACCGCGACCACGACGACGGCAGCGACGGCGGCGAGGCCGGCCAACGCGGTGTTGTGGTCGTTCGCGCCGAAGGTGAGCACGATGACGACGATCTCGAGGCCCTCGAGCAGGACGCCGTTGAACGAGAGCCGAAACGCGCCCCAGTCGGCCACACCCCACCGGTGCTCGACCTTCATCGCCCGGGCGATCTCGAGCTCCTTCTCGTACGACGCGGCCTCGCTGCGCAGCTTCAGGTAGCCACCCGCGCGAAGGATCGCCTTGCGCAACCACTTGATGCCGTACCAGAGCAGCGCCAAGCCGATGACGAGCCGCAACCAGGTCAACGGGATCCGCTCCACGGCGGGTCCCAGCGCCGCCACGGCGACAGCAAGTCCGCCGACCGCGACGCCGGCGCCGGTCAGCGACGAGCGCCAGTCGCGCGCGACGCCGGCGGCCAGCACGATCGTCGTCGCCTCGACCGCCTCGACGGACGTCGCAAGGAACACAGAGGCGAAGAGCGGTCCGGCGTTCAACCCGACCGCCGTCGGGTCTTCCTCACCGGCTCAGTCTGCCGGAAGGGGCAGCGGGTCCGCCTTCGCGCGCCGCCCGAGATGCAGCGCGCTGTACGCGACCGCACCCAGTGGGATCGGCAGCCAGTAGGCGATCGCCCGCCAGGTCAGTACGCCGAGGACGGCGCCGATTCGCGGCGACCCGAACGCGATCAGCGCCGGGATCATCAGGCCTTCCGTGACACCGAGCCCGCTCGGTGTGATGGGCAGCCACGTGCCGAAGCACGCAATCGCGAAGGCGACGGCGACGCCTTCGAGGCCCACATGCGCGCCGTACGCGCTCAGCGAGGCGTAGAGCGCGACAAAGTCGAGCGTCCAGTTGCCCAGCGACCACGCCGCGGCCACCGCGAGCCGGCGCCGGTCACGCGCCGCGCCGCGGAGGTGGCTTTCGAGGTAGCGCTCGTACAAGTAGCTGATCCTTGCCGCGACGGACTTGCCGACCCGAGGGATTCGCGCCACGGATCCCGCAATCGCCTCGCGGAACCGCGGCTTGCGCAGCGAGAGGATGAGGACCGTCACGGCGGTGAGGCAGACGCCCGCCATCGCCGTCGGCGCGATGCTCCAGCTCGTGAACCCGTGACCCCATGCGCCCGCGACCAGCGAGGTGAACAGCAGGAACTGCAGTGTGACCGCCGAGCCGAGTCCCTGCGCGAGCTTGGCGAACGCCGCGTCGCTTCGCGGCACGCCGTTGTTCACCAGGAGTCGCCAGCACAGCGCCGTACCCGCCGCGCCGCCGTCGGGCAGGCACTTGCCGAGGGCGATCGAGCTGAGATCGATCGCCATCACCCGCCGGTACGGCGGCCGGATCGGCTTGGCGAGCATCGTCCGCGTCGCCAGCGTGTACGCGGTCAGCGAGGCCAGCTCCGCGAGCAGGGCGAGCGGCACCCAAGCGGTGTCGAGATCCCAGAGCAGAGGAAGCGAGTGCGACGAGCCGCGCAGCTGCGGAAAGACCAGTAGCCACACGACGAGGGCGAGGACCCCGAGCTGCAGGCCGAGCCGAACGCCTCGCGAGCGCATCGTTCCCCCGGTGATCGACCCGGTTGGGACAGGCGCAGCGAGTGTTTCCATGGGGATTGACCCCGACGGTAATGCCTGCGGTGTACCCAAACGTCCGTCAGGCGTCGTATCACCGCTCGGCGCCCTACATCGCTGGTCTTATTCGGCCCTCATGTGCGTCTCGTACCGTTGGGCCAGTTGGACTGCGTTGGGGAGCGACGGGTGGGAGAGCGCACTGCGATCGAGCGGGTGTGGCCGTTCGACGAGATGTGGACCCCGCTTGCCGCCGTCCTGCGGTTCGCTGCGCGCCGGCCGTTGCTCGCCAACGCGGCGGTAGTCCTCCTCATCGATCTCGCGACGGCCATTCCGCTGGTCGATGGCGACGAGAACCGCTGGTGGGTGTGGGTCCTGGATCAGGCTTTGATCGCGCCTCTCATCGCAAGACGGCGTGCCACCTCGACGGTCTTCCTGGTCCTCTGCGCGATCGCGTTTACGCAATGGCTCGCCCGGGTTCCGCTCGCCGCCGACGCCAGCTTGCTGGTCGCGCTGTACACGGTCGCGGCGCGGCGCAGCCGGACCGAGGCATTGGTGGCGGCGGCCATCCTCGAGGTCGGCGTGGTGCTTGCGTCCGTGCGGTTCGCACCGGCAAGTGACGGACTCTTCGGATCGCTGCTCTTCCTCACCGGTCTCGTCACCGCGGCGTTGTTCGGCGGCGTCGCGTGGCGCAGCCACGTGACGTACCTGGACGTCGTCGTGGAGCGGACCGCGCGGCTGGAGTACGAGCGCGACCAGCGTGCCCGGCTCGCGGTGATCGGCGAGCGCAACCGCATCGCGCGCGAGATGCACGACATCGTGGCGCACAGCTTGTCGGTCGTCGTCGCGCTCTCGGACGGCGCCGTGCTGACGAACCCGAACAACCCGCACGAGGCGACCGACGCGATGCGGCAGGCATCGGCGGTGGGCCGGCAGGCGCTGGCGGAGATGCGTCGGCTGCTCGGGGTGCTGCGTGACGACGGCGGAGCCGATGCGCCGCTCGCGCCACAGCCCGGCCTCGGCGAGCTCGACGGCTTGCTCGAACAGGTACGTGCGGTCGGGTTGGCCGCCGACCTCACGACAGCGGGG
This sequence comes from Frankiaceae bacterium, assembly GCA_025929365.1. Classification (GTDB taxonomy): domain Bacteria; phylum Actinomycetota; class Actinomycetes; order JAFAQI01; family JAFAQI01; genus DASZTV01. Next base: position 4,629 of record JAICMG010000034.1, read on the forward strand.
GACCCGCGGCCGTTGCCGGCGACGGAGGATGCGGCGGCGTACCGCATCGTGCAGGAGAGCCTCACGAACGCTCTCAAGCACGCGCGCGGCGCGACCCGTGTCGCGGTCGCGGTCGAGTGGGAGCGGGACGTGCTTCGCGTCGATGTCAGTGATGACGGCCGCAGTCCGCCCGAGGGGGCCTCCAGGCCCGGCCACGGGCTGCTCGGGATGTCGGAGCGCGTCGCGCTGTTCGGGGGCGAGGTCCGCGCCGGGCCGATGCCGGGCCGCGGGTGGCGGGTCTCGGCCCGCTTGCCGCTGCAGGAAGGTACGGCGTGACGATCCGGGTGCTGGTCGCGGACGACCAGCCGCTGATGCGCACCGGCTTCCGGATGATCCTGCATGCCACTGAGGACCTGAAGGTCGTCGGCGAGGCCAGCGACGGGGCGAAGGCCGCTGAGGGTGCGGCTCAGCTCAAGCCGGACGTCGTGCTGATGGACGTCCGGATGCCGGGAACCGACGGCATCGAGGGCACGCGACGAATCGTCGCCTCGACACCCCGCACCCGCGTGTTGATCCTCACGACGTTCGATGTGGACGAGTACGCCTTCACGGCGCTGCGGGCGGGCGCCAGCGGCTTCCTGCTCAAGGACGTGCCGCCCGATCAGCTCGTCGAGGCGATCCGTGCGGTCGCGTCCGGCGACGCCGTGGTGTCACCGAGGATCACGCGTGAGCTGCTCGATCGGTACGCCGCGTCCCTGCCCGCTGAGCCCGGCCCCCCCGCCGGGGTGCACCCGCTGCTCGCCAAGCTGACCGAGCGGGAAGGTGAGGTGCTGCTTGCGCTCGCTCGCGGCTTGTCCAACGCGGAGATCGCGGCCGAGCTCGTGCTGTCGGAGAAGACCGTCAAGACGCATGTCACCCGGATCCTCGGCAAGCTGGACCTGCGCGACCGCGTGCAAGCCGTCGTCCTCGCCTACGAGCAGGCCCTCGTCGTACCAGGGGGCCGGGAGCGCCCGTAGACCACCGGAGCCCGGCGGTTCGCCAGGTCGGCGGTGGGGAACAGAGTCAGCGTGAGCCTGTCCTCGCTTCAGTCGTACGGCGATGTGCCCTCGGTGATCGACCATTGCCGCGCGACGCTGCCGCCCGCACGTGGACCGGTCTCGGAGTGGGTTTCCAGCACGCTTTCGCGTCCTCCCGGCCGCTGCTTTGCGGTGCCGGAGGCGGAGGACGACCCTTTTCTGGGTGACGACAGCGCGCTCGCCCTGTATCTCCTCTACGAGCTGCACTACCGCGGGATCGCGGGCGTGGACGACGAGTGGGAGTGGGCGCCTCAGCTGCTCGCAGCGCGCGCCGAGATCGAACGGCGGGTGCTCGACCGGCTGCGCGACGCGGTTCCGCAGCAGGATGAGGTCGATGACGTCGTCGGGAAGCTGCAGGCACTGATCGACGATGACCAGGGGCCCGGCCTGTCGAGATTCTGTGAGCACGACGCGACGTGGGAACAGATGCGTGAAGTCTGCATGCATCGCAGCGCGTGGCAGCTCAAGGAGGCCGACCCGCACACCTGGGCGCTGCCGCGTCTCGGTGGCCGGCCGAAGGCGGCCCTTGCGGAGATCCAGCGCGGTGAGTACGGCAACGGCGTCGAGCGCGACGTGCATCAGCACCTGTACGCCCTCACGCTCGCGTTGATGGGCCTCGACACCCGCTACGGCTTCTACCTGCCGCAGCTGCCGGGCGTGACGCTTGCGACCGTGAACCTCGCGTCGCTGTTCGGTCTGCATCGTTCGTGGCTTCCCGCCATGGTGGGACATCTCGCGGCGTTCGAGATGAGCTCGGTCGCACCGATGGCGGCGTACTCGGCAGCCCTGCGACGTCTCGAGGCGCCGCAGGACGCCTGTCACTTCTTCGATGTCCATGTCGTCGCCGACGCCCACCACGAGCGGGTTGCCGCCGAAGACCTGGTGGGCGGCCTGATCGGGCAGCAGCCCGCGTCCGCGCCGATGATCCTCTGGGGCGCCGAGGTGCTGATGTGGTCCGAGCGGGAGTTCGCCACCCATGTGCTGACGGCCTGGCGAGACGGTCAGTCCTCGCTGCTGCGGGCCGCGGCACCGGAGCACATGGAGATCCCCGAGGCCGCCCTCGTCTGAGTGCTCGCCGCGCCTTGTGATCGACACCCTTCCCCGTCAGCACAGGGGTGCTTGACGGCCCGCAGCACCGAGCGGGGATGATGGACACCTTCCCCTTGGTGTGCGCCAGCGTGCGCAGGAGGTGGGGACCAAGGTGCAGAACGCCGGTCGCGGCGAGACGCGGCTCGTCGACGGGCCGTTGTGGCGGATGCGTACGGCCGACGACGTTCGTGCCGCAGCAGTCATCGCGTGCATCTCCGGCCCGGGGCACGACTGGGTCAGCCGGCTCTTCCGTCGCACCAAGTGTCGCCGCTGCGGCGTCTATAGGTAGTTCTGCTCGGCGGGCTAGCGTCGGACGTCGTGTTCGCCGTGCTGTCCGTCATCGGTCGCCTCGTGGGCGTGGTCGTGCTCGCCGCGACGCTCGGTTCGGGATCCGCCACACCGGCGCTGCGCGCCGCAGGCAATCCACCGCGAGGCGCGGTTGGACGCGATGTCGGCGCGCACAGCTGCGGGAGCACGATGCCGGGCGGTGGGAGCTTCGGCGTGATCGCGACCACCGACGGCCGGCCGTACTTCTCCTCACCGTGCCTGTCCGCGGAGTACGCGTGGGCGAGCGCGCTGCCGTATCGGCCGGAGTACTACGTCAACCTCGCCGATCCGGGGCACCAGAGCACGCACTGGGCGCAGGGCGGCCCGCGCGCGTGCGAGCCCACCCCCAAGTACGACGTCGGTTGCGCGTATGACTATGGCTACGAAGCTGCCGCGGCCGCATGGGGGTACGTCGCGGTCATCGGCGCCTCGGGCAACACGCGGTGGTGGCTGGACGTCGAGACCGACAACACGTGGGGTTACAGCTCAGCGGGCATCGCGGCGAACCGCGCCGTCATCCACGGTGCGCTGACCTACCTGCGGCGCCACCGTCACGTGACCGCCGGCATCTACACCGAGACGATGTGGTGGGACTACATCACGGGCGGCAGCTCGAGCTTCTCCCACATCCCGGTGTGGGGCGGCGGCGCGAACAGCAAGGCGCATGCAACCGAGAACTGCCGGAGCCACTCGATCACCGGTGGCCCCGCTCTGCTCGCGCAATGGATCAGGCAGGGCGTCGACCACGACGTCGCTTGCTAGTAAGGCGACTCTGCTCGGACCAGGGACGCGAAACCCAACCCGGTCGCCGCCATCAGCGCGCAGGACCACAACAGCAACCGCGCGCCGAAGCGGGTGAGCCGCAACCCTGTCTCGGTGCGGTCAGTCGTCGTGGCCGTGTGGACCGTGGTCCTTCTTGGCGTGGCCCGGCGGGATGTGGGCCGGGCCCGGCCCCTTCGGCTTCGGTTTGGGCTGTTTCGGCTGCGGGGCGCGCGCCACGAAGACCGTGATCGTCGTCCCCTTCGCCACCTTCCCGGTCGGCGACAGACCGAGGACGCTGCCGTTGGCGCCCTGCTCGACGTACTGCGGTGTCGGATCGACGCCCAGTCCTTGCAGCGCGAGCATGACGACCTGCCACTGCTGGCCGACGTAGAGGGACGGGTCGATGCTCACCTTCGCGACGGCGTGATGCTTGTGGTGCGTTCCCGTTGCGGCGGCGGCCGGAGCGCCGCGCGACCCCCCGCCCGCCGCCAGCACGATGAGGAGGATCAGTGCGACTGCCGCGGCCGGGATCGCGAGAAGCTTCGGCTTCAGCAGCGCCGAGCGCGTCTCGTGAAGGTCACGACCGGCGAACCGGTCGAGGAAGCGGTGCCGGGCCGCCATGACGACGGGCATCACGGCGGTCGGCTCGGGGCCCGGGGGCGCGGCTGCCTCGCCGTCGCGGCCGGCAGACGTGCCGGATGTCTCGTCGGTGAGGTCGATCACCCGCGGCGCAGCGATCTCCGCGAAGCGTCCCGCGACGACCGCGGACGTCGGCCGATCCGCCGGGGCCTTCGCGAGCATCTGGCGGACCAGGGCCGCGATCGGCTCGGGAATATCGGCGGGAAGGGCCGGGACCGGGTCTCGGAGGTGGGCAAGCGCAATGGTGACGTCTGAGCCGACGTCGTACGGCGGGACGCCTGACAGGCATTCGAACGCGACGACGCCGAGTGAGTACACATCGCTCGCCGCGGTCGCGCCGCGTCCATCGGCCTGCTCGGGAGCGATGTAGCGCGCGGTTCCGAGGACGAGGTCGGTCGCGGTCAGAGCCACGGCATCCGCGGCGCGCGCGATCCCGAAGTCGAGCACCGTCACGCGGTCACCCGGCCCCACCATCACGTTCGCCGGCTTGATGTCACGGTGAACGATCTGCTGGTCGTGCGCCGCGGCGAGCGCGGAGGCGGCCTGGCCCACGACACCCGAAGTGCGCTCGACGCCCAGTGGTCCGTTTCGGAGGACCGCCGAGAGCGGCTCGCCTTCCACCAGCTCCATGACGAGGAACGCACGGTAGCCGCCGGCCGGATCCGCTTCCTCACAGACGTCGTGGATCCGTACGACGTGCGGGCTGTTGATCGCGGCGATCGCGCGTGCCTCGAGGTCCAGCCGCTGCCGGAAGGTCGGATCGTCGGCGTACTCGGGGCGGATCAACTTGATCGCGACGTCGCGTCCCAGCCGGTGGTCGCGCGCACGCCATACGACCCCCATGCCGCCGGTCGCGATGCGTTCCTCGAGGTGATACCGCTCGGCGAGCAGCTCGCGTGTCGCCGAAGCCACGTCATCTCCTCAACTCGCGTCGCTCACCTCGGTCGGGCTTTTCCTACCCGGTTGGGGGCGCCGTTAACGATTACCGCTCCCGCGGCCAGGGGAACAGTAGAGGTCGTGCAAGAGCCGTTGGCCGGCCGGCTGTCGACCCGCGACGGCGAGGAGGCGCTGTCGCACTACCAGCTCCAGGTGGTGCGACAGCTGGCCCAGCCGTGGGTGCGTGGTGGCGAGCCGGCGACCAACGCGGAGATCGCGGCGGCACTCGGGACCCCTCGGGCCGTCGACGCCGTCAAGGCCGCGCTGAAGCGCGCCTACCTCAAGACCGGGCTTGCCGACATGCCGACCCACGCGAAACGCAGAGAGCTCTGCCGCGTGGCCCAGGACCGCCGCTGGCTCTAAGGCACACTTCGGAGGCAATGAAGCGGGTTCGGCTTGCCTGCCTGACGGCGCTGGTCGCGGGGCTGGCCCTCGTCCCAGCCGTCGCGTCCGGAGCGAAGCCGGTCGTGGCGAAGCCAGGGGGCGGGGTGCCGCGCGATGCGGTGCGTGCGGGGCACGCCAGGTTCGAGGTCCTCACCCCGTCGCTGATCCGGCTCGAGTACGCCCCGGACGGGCGGTTCGAGAACCGGCAGACGACCGTGGCGCAGGACCGTACGCCGACCGCGGCGTACACCGCGCGCCGCGCTCACGGCGTACTGACGATCCGGACCTCCGAGCTGGTGGTGCGCTACCGCATCGCGGGCGGGCGGTTCAGCGCGCACAACACCAGCGTGGGCGCGGTCGGTGACGGCTGGTCGGTGCGGCCCGCCTGGTCGCCGGTTGCCTCGAAGGGCAACCTCGGCGGATGGATTCGCGCTTTGGACGACAAGGCCGGGCCGGTGACCTTGCACCCGGGGCTGCTCACCCGCGCCGGCTGGTACCTGCTCGACGACTCCACCGACGCGTTGCTGACGCCGCGCCCGCCCGGCTTTGCGGTGCGTCACACCGCGCCGGGCTACCAGGACGGCTACTTCTTCGGATACGGGAATCACTACGCGCGGGCGCTACGCGACCTGCGCACGCTGACCGGGCCGGCGCCGCTGCTGCCGCGGACCGCCTTCGGCGTGTGGTTCTCGCGCTACTACGCCTACGCCGCGCCGGACTACCCGAAGCTGCTGCGCCAGTTCCGCGCCCACAGGGTGCCGCTCGACACGATCTCGATCGATACCGACTGGAAGCGCCAGCCCAGCCCGGTGTCACCGATTTTCGCGGGGGCGGTCGTCGGCCACACGCAGGCGTGGTCCTGGAACGGCTGGGAGTGGAACTCGACGCTGTTTCCGAGTCCGAAGAAGTTCGTGGCCTGGGCACATCGCCACGGCATCGCGCTCGTGCTCAACATTCATCCGTCCATCGACAGCACCGATCCGCAGTACAGCAAGACGGTTGCGGCGACCGGCCCACTCCCGCTCGATGCGATGTGCACGCTGCAGCAGATCGACCCGCTCGGCCAGTGCCATGTCTTCGACCTCACGCAGCAGCGGCAGATCGCGGCGTACTTCGGCCTGCATGCCCCGGTTGCTGCCGACGGCGTGGACGACTGGTGGCTCGACTGGTGTTGCGACGCGACGTCGGCATCCGCGGCCGGGCTCACTCCCGACACCTGGCTGAACCGCCTCTACTGGCAGCACCTCCACAAGCGCGGCAACCGTTGGCTCGTGCTGTCGCGCGTGGGCGGGTCGCACCAGGGTGACGATCCCGTGGCCGGCCCGGGGCCGGGCATCTTCGCCGAGCACCGCTACGCGATCCACTTCACCGGCGACACGTGCGCGACCTGGGCGATGCTCGGTTTCGAGGCGAAGCTCAGTGCCGAGGAGGGCAACGTCGGCCTGCCGTACGTCAGCCATGACATCGGCAGCTTCAACGGCGCGCCGATCCACAAGATGTGCCAGGCGAGCGCAGGTGCGTCGGGGTCGAAGCTGCCGGCCACGATGTACGTACGGTGGGTTCAGCTGGGCGCGTTCCAGCCGCTGTTGCGGCTGCACTCCAACCACGGCGCGAGGCTGCCGTGGGACTACCCGCCGGTCTACGACCGCGCCGCCGCCGGTGCGTTGCGGCTCCGCGAGTCGCTGCTGCCCTACCTCTACACCGTCGCGCGGCAGGCCTACGACACGGGCCTGCCGATGGTGCGGCCGCTCTACCTGCAGTGGCCGGGTCTCGCGGCGGCGTACCGCCACGCGCAGGAGTACACCGTCGGGCGTGACGTCCTCGTCCGCCCGGTGACGGCACAGGGGGACCCCGCGCCTGCGAGGGTGTGGTTCCCGCCCGGTCTGTGGGTCGACTACTTCACCGGGCGGACGTACGCCGGGCCGTCGAGTCAGAAGCTGTCGGTTCCACTCGACCAGATGCCGGTGTTCGTCCGCGCCGGCACCGTCCTGCCGTCCCAGCCGGCTGTCGCGCACTCCACGGCCGGCCCGCGCGATCACCTGATCCTCACCGTCTTCGGTGACCACAGCGGATCCGGCCGGCTGTACGACGACGCCGGCGAGGGGTTCGGCTACGAGCACGGCTCGGACGCGTGGACGCGATTGCGCAGTCGCATCACCGCGGCAGGGGACCGGCTTCGCATCGGTGCGGTCGACGGAGCGTTCCCCGGCGCGCTGACGAAGCGGTCGTGGACGATCCGGTACGTCGACGCCGGCCGCCCGTCGGCAGTGACCGTCGACGGAGTCGCCACCACCTGGCGCTACGACGCGAGAACCCTCACGCTGACGATTCACGCTCCAGCGCACCGCGTGGACCGGCCGGAGACGATCCGCGCCGTTAGTTGACGCGGTCCTCGACAGGTCTGGCCTGACCGGGGATCACCACTGCCGGGTGGCGGCCTGCCAGCTCGGTCCGGTTGCGGCCGCGTTGCTTGGCGACGTACAGGGCGTCGTCGGCTTCCTTGGCAGCGCCGGCGCCACCGCCGCGATCAACCACTGAGATGCCGACCGAGAAGGTCAGCTCCGGATGCGACGCCGACCAGCCACGCCGCAGCCGGCGAACCAATGTTTCGGCGCCCTCTGTCGGTGTCTCCGGCAGCACCAGAAGCAACTCGTCGCCGCCGTACCGCACCGCGATGTCATGGGGTCGCAGGACCGCGAGGACGATGCGGCCGAGATCGGCGAGCACCTGGTCGCCGATGTCGTGACCGAGCAGGTCGTTGACCGTCTTGAAGTTGTCCAGGTCGAGGAAGATGAGGGCGTCGCCGACGGAGGCGCCTCCGATCAGCTCCTCGAGGCCGTGCCGGTTGCGCAGGCCGGTCAGCGCGTCCCGCGTCGCCTGGTGGGCAAGCCGGTCCTTGTGCGCCTGGTGCTGCGCTGTCACCCGGCTGAGCAGCTCGGCCAGGAGCACCCACAGGCTCAGCGCCACCGGCAGGCGGGCGACGATGGTGTGGTCCACCGGCCGGTTGATGAGCAGCCAGCTCACCGTTGCCGGAGCGACCAGCCACAGGGACACCCAGCTCGATTGCGTGAGCCCGACGTAGACAAAGGTCAGCACGAAGAAGCCGCCGAGGGCCGGGGACAACCCGGTCGTCATCGCACCGACGACGGCGAGTCCGGTGAGCGTGACGGCGGGCGGCCAGAGCCTTGCGATTCGAGACTCGGGCGGCATCCGCAGGGTTCCGGCCACGATCAGGATCGCGGCCGCGATGTTGGCTATCGCGAGGATCAGCCGGTCATGGATGCCGGGACGCAACAGGGCGAGCGACACCTGGCAGACGACCACGCCGGCGCCGAAGAACTGCAGCCACAACCGGACGTAGGAAATCTGCACAAGTCGGCGCATCGCGCCCCCGAGTGCCCTCACGACTCAAATGTCGGCCGCGTCCCCGCTGGTCGTACATAGCACCTTGTGACCAGTTTCTGATCTGGTCGCAGGCCTCGGCGCTAGCCGGCGAGCGGGTCACACACCCGGCAGGGCTTCAGCTTCGCCGCCTGGGCGGCGGTGAGCGTCCGCAGCTGCCCCGCGCGGCTCGCGACGAGCGAGCAGTCCGGCCGGTGCACGGTCGTCCCGGTCCGCGTGGCGACGTACGACGTCGGCGCGGCGCCGGCACTGACCCGTGCGGTGGCAGAAGACGGGACACCGCCCTGCAGCTGCAGGAGTGCCCGGATCAGCTCGGCTTGCTGGCGCATCGCCTCCTGGTGGTGCAGGTCGGCCTGGTCGTAGATCCGGTACAGCCAGTGCGCCCAGAAGAAGAAGCCGCCGATGATCACGCTGGCCAGCCCGAGCAGGCCGCCGCTGATCAGGTAGGGGATCTGCTGCTGCTCGACGCGGCCGTGGGCCGCACCCGACCAACCGAGGAGGATGACGGCAACGCCGAGCGGCAGCAGGATCGCGCCGGCGACGATCTGCCAGGTGTTCCGCAGGTCGAGGCCGCCCTCACGGACCAGCGACGGGATGCGGCGCACGCCTCCCTTCCTGCGGCCACCGCGCAACAGCCAAGCGGTATCGGTGGTGCTGGGTACGTCGTTTCCCCCCGACGCGACTGAGCTCACGACGACCTCCCACGGAGTAGCTGCCAGTTGGCATAGGCAAGTAGTGGCCCCGCCGCGAGCAGCGAGAGCAGGAACGCGAGGATGACCCAGCTCGCCCGCAGCGGGACGCCGAGGGCGCTGGGCGCTGCCAGCAGCGGACCTGGGCCGGGCGGGAGCGACGACGAGATGCCTGGACCCGTCGGCACCCCGGCCGGCGCGCCACAGCACGCACCTGCGCCGGTCCCGCCGGGTGATGTTCCGGCCGTCGTCGTCGAGGTGGGCTGCGGCCCGGTTGTCGCGCCCGGAAGCTGAGTAGCGGCGGCGTCCGCCTGGCTGCCGCCGAGGTCAACCTCGAAGCCGAAGGAGTTGGGAAGCGGAAGCGGCACTTGCGGCAGAGCCGCGCCGAGGTTCGGGATGTTGTCGTCCTCGAAGCGGATCTGGAGCGAACCCGACGTCGCACTGCTCTCGTTGCTCGCGTCGACTCCCTCTGCCGGCAACAGCTTGATCGTGAGGCCGGCTTGCTGCAAGGAAGTGAGGGCGGTGTTGGCGACGTCGAGCACGTCGACCGGCAGGTTCTGCGCCTTCTTGTTCAAGGTGATGCCATCGGGTCCGATGCTGGCCGCGACGCCGGCGACGGATACTCCGCCGACTCGCAGTGCGCTCGAGTGGTGACCCACGCGTCCGTCGGATGCCGCCACGGCGAGCGAGTCGACACCGTCGATCCGGATCACGTCGGCGATGGTGATGTGACCGATGTGCGTCTCGGCCTGCGTCGAGACCGACGAGGCGTTGACGGTGGCTGATGTGTCCGTCGTCGCGGACGCCACGTCGATCAGCGGCCCCTTCTTGTTCCCCAGCAGCGGAAGGTCGCTGATCACCGCACGCGACGTGCTCTCGCCGACGGTCGAGTGGGTTGTCGCGGTGCCGACGCCTGCCGGCCCGCCGCCGGGCGGGAAGGTCGCGGACGCGGGCGTATGAAGCTGTGCCGGGTACGCCGAGTGCGCGGCGGCCGGGTAGTTGAGCACGTTCACGAGCGAGGACGGGAAGGACGGGGAGAACGTCGCCGCGGCGTTGCCGAGGTTGGCCACCACGTCGCCGGGCCACGCCAGCGCGGCCGTTCCCGCAGTCGTCGGGCCGGTCCCGGCCGTGGAGTTCGCATAGGGCAGGTCTGCCTCGACGATGGTTCCGGTCACGGCGTTGCCCGTGGGCGCGAGGCCCGGGGTGAAGGTCACGAGGCGCGCGGCGGTGGAGGTCGCCTGCGTGTTGATACCGGCGAGCTGGCTGCCCGGTGCCCCGACACTCGCACCGCTCGCGGGCGCGATCCAGAACGTGATCCCGGGGGCCCCGATCATGATCACGGTGGCGGCGGCAACGGCGAGGCGTCGATGCCGCGGACCGCTCATAGCGCGGCTCCGAGGTAGGCAGCGGCGAGCGCGTCGCCGGCGCGGAGGTCCCCGGCGTCGCCCATGTCCACGATCCGTCCCTTCTCCAGTACGTAGCCGTAGTCGGCGAGACCCAGCGCGGCATCGACGTACTGCTCGATCAACAGCATGCCGACTCCGGTCGCCGCAACCTCGCGAATCGCCACGAACAGCTTTTCGGTGACGAGAGGTGCCAGCCCCATCGAGATCTCGTCGAGCATGAGCAGCTGCGGCTTCGCGGCGAACGCGCGGGCGAGCGCGAGCATCTGCTGCTCGCCGCCGGAGAGGGTGCCGGCGAGCTGGCGGAGCCGGTTGCCGAGCGGCGGGAACTGGGCCACTGCCTGCTCCACGACGGGAACGTCGGACTTCTCGCCGCGGCCGTACTCGGCCATCTCGAGGTTCTCGGCGACGGTGAGGCTGCGGAAGATGCCCCGGCCCTCGGGGACGTGCATGACGCCCATCGAGGCGATCCGGTGCGGCGAGGTGCGCTCGATGCTGCGTCCGCGGAACCTGATGCGCCCGCTGTCCGGGCGGACGAGGCCGGAGATGGCGCGGAGTGTGGTTGTCTTGCCGGCGCCGTTGGCTCCGAGCAGCGCGACCACGCAGCCCTCCGGGATGACGAGGCTGACGTCGGACAGCGCGCGCATCCCGCCGTAGGAGACGGACAGGCCCTCGAGCTCGAGCAGCGGAGTCGGCATCAGGTCGTGCTCCGCGCGCCAGTGAGCTCCGTGCTCCGTGCGCCAGTGAGCTCCGTGCTCCGCGCGCCAGTGAGCTCCGCGCCGCTGTCCCCGAGGTACGCCGCGATGACGGCAGGATCGTGCCGGACTTCCTGCGGCGTCCCGCGTGCGATCTGCTGTCCGAAGTCGAGCACCGTGATCTGCTCGCACACCTCCATGACCAGTCGCACGTCGTGTTCAACGAGCAGCACCGCAGGCGCGGGACGGTCGTGCTGCGCCGTCCCGGTGATCTCGACGAGCAGGTCGCGGAAGCGTGCGGTCTCGGTGCCGTCCAGGCCCGAGCTGGGCTCGTCGAGGAGCAGCAGCCGCGGGCGTGTGCACAGCGCACGACCGAGCTCGACCATGCGGCCGATGCCGGTCGGGAGGGTTCCGGCGCGCCGGTCGGCCACGTCCTCGAGCCCGAGCCGCTCGATCATCGCGTCGACGAGCGCTGCACCATCGCGGGCGTGGCGCCCGAAGATCCCGCCCGGCACGCTCGCCTCCCACGAGGCGCGCAGGTTGTCCCGCACCGACATGCCGACGAACAGGTCGAGGCGCTGGAAAGTGCGCGCGATTCCGGCGCGGCCCCGTCGCTGCGGTGACCAGCGCACGATGTCACGGCCGTCGTATCGCACGTCGCCGGCCGTCGGCTGCAGCAGCCCGGTGATGACGTTGAACAAGGTCGTCTTGCCCGCGCCGTTCGGACCGATGAGGCCGGTGATGCCGGATGGCGCAACGTCGAGGTCGACTTCGTTGAGTGCCACCAGCCCGCCGAAGCGGATGGTGAGGCCGCGGGCAGCGAGCAGGGATTCAGACATTGCTGCCCACCGCGTGCGCCGTACGGGCGGTCGTCGGTCGCAGCCGGAGCAGCTCGCGCATCCGGCGCCGGTAGAGCACAGCGCTGCAATAGCGCAGCTGCTGCAGCGACACTCGCGGCAGCCCCTCGGGCTCGCGCGCGACCATGATCACGCTGACCGCGATGCCAAGCGGCAGGTACGTGTGGACGTTGGCGTTCAGAGGCAGCAGCTGAACGAGCTGGACTCCGCCCGCGAAGACCGCTCCGCTGATGAGGGAGCGGCCGCCGAGGACGACGGCGAGCAGCAGCGCGAGCGAGTGCGAGGAGTCGAAGTTGACCGGCGCGATCGTGCCCTGTGTGATCGCGAGCAAGGCGCCACCAATCGATGCAACGGCGGCACACGCCGCGAACACGGCCAGCTTCGTGAGAGTGAGGCTGGCACCGAGCGTCGCGGCCGCGTCGGGCGCGTCGCGCACCATCTGCAGGCGGCGACCGACGGGTCCCTGGCGCAGCCACAGGGCGCCGAACGCCGTCACGATCAGTGCCACGCCGCACAGATAGAACTGCGACTGCGCGGACTCGAAGCGCAGGGGTCCGATCTTCGCGGCGGTGAGGTTGAGCCCGGTGAGTCCGCCACCGATGGAGTTGCTCGAGAACACGAGGTTGTCCATCAGCAGGGCAAACGCCATCGTCGCCAGTGCGAGGAAGAGCCCCGAGAGTCGCAACGACGGGATGCCGATCAAGAGGCTGACGGGCACCGAGATCAGGACGGCGACGAGGATGGCGAGGGGGAACAAGCCACCGTGTGTGCCGGCGATGTGCGCCGCGACAACAGCGCCGATCCCCGCGAAGCTCATCTGCGCCAGTGAGATCTGACCGGTCCAACCGGTCAGCACGACGACGGTCAGCGCGACCACGGCATACGCCATCGCCTGCGCGAGGTCGCCCACCGTCGATGCGCCGAGTGTCTGCGGAAGCACGGTCCCGCCGATGACGGCGAGTGCGCCGCCCACGAGCGCATAGCGCTTCGTGTTGTCACCGATGACATGTGCGCCTGTTATCAGGCGGACAGATGAGCGCACCTCGACGAGTCGCTTGCCGTACGCGACGAGCAAGACGAACAGCGCAAGGTAGGGGATCGAGCCTTCGAGCTTGGCGACGAACCCGGCGGAGCCGTACTTCTGCAACACGCTGTTGATCACGCCGAGCGCGATCGCACCTGCGAAGGCGAGCGGCAGGTTGGTGAGGCGGCCGAGGATCGCCGGAGCAAACGAGTAGAGGACGAGGAACGGCAGTACGTAGGTGACGAGGTTCTCCTGCACCGACAGCAGGACGCCGGCAAGAGCGGCGAACATGGTGGCGATGATCCAGGCGACCTGACCGACCCGGTTGGCGTTGACGCCGATCAGCCCGGCCAGGTCGCGGTTGTCGACGACCGCCCGTGTCGCGGTGCCGAACCGGCTCCAACGCAACAGCGCGAACAACAACGCGCCCGCGGCCACGACGAGCACGATCGTCCCGGCTTGGTTCGCGGTGACGATGGTCCCGGAGACCGTGAAGGAAGCCGTCGGCGAGAAGATCGACTGCAGCGGGTGAGGGGTGCCCCCGAACACGATCGGCACGAAGGACGTGAAGAACGCAAGGGTGCCCAGCGCGACCACGATCTGCACGTCGGCGCTGCGGGATGCCATGGTGCGGAAGACGCCTTCGAGGATCAGTCCGAGGATCGGCGCGATGACCAGCAGCAGCAGTGGGATCGATATCCACTGCGAGAGGTGCCACCGGTCGCGAAGCTGCCAGAAGACATAGGCGAGGAACATCGCCTCGCCGCCGTAGGCGAAGTTGAAGAAGCCGGTCGTGCGGTAGGTCAGGACGACGCCCAGCGAGGCCAGCGCGTAGATCGCGCCCGCGAACAGGCCAAGGACGATGTAGGGGAGCACGGGTCAGGCGGAGCCGACGTCGACCAGGTGCCGATCACAGACGAATCCGGTCTTCGGCCAGTCGCGGACGAAGTCCGGGCCCCTGACGACGGTCTCCAGATAGCACCAGGACGTGCCGTGGACGTTGGGTGTGTACGCGCCGAACATCCCGCCGCCGGTCCAGTTCTTGATGCCTTGCAAGGCGTGTGTGATCCCGGCGCGGGTCGGGTTACGGCCGGCCTTGAGGAGCGCATAGATGAACAACTGCGCGTCGCCCCACGACTCGGTGCCGAACTCGTTGGTCGGGCGGTTGGGCTGGTAGGTCGCGAGCTCCTGCTGGAACTGCTGCATGACGGGGCTCGGGTCACCGAGCGGAAGCGTCGGGATCGGGATCCGCAGCCCCTGCGCGGCCGACTCCCCGGCGAGACCGACCTGGTCGGTCGTGTAGGCGCCCTGGGTGGAGAGGATGGCACTCGGCCGCCAGTGCTCTGACTGCATGTCGCGGAGCATGTCGGCGTTGCCGACCTGGTCCATGACGGTGTAGACGCCACCGCAGTGCTTCGACTTCATCGAGTTGACGATCGCGCCCATGGTCGCCCCGGGCGCCGGGGGGATCGAGACGTTCTTGTAACAGGTCTTCACGCCGGCGCGGTGCATCAGCACCTCGTAGGTGTCCGCGACCTTCGCGCTGATCGGGATGTCGTAGGCGAGGAACGCCATCGTCTTCGGCAGGACGCCGGCACCCTTCAGCAGCTTCGGGATGGTGGGGGGCAGGTATGAGCGCCCGTGCTTCACGACCGTGCTCCCGCCATCGACCGACCAGTAGTTCGTCGAGTTGCTGCGGTTGGCGTTCGCGGCGCGCCCGATGTCGGGGGCGCCGGCCTTCTCCATGTCGGTCACTCCGCCGTTGTCGCCGTCGGAGGTCGAGCCGACGAAAGCGAGAACCTTCGGCAGCAGGTACTGGATGTCCGAGGTGTGGGCGCTCGAGGTCTGACCGTCGTCTTCGACCTTGAGGACGAGCTGGCGGCCGCAGATGCCGCCGAAACGGTTGACGGCGCTGAACGCGGCCTGGACCGCCTCAGGTGCTGGGTTGAAGGTGCCCGACACAGGGCCGGTGAGACCGCTGACACTGCCCAGCGTGATCGAGGTCGGGGTCACGCCCGGGGCCGAGGACCGGTTGCCGGTGCTCCCGGTGCAGTACGACGCCTGCGTCTGCGGGTCGTAGGAGAAGTTGCTCGGCGAGAGGTTGGCGAGCGTCGTCGGCGCGGCGGCCGTTCCGCTGCCGCCGTTGTGCTTCGTCGGGCCGGTGTTGCCGCCGGGCACCGACGGGCCCGTGCCACCGCTCGCTGCGGCGGAGGGGAGGGGAGCGCCCGGGCCTTGGCCGCCGCTCGTCGGCGCGGCCGAGGTGACGGGCCCGATGCCACCACCGGAGGAACCCTGTGCGCTGTTGCCGAGATAGGGCTGGACACGGGCGCCGCACGCGGCTGTCGCAAGCGTGAGAGCGGCGACTCCGGCACTGGTGGCGATGCGATGACGGGGGCGTCGCGTCACGCAGAGTCTCCTATCGGGAGATGTGGTTTCCGAAAACAAGAGTGGCCTTCTCGGAACACCTGGCGAAGCGTAACGGTCGGTACAGACCGGCGCAACGACCATACTTCGAAGTCGTAGTATTTGGCGATAAGGGTCGGCGACGGCAGCGTGCGGCGCTTCGCCGCGGTGTCTACTTGCCGCGCTTCGCCGCGGTGTCTACTTGCCGCGCTTCGCCGCGGTGTCTACTTGCCGCGCTTCGCCGCGGTGATCGCGTCGACGGCCGCCCAGTGCTCCGGGGCGGCCCACAGCGTCGCGAACAGGTCGATCGCGTCGCGGCGGCTGTGGTCGTGCACTGCGGGCGCGACGGCCGTCACGACGGCCTTGACCGCAGCCGTCGTACCGGGTGCGAGGCCGGCGAGCTTGGCAGCGAACGACCGCCATTCGGCGTCGAACGTGGCGCGCGGGATGACCAGATCGACCAGGCCGATCTCACGCGCGGCGGCGGCGTCGTACTGCGTGCCGGTCATGATCGCGACCATCGCCCGGCTGCGGCCCACGAGGCCGGTGAGACGCTCGATGCCGCCCCACGCCGGCATGATCCCGAGGTCGACCTGGCTGAAGCCGATTCGTACGTCGTCCGCAGCGATACGGATGTCGGCGGCAACCGCGACCTCTGCGCCGCCGCCGAGAGCGTGTCCATTGAGGGCGGCGATCACGGGGATCGGCAGAGCGGCGATCCGGTCGCACATGCCGCGAACGCCGCGTGCCATGTCGGAGGCCTCGGAGTGGGTACGGACTACCGCGAGCTCCTTGAGATCGCCGCCGGAGACGAATGCGCGATCGCCGCTGCCGCGCAGGACGACCACCGCGACGTCGTCTGCGGCTTCGATCTCGGCAAGCGCGAGATGCATCCCGTCGACGGTCTTGAAGCCGATCGCGTTGCGCACCTGCGGCCGGTCGATCGTGATCACTGCCACGCCGGCGTCGACCGACAGGCTGACTCCGCCAGAGCTTGCCTCGTCCGGGTTTGTGGCCACGGAGCGAGAGTAGTGCTCTCGACATTGCGAGTAACGTTTCCGCCGTGCCTGGGCAGGACGGCGAGCGCATCGTCACCAGTGAGTCGGGAATCCCGCTCAAGCCGCACTACGGCCCGGACGACCTCCCGCCGGCCGCGGACGTGCCGGATCCCGGGGTCTTCCCGTTCACGCGCGGCAACTTCCCGACCGGCTACCAGGGTCGGCTGTGGACGTTGCGGCAGTACTCCGGGTTCGGCACCGCGGAGGAGTCCAACGAGCGCTACCGCTACCTGCTCGCGCAGGGCGGCACCGGACTGTCGGTCGCGCTCGACCTGCCGACGCAGTGCGGCTACGACTCCGACCACCCGGACGTGGAGGAAGAGGTCGGCCGCGTGGGGGTGGCGATCGACACGCTCGCCGACGCGGAGCTGCTGTTCGATCAGATCCCGCTGGACCAGGTCAGCACCAGCTTCACGATCAACGGGACAGCCGCGATCCTGCTCGCGTTCTACGTGGCGGCGGGGGAGAAGCAAGGCGTCGATCGGGCGAAGCTTCGCGGCACGATCCAGAACGACATCCTCAAGGAGTACGTCAGCCGTGGCACGTGGATCTGGCCGCCGCGGCCGTCACTTCGGCTGATCGCCGACACGATCGAGTTCTGCGCGACCGACGTCCCGAAGTTCAACGCGATCTCGGTCGCGGGTGCGCACTTCCGTGACGCCGGCGCCAACGCTGCACAGGAGATGGCGTTCACCTTGATGGACGGCGTCACCTATTGCGACGAGGTCGTGTCGCGCGGCCGGATGACGATCGACGAGTTCGCGCCGCAGGTCTCCTTCTTCTTCTACACCCACGGTGACTTCTTCGAGGAGATCGCGAAGTACCGCGCCGGTCGCCGCCGCTGGGCGCGGATCGTGAAGGAGCGGTACGGCGCGAAGAACGAGAAGTCGTGCATGTTCCGCGTCGGCTGTGTTGCCGGTGGCGCATCGCTGTACGCGCCGCAGGCGCACAACAACATCGTGCGGGTGGCCTACGAGGCACTTGCTTCGGTGCTGGGCGGCGTGCAGTCGATGTTCACCGCGGCCTGGGACGAGCCCTTCGCGCTGCCGACCGAGGAGTCGACGACGCTGGCGCTGCGGACCCAGCAGGTGCTCGCGTACGAGACCGGTGTCGCCAAGGTCGCGGATCCACTGGGCGGGTCCTACTACGTCGAGGCGCTGACCGACGCCATGGAGGCGAAGGTCATCGAGATCATGGATGACCTCGAACGCCAGGGCGGGATGGTCGAGGCAGTCGAGAAGGGCTACCTGCACTCGCTCATCGCCGACGAGGCGTTCCGGATCGCGCAGGCACTCGACAGCGGCGCTCGACCGGTCGTCGGTGTCAACAAGTTCGTGACCGACGATGCAGCGCCGGAGGTCGAGGGCTTCGAGCTCAACGAGAAGGGCCGGTTGCGCCAGCTCGAGCGACTCGCCGAGGTCAAGCGCAGCCGCTCCGGCGCGGACGTGACGGCAACGCTCCGCGCGCTCGAGTCTGCCGCCGCCAACGACAGCGTGAACCTGATGCCGCTGCTGGTCGACTGCGCGAAGGCGTACTGCACGGTGGGGGAGATGGTCGACGTGCTGAAGAACCAGTGGGGCGAGTTCTCCCAGCCGGTGGTCTTCTAGTGCCGGCTCGCGTGCTGGTCGCCAAGCCGGGGCTCGACGGGCACGACCGCGGCGCGAAGCTGGTCGCGCGCGTACTGCGTGACGCCGGCTTTGAAGTCGTCTATCTCGGAATCCGGCAACGCCCGGTCGAGATCGCCGCGATCGCCGTACAGGAAGACGTCGACGTTGTGGGCCTGTCGATCCTGTCCGGCGCCCACGTCGCGCTCACCCGAAAGACGCATGACGCGATGGTCGCTGCCGGCGGCGACGACATCCCCCTTGTCGTGGGCGGAACGATCCCGCAGTCCGACGTGCCGAAGCTGCGCGCGGCCGGCGCGGTCGAGGTCTACCCGACCGGCACGCCCCTCGAGCAGATCGTCGCCAGCATGAACGAGCTCACGGCGGCCGCCGAACGCAGCTAGAGGCATGCCAGCCGCATCGCCGCTCTCGCCGCCACCCCGCGGGGCGGAAACTGGTCAACTTTGTGAATGATCGTGTCAACCGGTCGCGTGGAACGGCGTCCTCTTCTGTGTCCACGCAAATGCGAGTGACGCGAGGAGGGGGGAGCGGGTCGATGTCGGAGAGCTATCAGCTGCCGACGGACCCGCACGAGGCCGTTACCGCCTTGTTTGTGGCGCACCATCGCCGACTGGTCGGGCTGGCGTACCTGCTGCTCGAAGACCTGGAGACCGCCGAG